>CAZNXK010000062.1:0-602 GCA_964576835.1 uncultured Treponemataceae bacterium | reverse complement strand
CGGACCCGCATTCCTGATTCAGCCTTCTATCTTCTCATCGCTCCAGCAGCGCTTGAGTATGCCTGGCCAGACGCGAGTATTGGAGAAAGCAGCAGCGACAACGCCAGAACGGTTCGCATTTCTTTTCACTTAGCGGCCCAGCGTATAGGATGACTACCGATCGTATCAAGCCACATATTCCGCGCATCAAGGCACATACACTTCGTATCAAGGTGGATACATGGTATATCAAGCCAGATACTACTGAAAATCAAGCTGTCGTCGAGTCGTTGCCGACAGGGGCCGATACTCTAAGGAAGCACCGCCGGACCCGTAACCCACATCGTGAACGATACAGCGGTGGGAACGGCTGACAGCGAATCGGAGCCTTTTACCCCGCGCCGGAGATCGAGCGGGCACGGCTTCCGCCTGCGCTTCAGGCCCGACCGCGCCATCGAGAAGGCCATAGCAGCGAAGGTACTAGTCAAGCGCGACGACGAGGCCGGCAAGCGGCGGCCATACCTCGACCGCCTGATACCGATACGTGAGCCGGGCGCGGCCGGAACGGCGGGTCAGGCGGATGACGGCCTCGACGGGCCGGTTCTCGTCGACCGCGGCGACTT
>CAZNXK010000061.1:15259-20141 GCA_964576835.1 uncultured Treponemataceae bacterium | reverse complement strand
CCCCCCCGCGGCCGTCGTTGACCTGCGAGCGGCAGCGAGTCAGGTCGAACGACGGCCCGCAATCGCAGCCCTACGGGTCCGCGATTGCGGGCTTTACCGCCTGTGTCATTCACTCTATCATACGTGGCGGTATGGCACGACGACCGGCACAAGCCGCCCAGCCCATGGCGCTGATTGCAGTTATAGTCCTCAGCGCGGCAATCGGGCCACTCGGTCTCCATGCAGAAGATGCGGTCGTCTCCGAAGATGTTCCCGCCGCGGCTGAATCCGCGGCCGAACCAGACCCCGAGCCCGACCTCGTGCAGGCAACGCTGGCGCTCGATATCGCCACCTCGGACTGGTATGCCCTCGTGGACTGGGTACGCAGGCTTGGCCTGCTTGACTCGGGCAGCGCGGAAGAACTGCGGAACAGGCTATACAGCCACTTCGGCGTGCAGGCTCCTCCTCCCGCTGCGGCATCGTCGAAGACCATCACCATCGTGTCCGCCGACCGTACCGAATACCTGCATGCCTCCGAAGACGGCGAGTCGACGGTACATTTTACCGGGCGGGTCTCCATATCGGTGAAGGACGACGAGACCGGCGAAACCCTGACCATCGACGCCGACGAGGTCGTCGTCAACCGCGATGCCGGCATCCTCTCGGCCCGCGGCGACATAGTCTTCGAGCGGAAGCGCGCCAGCGGAACCGACTGGTTCATGGGCGAGGCGCTCGAGCTTGACATGGACGACTGGAGCGGCGTCTTCCTCGATGGCGAAAGCAAGCAGGGGTCGTCTGCGGACACCGCGTCTATGGACGCCGCGTCTGCAGACGCGGACACGCTGTTTTTCAGGGCCGACGATATCGTCAAGCGCGGCACGGACGTACTCGTTTTCAAGGACGGCGTCGTCAGCTCCTGCGAGGACGACCATCCCCACTATTCGATCCGCGCCTCCAAGATATGGATACTCGGCGGCAATGAGTGGGCGATGCTCAATGCCACGCTGTCAGTGGGCGAGATACCGCTCCTGTACCTCCCGTTCTTCTACTATCCCGGCGAGGAGATAGTCTTCCATCCCGTCATCGGCTACGACGCGCGATTCGGCCGCTACGTGCAGACCACGACTTACCTGCTCGGCGAGAAGGCCCCGAAGAAACAGGATATCAGCCTCCTCCGGCTCACCGACGGCACGAACGCCTACGAGAGGAAAGTGGACGGTGTCTTCCTGCGGACGACGAGGGAAAAGAAACCGGGCACGACGAGCGATTTCGTCAAGGTCATCGTCGACCTGTACTCCAGTCTCGGCGGATTCGCCGCGGTCGAAGCCAAGAAGGAATCGTTCGGGCCCTTCAAGTCGATCACCGGCTTCGCCGGGATAGGATTGACCCGTTCCGTATTCCTTTCATCGAATGGATCGACCTGGACGCCCTTTGTCGCTGCCGGCGATTATCAGAGCGTCTGGAACCCTGTCGATCTCTTCGGCCTCGAACTGCCCTTCCGTTTCGGCTTCGACGCAAGTTCGAGCGTCGATATCGGGCCTGTCAGGCTGTCGTTCACGTCGCCGTTCTACAGCGATGTCTACTTCAACCGGGACTTCAAGGACCGCAGCGAGGACATGAACTGGCTCCAGTTCCTCGACCAGGAGACCGACGATGCGGTGATATCGAAGATCTCAACGTTCACCGATTCGGTCAACATGACGGGCAGCGTGCCGGCAGCTTCGCTGCCGCCATGGATTTCCTCGATGTCGCTTGGAAGGTTCACCTCGTCCCTGGCATGGTCGTCGGTACCCAGGCTCGTGACGGGAGACCCCGTGCTGTTCGCCGCGAATCCGGCGAGCGAGTTTTTCGTGCCGTACGAATGGACCCTCCTCGATGCTTCCGCCAGCCTTTCGGGTACGCTGTACAAGTACCCCGCGGTTCCGTCCAAGCCCGTTGTCCCGACAGGCGCCGGACCTTCCGCGGATGCCCCGGGAATGGGGAGCGATGCCGAGGCGAAAAGCGGCGACGCCGTGGATGCGGCGATCGCGGAGCTTCCGGACCTCGAGACGCCGTGGACAGCGGCGGAGAGGCCCGTTTATGAAACCGGGAATTCCTTGCCCGGATTCCCTGCGCCTGCTCTGGCCACGCCTGAGGCGCGGTTGGACAGGGCGCCCCTGTCGGCGTCCGTATCGTGGTCGCTCAGCCCGACCTTCACGTGGAAGCGCCGCTTCCTGACGACCGCGTGGACGGGAGCGGAGCCTTCCGCTGTCGATTGGTCGGCGCTGTACGAGACGCGGACGGTCAGGAACGCCGGGACACTCTCGCTGTCCGGGGCGCTGTACGATGGACTCCTGGGTCTGTCAGCCAGCCTGTCAGTTTCCAACCAGTACCAGGACAGGCCGCGCGTGAGCGCCGACACGAGCTACGCGAGCGAGTCGCTGCTCGCGACCTGGGCCAGGCAGGACGCCCAGTACCGCAACGACAAGGTCTCGGCGACTATCAAGCTTTCGAGCGCGCCGTTCCAGGACTCCTGGCTGTGGTCGCCGACAAGCATCAGCTACAGCCTGTCTTCGTTGCTGTACGAATACGCCTTCGAGGCCATGGACTCGTTCTACCCCACCGATCCTTCAAAGGCTTCCTACGGCAGCAGCTGGGCCGACTGGACCGACGATACGGTCAGCGCCCACGCGCTGTCGCTCGTGCTCGGCCTCAAGCCCTGGGGTTATGCCCAGACGCTCACCCTCGCTGCCGACCTTCCGCCCATACTCGAAGGATACTCGGGCACCGTAAGCCTCAAGTCGTCGTGGGCCACGCTGACAGTCGGCACCGCATATTCGGTGCCTCAGCCCGAAGCCGAGTTCGCGTGGGATCCCCTGAGCGCGAGCCTCACGCTTGGCGCGTCGCCGGGCCCGACGCTGACCGGCTCGTTCGCATGGAACATCGAATCGAGCAGCCCGACGTCGCTGACGGGCAGCGTGGCCTGGAAGGGCCTGACCGCTTCGCTGAGCGCCAGAGAAGCCATCGCGTACAAGCTCGTAAGCGGTACCGGATGGACCTCGACCAGCGCCGCCGCCTTCAGGGTCAACACCGCCCAGCTGGCGTTCGTCAACAGCTGGAAACCGCCACCGGCATGGCGGCGGCGCATAGCCTGGAGCATCGACGTCAACGCCAGCGCCCAGCAGAGCTTCCTCCGCTTCACCGACTCGTACCTTAACCTGGTTATGGGACTGACCTTCAAGGTGCACCAGTTCCTCGACATCACCTTCTCCTCGACATCGAGGAATTCGTCGCTGTGGCGCTACTACCCCGGCCTGTTCGATATCCCGGTGCCGATCGAGCCGGTGAATCCCTTCGTCGACCTGTACAAGTCGTTCAACTTCTTCGATACGACCGGCGCGGACCGGCGGGAGTCGCTGTTCAAGCTCAAGGCGCTGTCGGCCACCGCCACGCATTACCTCCACGACTGGGACCTGGCGATGACATTCTCCGCCCTGCCTGTCCTTGACGGTACCGAGTACATCTTCAAGCCAAGTTTCTCGCTGTCGCTTGCGTGGCGCTCCGTTTCACAGATCAAAACGGTCTATAAACGGGACGGCGACACGGTTTCCTGGAAATGAGCGGTACCCGCCCCGCGTTCCTTGATTTTTTCCCTTGGCGACTATAGGATGGACAGACGTGATTCCGACTGAAGCTGTAGGCATCGCCCTGGACGACACGAGGCTGCTTGCCGACGTCTGCGGCGTCAACGATTACAATCTTCGCGTTTTCGAGCGCCTTCTGGGCGTCACCGTTTTCGTGCGCGGCAACGAGATCATCCTCGAGTCCCCCGATTCGTGCATACGCGAGCTGTTCTCGTCGATGGTCAGTCAGCTGCTCGAAGCGATTGGCGAGGGCATGCCGGCGTCTCCCGACCTCATCACGGCGATACACGCGAGCCTGACGCCCGAGGGCGTAGCCTCCGGCAAGGCCTCCGGCGAGCGATCGTGCGCCGACCGCTTCAGGGAAGCCGCGATCCAGGTTCCCGGGGCTTTTTCCAAGGTCTATCCCCGCACCGCCAACCAGGCCCTCTACCTGCGCGGGCTTTCGACCCACGACATCAGCATCGCCATCGGTCCCGCCGGCACCGGCAAGACGTACCTGGCCGTAGCGTGGGCGCTCAGGGAGATATTGTCAAAGGCCAGGCGCAAGCTCGTGCTGACGCGCCCCGTGGTGGAAGCCGGCGAGAACCTGGGCTTCCTGCCTGGCGACCTGGGCCAGAAGATCAGTCCCTACCTGCGGCCCCTCTACGACGCGATGGAAGCCCTGGTACCCTTCGACGTCGTCCGCAGGCTGGAGGACAACCATACGATAGAGATAGCGCCCCTCGCCTACATGCGTGGCCGGAGCCTGAACAATTGCGTCGTCATACTTGACGAGGCCCAGAACACGACGAAGGAGCAGATGAAGATGTTCCTCACGAGGCTCGGGGAGGGTTCGGTGGCAGTGATCACCGGCGATGTGACGCAGATAGACCTTCCCAGGAAGTCCGAGTCCGGCCTTGTCCACGCGCTTTCCGTGCTGTCGGGCATAGACGACATCTTCGTCTGCCGCATGGACGGCAGGGATGTCGTGCGCAATCCCCTCGTAAGGAAGATCATAGACGCCTATGAGTCCGAATACTGAACGCTATCCGTTGATCATGCGCCTCAGGCTTGCGTTCCGGGACGCCGACAAGCGCCGCCGCTACGGTGCCGTCGCCATCTCCGTCGCGCTGTGCTATGCGGCGTTCATAGGCTTTGGCGCAGTCTCGGGCACGGCCGGCCTGAACGGTTTCGAGGTCGGCAAGGTGGCTGACCGCGATATAGTCGCGGAGAGGGAGATCGTTTACGTCGATGCCAAGGCGACAAAGATACGCACCGATGCCGAGCGCCGACTCGTTCCC
>CAZNXK010000061.1:0-15249 GCA_964576835.1 uncultured Treponemataceae bacterium | reverse complement strand
CCCGCCGTATTCTCCATAGACGACGCTGTAGGCAGGGCGGCCGTCGAATCGATCATGGCTTTCGGGAAGGGCTTCCTCGATCTGGCGTCGGGAACGAAGACTTCCGAGGAGCTCGTGTTAAGGCTCCGCGGAAGATTTTCCGACCTGGGAACCTCGGACCTGCCTGGCCGTCTGGCCGACTATCCGGCCCCGGGCAACGCCATCGAGCAGGCAAGGCTCGTGCTCGAGTCGCTCATGCACCGCGGCGTATTCGCCGTGCCGGACACTGGTCTGGAAGAATACAACCCCGATAACGTCGAACTTCGCCGCTGGACGGACGGGCCGCTCGTCTATGAACAGGTTTCGATAGAGAAGGCGACAACGCAGAGGCGCATCAAGTCGGCCGCTCACGAGCTCGCCAAGTCGCTCAAGCTGTCGGCGACGATGACGGCGCTCGCCGCCGATACGGCCGCCGCGTTCGCCCGGGAGAACGCCTTCTTCGATTCGGAGCAGAGCCGCCGCCGCCTCGAGGCGGCTGTCGCCAGGGTCGATCCGGTCATGCGGAAGATATCGAAGGGCGACAAGGTCATCAGGCAGGGCTTCATCGTCACCGCCGAGGATATCGAGAGGCTGACCGCCATGCGCGGCCCCGGTTCCCGTCTCGATGCTCTTTTCATACTCGGAGGCGGCATCCTGCTGGTGATCCTTTCGGTCGGGGCCGTCGCGATACTCGGGCACGCAAACACTGACATCAGGCTGGAAGGGCCAAGCTTCACGTTCGTACTGGCCGTAAGCGCCGGATATTTCGTGCTCGCGTCGGCTCTGCAGGCTTTCCTGCCCGCCACCTTCGACGCCCAGTTCGAGGCCTTGCTGCCCACGGCCCTCCTCTCGATGCTCGCGGCCATCCTCGTCGGCGAGCGTTTCGCGCTGCTGTTCGCCGTCATGCTGTCGGCCAGCCTCCTACTCGTAACTGGTTTCGACGCATTCGCGCTTGCCCAGACCCTGCTCTCCGGCATCGCCGGCATAGTTCTGGTAAGGCGGGCGGAAAAGCGCATAGACCTCGTCCGCGCCGGAACGCAACTCGCGCTGGTCCGCTTCGCGTGCGGCTTCGCGCTCGCCTCGCTTGCCGACAGGGGCTTTCTGGGTTCGTTCGGTACCGGCTTCTGGTCGTCGATCAACGGCTTCATGTGCGGCGTCATGGCGCTGGCGTTCTTGCCGGTCCTCGAGCAGGCGCTCAACGTGCCGACCGTTTTCAGGCTTCAGGAGCTGTCAGACCTCAACGCGCCGGCGCTCAAGCGCCTGCTGTCGGTCGCCCCTGGCAGCTACAGCCACTCTGTCACCGTCGCCCATCTAGCCGAATCGGCGTGCAGGGAGATCGGCGCAAATGCCTTGCTGGCGCGCGTCGGCGCGTATTACCACGACATCGGCAAGATAGAAAAACCCGAGTACTTCATCGAGAACCAGTCAGGCTACAACAAGCACGACGACATCAACCCGAGGCTCTCGGCGACGGTTCTCAGGGGCCACGTGAAATTCGGCCTCGAACGGGCCGATGCGCTGAGGTTGCCCGACAGCGTCAAGGCGATCATCGCCGAGCATCACGGTACTTCGCTCATCAGCTATTTCTTCGCGCAGGCGCAGAAGGAAGAGCGCGAGGCCAGTTCCGAGGATTACCGTTACCCCGGCCCGCTGCCTTCGAGCAGGGAAGCCGCCGTCGTTATGCTCGCCGATTGCGTCGAGGCAGCGTCGAGGACACTGAAGCGGCCGAATATCGCCAAGCTCGACCAGTTCATCAAGGAGATGGTCATGGGCCGGTACGAGGCTGGCCAGCTCGTCAAATCGAAGCTCACCTTCAGCGATCTTGAACTGATAAAGAACTCGTTCTCGCGAATTCTCGCGGGTCACTTCCATACCAGGATCGAGTATCCCAAGACACTGGAACAAGCGTGAACTCGGTAGCCATCGACTGGCGCGACATCCCGGAGCCCCCATGGCTTGAAAAGGCGGCCGCGTTCGCGGCCAAGGCAGTGGATGCCATGGGCATGGACGCCTGGGACCTGTCGATACTCCTCTGCGGCGAGGAATTCATGGCCGGTCTCAATCGCGAGTACCGCGGCAAGGAAGGATCCACCGACGTGTTGTCCTTCGAACTCGGCGAGTGGGTCGACGGCGAAAACGGCCGTCGCTATATGGCGGGAGACGTGGTACTATGTCTCGACGTGCTGGCTCGGAACGCCGCCTCGTTCGGGGTCAGCGAAGACGAGGAACTCCGGCGGCTTATAATACACGGAGCGCTTCATCTTGCCGGCATGGATCATGAATCGAACAACCCCGGCGAGCCGATGCTCGCAAGGCAGGAGCAATTGCTCGGGGTCCTGGCGGAGGAAACGATATTTTGAAGACGAGCGGCATAATCGCAAAAATCATGAAGGCCCTGATCCCGCGTTCCGATGTCGAGGAAGAAGAGGCTGACGAAGCCAATACCGAACGTCGCGAGATGATACGGGGAATCCAGGAACTGTCCGAGACAACCGTCAAGGAGGTCATGGTTCCAAGGATCGATACCGTTTTTATCCCGATCGACGCGAACCGCGAAGAACTGCTCGAGACGGCGACGGGCTGCGGGCACTCGAGGATTCCGGTGTACCGCGAGACTATCGATGACGTCGTCGGCGTGCTGTACGTCAAGGACCTCCTCTTGTCCATAGCGAAGCAGGACGGCATCGATCTGGCTTCGATGATTCGCAAGCCTTATTTCGTCCCGGAATCCAAACGAATCGATTCGCTGCTGCGCGAGTTCAAGCGCCGGCACGTCCATATAGCCATCGCCATCGACGAGTACGGCGGCGTCTCCGGAATAGTCTGCATGGAGGACATAATCGAGGAGATAGTCGGCGACATCCAGGACGAGTTCGACAACGAGCGCGAAGACATCGTCGCCATCGGCGATACCGCCTGGCTCTGCGACGCGCGCGTCAACCTCGAGGACCTGAACGACGAGATAGACCTCGGACTGCCCGTCGAGGGATTCGATACCCTGGGCGGATTCGTCTTCGACCTGTTCGGAAAGATTCCGGCACGGTACGAGAAGGTGAGCTGGCGATCCTTCGACTTCGTGATCCAGGAGATGGATGGTCACCGCATAGGCGCAGTCAAGATCCTGAGGCGGCCGGAGGCTCCCGAAGAGCCATGAGGGTGAGAGCCGCGCCAGTGTGCAGGGTCATAGTCGCGTCGCTCGTCTCGGCGATCCTGACCGCGGCCGCGCCGGCGCAGGGAACGGCGCGTAGCGCCAAGCCGGCCGATGCCAGGGCTCTGTACGATTCCGGACTGTCCATGATGGCCGAGGGCGACTTCTACCGGGCCGCTGACGCTTTCATGGAAGCCGTCGCCCTGAACCCGGCCTATGGCGATGCCTGGGCCGGGCTCGCCCGCTGCCAGTACGACCTTGGCGAATACGAGCGCGCCGTCACCTACATAAAGGAAGCGTATCGTTACGGACCCCGCTCGCCTTCGATCGTGACCCTCGAGGGATTCAGTCTGGTCGGCCTCGGCAAAATCGCGGAAGCGAGGGCGGCCTTCGACGAAGCCCTGGTCCGCATACCCAACGACCGTGACGCCCGCTTCGGCCTCGCTCTTCTGGATCTGCGTTCCGGCCGCTCGGTCGATGCCAAGGCACGGCTATCCGCTTCGCTGAAATCCGCGCCGCGGGATCCACGCGCCTTCCTGACGCTGGCGCTCATTTCAAAAGCCGAGGGGCGGACAGAGGAAGCCGCCGCCTACCTGACTGAATCGCTTCGCTGGATGTCCGAGGATGCCGACGCTTCGTATGCCGCGGCGACTATGTACGCCGAGTCCGGCGACCGGCTCGAGGCAGCACGGCTAGCCAGGGCCGCCATCGAGGCCCGTCCGGCGCACGCCGCGGCCAGAGGCCTCCTGGCTTCCATTTACTACGAACAGCGGGCCCTCGACGAGGCCAGGTCGGTACTGGACGGTTCGATTCGGTACGACAGGACGGATCCCCAGGCCTGGTTCCTCCTCGGCCTCGTGGAATCTGCCGCGGGCAGGTTCGCCGAAGCCGAATACGCGCTTTCGACCCTCGTCTCGCTGAGGCCGGACGACGAGCTTGCCCGCATAGCACTCGAGAATCTCGCGATGGACGGTTCGGGCTTCGAGGATCCGTCGCGGGCCGCGCTCGCCGCGTGGCGCTTCCAGCGTGCATCCGACTTCGAGGGCCGCCTGCTCTACGAAAAGGCGATGGCCGAGTACCGGCGCGGCTTGGCCGTCGATCCGTACTCCAACCAGGGACGCAGGCGTTACGCGGAATTGCTTCGCGGCGCCAGGCTCCCTACATCGTACCTGTCCGAGCTCCGCTTCATAGCCGATCTCGGAAAGGGCGACAAGGCGCTTTCCGACGCGATGGAGATATACGACAGCCTCCTGGAGGGATCGGTGAGCCGGGACTGGAAAGTCGACGCCGGTTCGCTCGCGTCGTCGCCGTACCGGCTCGCCGTTTTCTCCGTCGGTCCGGGAGGCACGCCGTACCATGCGGGCAGCGACATGGTGGTCGCCCGCTACCTTCGCGACGCTCTGGCCTTCGAACCCGGCCTGGCTCCCGACCGCGGTTCTCCACGCGTTCCGAGCTTCGCGGACGCCTTCAGGTTGGCGCGCGAATCGGGCGCACACTGGTTCGTTCTCGTCGGGGTTGCCGAGAGCGAGCGCGACGTGATCGTCTCCGCGGAACTCAGGGCGGCCAGGACAGGAGCGCTCGCGGCCAGGATAGAGGCGCCGCGGTCCGGCAACGACAGGATATCGCTCGCGGTAGCGCACGTCGTGGGGAGCATACGCGCCTCGCTCGAGGCGCGCGGCACGCTGGTATCGCGCAAGGCGGACCTTGGCCTCGTCGATCTGGGCCGCGTCGATGGGGTGGCCGTCGGCGACGCCTTCCTCGTAGTAAAGAACGGCGCGGTCTCGATTGCCGCGGACGGTTCGGGGCTGGCCTGGAACGAAGCCGATGTCGTAGCCAGGCTGGTAGTCGGGCGGGTCGACGACGAGGTGTCCGAGGGGAAGCTCGAACGCGTGGGCTTTTTCGACAGGGTCAACCCGCGGGACACCGTAGTCCGCGAACCGCCGAAGCCAGAGCCGGTACCCGCAGGCCAGGCCAAACCAGCCTCCCAGGCCAAACCCTCCGCCGGCGCAAAGGCTCCAGTGGTCGAGACCTTGCCGGCGACCTACATCTGGAGTTCCCTTTTCGACCGGGTCCGCAGCCTCTACTGATCTCCCTGACATATTCCTCTGTCGCCGTTCCCGTCGATTCCGGAATTCATGCCATGGCAACAAGTAAATTTTGATAGTTGAAACGCATTATTCAATAATCGAAAGAGTCTTGCCATGTAGTGAAATAGTGTGTAGAATGCCACGCGTATGGGACATCCATATCTATCAATATTCTGGTCCAGCTCTTTAAAGGAGGGTACATGAACGCTTATATCCGAGAAGTCCTAGACGGACTCAAAGCCAGGGCTCCATGGGAAACCGAGTTCCTGCAGGCTGCCGAGGAAGTCCTCGATTCCATCGCACCGCTCATCGAGAAAGACCCCAAGTACAAGGCTCAGAAGATCCTTGAGCGCATCGTCGAACCCGAGCGCACCATCATGTTCAAGGTGCCCTGGATGAACGACAAGGGCGAGTACGTCATCAATCGCGGTTACCGCGTCCAGTTCAACAGCGCGATCGGTCCCTACAAGGGCGGCATCCGCTTCCACCCGAAGGTGACGCTTTCGACGCTCAAGTTCCTCGGTTTCGAGCAGACCTTCAAGAACAGCCTCACGGGCCTCCCCATGGGCGGCGGCAAGGGCGGAGCCGACTTCGATTCCAACGGCAAGAGCGACAACGAGATCATGCGCTTCTGCCAGAGTTTCATGACCGAATTGCAGAAATACATCGGCGCCGACACCGACGTGCCCGCGGGCGACATCGGCGTGGGCGGCCGCGAGGTCGGCTTCATGTTCGGCCAGTACAAGCGCCTCCGCGACGAGTTCACCGGCGTCCTTACCGGCAAAGGACTTTCGTTCGGCGGTTCGCTCGTCCGCCCCGAGGCGACAGGTTTCGGCGCGGTCTACTTTGCCCAGGAGATGTTCAAGCTGAAGAATGAAACCCTCAAGGGCAAGACGGTATCCGTTTCGGGCTTCGGCAACGTCGCCTGGGGCGCCTGCATCAAGGCCAGCGAGCTCGGAGCCAAGGTCCTGACGATTTCCGGCCCCGACGGCTATGTCTACGATCCCGACGGCATCAGCAGCGCCGAGAAGCACAAGTACATGGAAGAGATGCTCATAATCAACCGCAACAGCGTCGAGACCTACGTCAAGAAGTTCCCGAACGCCAAATTCTTCGCGGGCAAGCGCCCGTGGGAGCAGAAGGTCGACATCGCTATGCCCTGCGCCATCCAGAACGAGCTGTCGGGCGAGGATGCCCACGCGCTCGTCCGCAACGGCGTCCAGTGCGTCGTCGAAGTCTCCAACATGGGTTGCACCCCGGAGGCATGGAAGCTCTTCATAGAGAAGAAGATTCCGTTCGCTCCAGGCAAGGCTGCCAACGCGGGCGGCGTCGCCACCTCCGGCCTCGAGATGAGCCAGAACTCCATGCGCCTGACCTGGACAGCCGAGGAAGTAGACAAGAAACTGCACGACATCATGATATTCATCCACGAAAATTGCGTAGAGACCGCCAAGGCTTTCGGAGTCGACGGCAACTACGTGGTCGGCGCCAATATAGCCGGTTTCAAGAAAGTCGCCGACGCGATGATAGCCCAGGGTCTGGTGTAACGGTACCGCTCTCCGCTTTAAAAAGGAGAAAGGCCCGACCGGGTTCGCCTGGCCGGGCCTTTTTGTCGCGCGGCTGGCGAGCCGGTTTCGAATGGTCTCAGAGCCGGCCCAGCGCCATGAAAAGAGCCAGGACGAGGGCAGGGGAGGCCGCGGCCGCGCAGGAAAACGATATGGCGTCCCCGTCGTCGTTATGCGTCAGCGTCCCGCCAGCGCCGGCAGCCGCTTTTGCGGCGATCCCTGAAACAGAGGCCGCGGAGCCGTTCCTGCAGACAACCGTGACGATGGCTCCGTCGGCGGTCTTGTTGCTGGCGATCCCAAGCAGAGCGGGCGACCCGTCGGAAAGCGGCTCTGCGCTGACGAGCGTGCCCTCAGCCTCGTCGAATGTCGAACGCACGCGGATTTTGACCCCGAAACGCTCGCCCAGCAGGGCCGAGCGGTCGTGGAGCACCCTGGCTCCGTTCGTCGCCAGGCGGTACATCGAGCGGTAGTCGAGCCGCGCCAGGAACGGCGCATCGGGGACGACCCGTGGATCCGCCGTCGCGACGCCTGGTACATCGGTGTAGATGTCGACGAAATCGGCCTTGGCCCAGGCTCCTACGGCGACGGCGCTCGTATCAGAGCCTCCGCGGCCTATCGTCACGATGCCGCCGTTCGGCGCCACCGCCTGGAAACCTGCCACGACCGGTACGGAGCCGGAGTCGACGACTGCCATGATGGCTCTTGCGTCGACGTCGGATATCTCGGCGTCGCCGTAGGGGCCGCTGGCACGTATGCCCGCGCTGTAGGCCGTCATTGGCACGGCCTTGGTGCCGCGCGCCGACAGAAGCTCCGCTACGAGGCATGCCGAAATCGTCTCCCCGCACGATGCCATCAGGTCGCGGATCAAGCCGTCGCTCGGCCCTCCGGCCGCGCTCCCGCCTGCCTCGTCGAGGAGTCCGAGCAGGGTGTCGGTCGCGTAGGGAGCGCCCTTGCGTCCCATGGCGGAAACGACGACGACCACGCGGTCGCCGCGGGAGCGCGCGGCCTCCACCTTGCGGAGCATCTGTTCGCGGGCATCGGCGTTTGCCACCGACGTACCGCCGAATTTCTGTACGATGAAGGCCACGGTCATCCCCCTATTCAAGCAATTTGCGCTCCACGAGAGTCTCGGCGATCTGGACGGCGTTCAGGGCCGCTCCCTTGCGCAGGTTATCCGATACTACCCACATGTTGAGCCCATTGGGAATGGTCGGATCCGCGCGCAGGCGGCCGACAAACGTCTCGTCCTTGCCCTCGGCGTCAAGTGCGGTCGGGTATACGAGCCTTGACGGGTCGTCCATCACCCTGACTCCCGGCGCCTTTGCGAGCAGGGCCCGTACGCCGGGTATCGAGAACGGCTTCTCCGTCTGCACGTTGATGGCTTCGGAATGGCCACGGTAGACGGCGACGCGGACGGCGGTCGGGCAGACCTCGATGGCCGGGTCGAGTATTTTCTTTGTTTCGTTTACCATCTTCATCTCTTCCTTTGTGTAGCCATTGTCGAGGAACACGTCTATCTGCGGCAAGGCGTTGAAGAGGATCTGGCGGGGGTAGACCTTGGCCTCTATAGGCTTGCCGGCTACGAATGCCTTGGCCTGGTCGGTCAGCTCGGTGATGGCCTTGCCTCCGGTGCCCGAGACGGCCTGGTAGGTCGAGACGACGACCCGCTTGATCGTGTACGCGTCGTGGATGGGCTTGAGGGCGACGAGCATCTGGATGGTCGAGCAATTGGGGTTGGCGATTATACCCTCGTGGGCGTCGAGCGCCTGTGGGTTGACTTCGGGTATGACGAGCGGCACCTTGGGGTCCATGCGCCAGGCGCTCGAGTTGTCTACGACTATGGCTCCTTCTGCGACGGCTATCGGAGCAAGCACCAGGCTGGCGTCAGCGCCCGCCGAGAATATGGCCACGTCGACACCTGCGAAAGCGCCTTTCTTCGCCTCAAGCACCATGACGTCGGCGCCATTGAAGCTGACGGTCTTGCCGACCATCGCGGCCACGTCGAGCGGCACGAGCGTGCCGACCGGGAATTTGCGCTGCTCGAGCGTCTTGATCATCTCGTGGCCTACCGCGCCCATGGCGCCGACGACGGCTATCCTGTATGCCCGCATTGTATCCTCCAGTAATTGAATCGAATATAACTCATCAGGTGATGAGCAGATGAATATATGATATATCCATATCCTGGATAGGGCAAGCGGGAATATGAGGCTTACGTGGACGGCTCAGCGCGCAATAAAATATTTCTTGACGACTACGTAGTACCATGATAGGGTTCTAAGCAACTCATCAAGTGATGAGTAGCATTATGATCTATCGAGAGGGATACGATGGCGATTGGATATGACGTAGCGGTGATTGGCGCGGGTATAAACGGCCTGGCGATTTCGTACGAGCTGACGAAACGCGGCCATAAGGTAATCACGCTGGAACGTTCCGAAATAGGCGCGGGGGCCTCGGGCTCATGCGACGATATGATCCTTCTGCAATCAAAGAAACCCGGCATTCTTCTGGAGATGGCCTTCAGTAGCCTCGAGATTTACAAGAGCCTGTCTGAAGAGCTCGATACCGACCTTGAGTTCGAGACGCGCGGCGGCATGATTCTTATCGAAAACGAGGCAAACCTGGCGACGATGACCGAGTTCGTGGCGAGCCAGAATAGATATGGCCTGGACGTCAAGATAGTCGACCGCCCGGAACTGAAGCGGCGACAGCCCTTCGTAGCCGACGACATCATCGCGTCGACTGTCTGCGAAATTGATTCCCAGGTAAATCCGCTGCTCGTGATGAGGGGTTTTTTCGAGGCCGGAACCAGGCTTGGCCTCGAGGTCAGACGCGGTATCGCCATAAGCGGTTTTTCGCGAGAGACAAACGCCTGGCACGTGCATATAACGGAAGGCAAAGACATCGTCGCTCCGATCGTCATCGACGCGGCCGGCGCGTGGGCGGGCGCAGTTTCGGGAATGGCAGGATTTCCGTTGCCGATCAAACCCCGTCGAGGCCAAGTCGCCGTCACCGAGCAGATTCCCCGGCTTGGCGACGCCAACGTGTGGAGCGCTCAATATGTCGTCTCCAAGCTCAAGCCGGAAGGACCTGTCACCATCGCGCCCGGACCGGCGGAGAAGGACGCCGGACTCGGCATCGGCTTCGCGCTGACCGGTACGAGGAGCGGCAACTACTTCATCGGAAGCACACGCGAGGACGCCGGCTATGACAAGGCCACCGCGGCACGGGCCATCACGATCCTTGCCCGTCAGGCCGCCAGGTTCTTCCCGGTACTCGGGCGCGCGCATATCATCAGAACATTCGCGGGCTTCAGGCCGGCGACGCCAGACGGCAAGCCGTTCATCGGCGAACTGCCCGGCCTTCCAGGATTCTTCGTCGCCGCTGGCCACGAAGGCGACGGTATCGCCCTGGCACCGATAACCGGGCGCGTTGTTTCGGATCTCGTGGAGGGGAAGCCCGCGGAATTCCCCCTGGACCAGTTCTCACCCGGACGCTTTGCGCCCGTAAACGCATAAGGAGGCAATACGATGAGCCTGGGAACGATGTTCTGGATCATCACGGCTGTACTCTGCGGAGCCTTCCTGTTCATTTCATGGAAGGTAAGCGGAAAAGCCAAGTCGAGTTTCAAGGAGTACGCCATAGGAGGGAAGTCCTTCCCCTGGTACCTCCTGTTCTTCACGCAGTTCGCGACTATCATGGGCGTCGGAAACTTCGTCGGACACGCGGGAAAAGGGTACGCGAACGGCATGCCGTGGATGTGGTTCATCCTCGGCGAGCAAGGGTCGAAGATAATCTTCGCGCTTGCCATCGCCGGATTCGCCGGCAAATTCGCCTACAAGACCTTTCCCGAGCTGATCCACGACCTGATCTCCCGGGACAAGGTAACGCGCCTCCTCTCCGGCATCCTCGCGTCGTCGATCATGATCGCGTGGACGGGCGGACAGGGCAAGGCGTTTGGCGCCATCTTCAACGTGGTGACCGGAGCGAACCCGATCCCCATCATCATCCTGTTCTCGGCGGTGTTCATCCTGTACACCACGCTTGGCGGCATCCACTCGGTGGTCTGGACAGACCTGTTCCAGGGCATCCTCGTGCTGATCTTCGGGACGATCTTCTACATCGTCGCGCTCGGCAAGATCAACTTCAGCCTAGCCGTACTCAGCGAGCGGCTGGCCGCGATCGGCAAGGGCGAGATGATGGGTTTCGGCCTGTCCGATCCGCTCAAGGTGATCACGATGCTCGTGACCGGCACCGTCGGCATCATCGTGGCGCAGATCTACTGGCAGCGCTGCTTCTCCGCGAAGTCGGCCAGGGTAGCCAAGACATCGCTGTTCTGGAGCGGTCTCATCTCCATCCTGATGGTGATGCTCACCGCCGTCGTCGGCATGATCATCCTGACGCTCAACCAGAGCATCAAGCCCGACAACGCGATGCCGTGGTTCATGATGAACGCGGTGCCGACCTTCGTGGCGGCCATGATATTCACGCTGATACTCGCGGCCGGCATGTCGAGCGCCGACTCGAACCTGAACTCGGCCTCGGTATTGATAGTCAACGACGTGATCCTGCCGTTCAGGCCGGAGCTCAAGGATGACCAGCTCGTCAACCTCGCCAAGATCTTCACGGTGATCATCGGCGTGGTAGCCTGCGCGGCGGCGATCATCGCGCCGTCGATCATGGACCTGTTCTCCAGGGCGTATTCCATGGCTGGCGCCGGTCTCGTACCGCTTCTCGTCATCGGCGTAGCCTGGAAGCAGCGCCCCGGCGAGGCATTCGCCGAGGGCAAGCGCAACAGCCGCATCACGCCGTGGGCTTCCCGCTCCGGCATAGTGGCAGGCGCTGTCCTCAGCCAGATCAAGGCGCTCGGGCCTAACAGGCTGCTTCTCGCGCTCGCCGTCTCGGCGATAGTCATCGTCGTCGTGTCCCTCTTCACGCCGCCCGTCAAGGACGAGCCCGCGAAGGTGACGGCCTAAAGTCTGACGTTCTCCGCGACGGGCGAATCATGTGGGGATGAGGAGCCCGCCGCGGTTTTTCCATGCGCCGCGCGCCTCCGGCGCGTCGAGGGCTGATCGAGTCGTCCCTCTCGGAGTATACTGCGAGCAGGCGCCGCGAGGCCCGATACGATTATGGAGGTGTACGGTGGGCGAGGTTCTCGACGAGCGTGAGATCGTTGTTCTCGATTGCATCCGGGATTCTGTGGAGCCGATAGGCTCGTGGTATCTCGTCGAACGGCTCGAGGAACGGAACGTGAGCATCTCGAGCGCGTCGATAGGCCGTGTGCTTCACAGGCTGGAAACCCTCGGATACGTCGGGAAGGAAAAATCCAAGGGGCGGATCATACTGCCATCCGGCAGCGAAGCGCTCAGGCGTGCAAAGATGCGGCAGGCGATCGATGTCCACAAGGAATGCCTTGACCGAATGATAAACAGCAAGGTGCTCGAGGATTACGTGATGGTACTCGAGGCCAGGTCGGCGATCGAGCGGACCACTGCCCGGCTCGCCGCCGAAAACATAACCGAATCAGAGATCTTGAAGATTGAAAGCATCCTCCAGGAACAGGAACTGCGCGCCGCGCGCGGCGAGAGTATCGCGGAGATCGACATAGAGTTCCACAAGGGAGTTGCCCACGCGTCGAGGAATACCGTGCTCGTGTCGTTGTACGCGATCATTTCGACGATGGGACAGCAGACGAAACTTTTCGAATACCTCCGGAGCAGGGTCGAGTCGCCGTACCGGATATCGCACAGGCAGATATTCGAGGCGATACGTGCCCACGACCCCGATGAGGCCGAGCGGCGGATGCTGCGTCACATGGAATGCCTGATAGACGAGGTAACCAAGTATTGGGACAAGTATGAGGATTAGCGCAATGAAAGACAAGAACGGATACGGAGACGACGATGCGCATGTCTGTCGTTGCGAGGAAATAGGCGAATCGGCCATCATCGCAGCCATACGCGCCGGGGCAAGTACCGTCAACGAGGTAAAGCGCTGGACGCGGGCTGGCATGGGATTGTGTCAGGGACGGTCATGCAGGCGACTCGTCGAACGGATACTAGCGAGCGAGCTGGGCATCGCGCCTGGGGAAATTAGGACGTCGACGTACAGGCAGCCTGTCAGACCTGTCGCGATTGACGCGTTCGATGCGCGCGAAGACGAAACGAAAGGAGCCTGAATCATGTGGGGAAGACTGATGGTCGCCATGGCGACGCCGTACGGCGCAGATATGGAAATTGATTACAAGAAGGCTGCCGACCTGGCTGAACGCCTGGTCGCCGACGGGAATACCGCGGTCATCGTCTGCGGAACGACCGGCGAATCGCCCAATCTGACCAAGGACGAACGCATTCGCCTCGTCAAGGAAGTCAAGGCGCGGGTCAAGGTTCCGGTAATCTCCGGAGCCGGAACCAATTCGACGAAGACGAGCATCGAATACGCGAGGGACGCCGAGGCCGCTGGCGCGGACGGGATACTGCTCGTCGCGCCGTACTACAACAAGCCGGACCAGGCCATGATGTATTCACATTTCTCGGCGATCGCCGCGGAGGTCAAGCTCCCGATAATGCTGTACAACGTACCCGGCAGGACCGCCAGCACCATCGCCCCCGCGACGGTCGCGAAACTGGCGAACGGCAATGCCAATATCGTCGCCCTCAAGGACGCGTCCGGGGACCTCGTGGCGATGACCGAGACCATGTTGCTCGTACCGGCGGGCTTCCGCGTATATTCAGGCGAGGACGCGCTTCTCCTTCCCAGCCTGTCGATCGGCGCGTACGGCGTCGTTTCGGTGGCAAGCCATATAGTGGCCAGGCCCATGGCGGCCCTGATAGAGGCATTCGTCTCCGGTCATAACGACGAAGCCGCGAGGATCCACGGGAGACTCCATGAGATCAACAAGACCCTGTTCCTGCAGGCCAATCCCGTGCCGCTCAAGGCTGCGCTCAGGCTTGCGGGCTTCGATGCGGGCGGGCTCCGGGCGCCCCTGGCCGAGGCCTCGGACGATGTCGTGGAGAAGCTGCGCGGCGCGATGAAGCGCCTGGGGCTGGTATGAGCGCTGCGGCCGGGGCGTCCCTGCGCGTCGACGCCCATCCCGTGCTCGGAGACATAGGGAACGTCAGGGAGTTGACCATCTACCTTGATGACGCGCCGGTGACGGCGCGCGAAGGCGAGACCATCGCGGCTACCCTGACAGCCGCCGGGCTCAATACATTCAGGTATACCAAAAGCGGTGCGCCGCGCCGCATGTACTGCGGCATCGGCCGCTGTACCGACTGCGTGATGGTCGTCGACGGTTCGCCCAATGTGAGAACCTGCGTTACCCTCGTCCGCGAGGGCATGGATGTACGCACGCAGCGCGGCCTCGGATCGTGGTCCGGGGTGGCCGCCGGATACGGCGGCGCGGAGCTTGGCGCAGGCACGGACGGGGAAGGCGCCGGCGATGTCAGGCGATAATCCCGCGGTCGTGGTCGGCGCCGGTCCCGCGGGACTTTGTGCCGCCATCGAGTTGGCCAAGGCCGGTGCTCCAGTCGTCCTCATTGACGAGAATTCCCGGCCGGGTGGGCAGCTCTTCAAGCAGATACACAAGTTCTTCGGCTCGCGCGAGCATAGGGCTGGCACCCGCGGCGTGACGATAGGCACCGAGCTGCTGGAGGAGTCGGCAAAGCTGGGCATCGATGTCCGCCTTGAGACCGAGGTT
Organism: uncultured Treponemataceae bacterium; assembly: GCA_964576835.1. Classification (GTDB taxonomy): domain Bacteria; phylum Spirochaetota; class Spirochaetia; order Treponematales; family UBA12059; genus SZUA-370. Next base: position 729 of record CAZNXK010000061.1, on the reverse strand, counting down.
GTCGGCGCCAGCATGGATCTTGAAATATGGGCAGTGGAGAAGGGATGCCGGTCGTACCAGCTTCCCGCCTCCCGCGTCATCCTCGCTACCGGCGCCACCGAGAACGCGCTCCGATTTGCCGGCTGGACCCTGCCCGGCGTGATGACCGCCGGATGCGCCCAGACCATGATCAACGTCCAGCGCGTCCTCCCGGGCAGGCGCGTGCTCATGGTAGGCTCCGGCAACGTCGGCGTCATCGTGGCGTATCAGCTCATGCAGGCGGGCGCAGAAGTCGTGGGCATCGTCGAGGCCGCGCCGACGCTGGGCGGCTACGGCGTCCATACCGCGAAGGTCAGGCGCGCCGGCGTGCCGTTCTACACGGGTACGACGATCGCCAGGGCCGAAGGCGCGGAATCGGTCGAGCGGGCCGTGCTGGTCGACCTCGACGGGAAATTCAATCCGGTGCCCGGTACCGAGCGGTCAGTTGCCGTCGACGCCATCTGCGTCGCGGTCGGTCTGACACCGCTCGGCGACCTCGCCCAGCTGCTCGGCTGCCGTTCCGTATTCATCAGCGACCTAGGGGGCTACATGCCGGTGCACGACGAGTACATGCGCTCCAGCCGTGAAGGCGTCTACGTCGCCGGAGACCTCGCCGGTATCGAGGAAGCGAGCACCGCGATGGAGGAAGGCCGGTTAGCCGGTCTCCATGCCGCGTATTCGATGGGCTACCTCGATGAAGCGGGGCTCGTC
>CAZNXK010000060.1:0-20713 GCA_964576835.1 uncultured Treponemataceae bacterium | reverse complement strand
CTGGTTGCCTCCAGAAAGGTTGCCGACGAGCTGCTCGGGCTTCGGGGGCCGCACATTGAGCAGTTCGATGCCGCGGGCCGAACGCCGCTCTTCTTCCCTGACGCCGACTATCCAGTGGGGGGCTATGCAGTCGAGGCTCGCCAGTCCTATGTTCCGGGTGATCGACTGGGTTGCCATGATTCCCTGCAACCTTCGCTCCTCGGGGATGAAGCCGACGCCGTGCTTGATCGACGCGCGGACCGAAGGAGCCCAGCTCTCGCCGAGGTAGCGGATGGTCCCCATGTCGATCGGGTCTATGCCGTAGAGCGCCCGCACGAGCTCGGTGCGTCCCGAGCCTACGAGGCCGCCTATGCCGAGCACCTCGCCCTCGTGCAGGTCGAAGCTCAGGTCCTGGAACCTGCCCACCGCTGTCAGCCCGCGGACTTCGAGGACGACCTTCCCTTCCTTGCGCTCGAGCCGGTGCTGGACCGCGGCCTCGTCGAGCTTGTGGCCTATCATCAGCCTGATGATCTCCGCCGGGCTGATCTCCTCCTTTTCGAGGACTTTCACCAGTTTGCCGTCCCGAAGCACGGTCACCCGGTCGGAGAGCGCGTAGACTTCCTCCATACGGTGCGATATGTACAGGACGCTGATGCCCTCGGCCTTGAGCGTCGCGATTATCCTGAACAGCAGCTCGACCTCGGTTTTGGTAAGCGACGAGGTGGGCTCGTCCATGATCATGATGCTCGCCTTGCCGGAGAGCGCCTTGAGTATCTCGACGAGCTGGCGCTGCGCGATGCTGATGGTGTCGATCAGGTCGGTCGGCTTCAAGGGGAAATCGTACTTGGCTATCAGCTCGGCGGCCATGCCGTTCATCCGCTTGCCGTCTATCAGTCCCAGGCCTTTGACCAGGGGTTCCTTGCCCAGGAAGATGTTCTGGGCGACGGTCATGCCCGGTATAAGGCTGAGCTCCTGGTAGATGACCGCTATGCCCAGCTCCTCGGCGTCGCGGCGGGAGTGCACGAGCGGCACGATGCTGCCGTCGTATATCAGGTCGCCTGAATCGCGGGGTGTCGCGCCGGTGACAATCTTGATCAGGGTGGACTTGCCAGCCCCGTTCTCGCCGACGAGGGCGTGTACCTCGCCGCGGTTTACGGAAAAATCGACGGCGTCGAGGACAACGTGTCCCGAGTACGACTTGGTGACCGAGCGGCACTCCAGGAGGAGCCCGCTTCCGTGCGCGCTTGCGTTCATCGTGGATGGAATTGCGGATGCCATGGCTTCCTCCTTACGCCGAGTCGCGGCTGGCGACTGTTGCCACGGCGGCTTCGGCTTCGATCCGATGGAGCTTGGCCTTGGCGGCGAGCCTCTCGGAAAGTTTCTTCTGCCAGACGTCTATTATGACCGTAACCACGATGATGCCGCCGATGACGATGGGCTGCACCCATGGCGAGATTCCGATCTTGAGGATCCCGTTCTTGATCAGCGCCAGGAAGAGGGCACCCAGCATAGTGCCCCACACGTCGCCGGTACCGCCCGAGAAAGCCGTGCCTCCAATGACGACGGAGGCTATGACGTCCATCTCGGAACCGATGCCGAGCTCGGGCATCGCGGTCATCATTCTCGAGGAGATGAACACCGCGGCTATGGAGGCGCAGACGCCGGAAAAAACATAGACGCCGATCGTCGTCCTGTCGGTGTCTATCCCCGAGAGTCTCGCGGCCGTCGGGTTTGCGCCGGTAGCGTAGATGTTCGTCCCGGTCCTGGTATGCCGCAGGAATATCTGCGCGCTTACGCCGAGAATGACGAACGCGAACGTGGTCCGGTAGATTCCGAATAAGCCCTGGGAACCGAACCACAGATACGCATCATTCTGTATGTACACGTTCTGCACGAAACCCAGCGAATCCTTGACGGCGATCACCAGGGCGAGCCCCATCAGGATGCTCCGCGTACCCAGGGTGACGATGAACTCGGGCAGTTTGTACTTCGTTATGAAGTACCCGTTGATGAAACCTGTCGTCGCTCCTACGAGCAACGAAATCGCGGCGAGCATGGGGACCGGAACCTTGGTGTAATTGAGGAAGTTGATGCAGACCATCGAGGTGACCGCGACCACGCCGCCTATCGACATGTCGATGCCTGCGGTGATCATCACGAAGGTGAACCCTACGGCAATGATTCCCGTCTGAGCGGCTTCCTGGAGCAGCTTGAGGAGGTTCCCCGAAGCCATGAAGACGGGATTGATGACCGTTATGAGCGCGGCTACGGCTATCATCAGGCCTATGAGTACCAGTCTTCTGACGACATGATGGGGCATTTGAACCTCCGTGGACGGAAGGATTACGGAAACAGCCGGCCGGGGTCGATGCCTCGGCCGGCACGACCGCCGGAGCGGCCTGTTCAGACTACCAGCGATCCTCGGGAGCGATCTGCTTTACTGTCTCGAAGGTGGCGGCGAAGGGCGGGATCTGGATTACCTTGGTTTCCTTGTCCTTCGAGGGGCCAAGCTTCTTTGTCATGATTTCCATGGCCATCTTGGCGATCATCGTTCCCTGCTCGAACGAGTTGTTGTACGCGGTACCGGCCAGCTTGCCCTGCTCGATGAGGGCGAGGGTGGATTTCTGTCCGTTGGCGCCCCAAATCTTGATCTGCGAGAGGCGGCCGGCAGACTCGGCCGCGATCATGGCGCCTTCGGCCATGTTGTCATTGACGGCAAAGACGCCGTCGAGCTGCTGGTTGGCCTGGAGGAAGCTGTTCATGATGGTGATGGCTATCTCTTTTTTCCAGCCTTCTGCGCTTTGCGCTCCGACGATCTTGATATTCGGATACAGTTCGGCGATGGCCTGGCGGAAACCCTTTTCACGGTTGACGCCGAGGATGGCTCCGGGGGGCGACTGGATGATTACCACATTGCCCTTGCCGCCGAGCTGTTTGCCCATCTCCTTGCCTACGGCATAGCCGGCGGAAATATCGGCCATCTGCACGCTGGCGGTATGCTTCTGGATCGTGGCGAGGTTGACCGTGATGACCGGAATGCCCTTGGCCTCGGCTGCCTTGACGGAAGCGGACAGAGCAGCGGCATCCATGGCCTGGAGCACGATGAAGTCGTACTTCTGGTTGATCACGTCATCCATGTACGACACCTGGAGCTCGGCCTTGAGCTGGGCGTCGAACGACTGCACTTTGATTTCCGGATACTTGCGGAACTCGCGCATCATGCCCTCGAGCCAGGCGTTGGTGTTCGGCTGGCCGATGCTCTGGGGGATGTAGGCGACCTTGTAGGTTTTCGCCTGCCCCACCACAGAGAATACCGCAAGGGTTGCGAGGAAGAGAGCCAGCACTTTTGACTTGGTCATAGTAGTCCTCCAGGATCACTTCTCTTAGCCATGTCAAACGACACGGTTTAGTGGGTATCGCTCCAAATCAATCAAATGATCCATTGATTCGATCATCGCGATCCCGATTATATCGGTATACACCCACTTTATGGATCTGGCAAGACAAATATTGCAAATAAGGATCATTTTGATCGCATCAATGCAAACTCAGGTATTTTCCCCCGTCATCCTGTCGCATGACAAGCGCTTCCCCCTTCGACAGGAAGGACAGGCGCCTCCTGGATCTGCGTCAAGACGATAATATCACTCTCTTCATATATTATCCAATTCACGCTGAATGGCCCCCGACGGAAAATCCGGCTCTTTGCCAGGCATCCTGCCCGCATGGCGTCCAGTCCGCGGTCATGGCTTCCGGATACAGTAATACGATATTTTTGATCGTTATAAATGTTCATTTGATCTTTTCATTGCGCTATCTGATTTTCCGGTGTACCATTCGATTGTCCTGAAGGCGCAAGGGGGTGGAGAATCCGTGCAAGACCGTTGCATCATCATCGTTGACATCGGCACGAGCAGCCTGCGCTCGGTCCTCTTCGGCGAAGGCGGAGACATCCTCCATGTAGAGCAACGAGACAACCCGCCGGCCTACCTCGACTCCGGCCGCGTAGAGCAGGAGCCATCCACCTGGAAGACGCACCTTGTGGAGACTCTCTCAGCCTGCACGGGCGCGGCTTCAATCCGTGGACTCGTGCCCGCAGCCATCGGTCTGACCGCCCAGCGCTCGTCCGTCATACCCGTCGATGCCGATGGTCGCACTCTCCATACGGCGATCATGTGGCAGGATACCCGCACCAGTGACCTGTGCGTGCGAATGGAAGCCGACCAGCGGACAGTCTTCAAACTGAGCGGTCTCCGCATATACCCGGTCTTCTCTGCGATAAAGATGCGCTGGTTGAAGGAGGAGCGGCCGGACGTCTACCGGGCAACTTACAAAATGATGGGCGTGCAGGATTATCTCGTGCACGAGCTTACCGGCGGCTTCGTCACCGACCGGTCACTTGCAAGCCGGACCAACCTCCTCAACCTCGAGACGCTCGAGTGGGACGACGAGCTGTTGCACCTCTTCGGCATCGACAAGCGCCTCCTCTGCGACCTCGTCGAACCGGGAGCCATAACGGGAACGTTGACGAAGACGATTGCCGCCGTTACAGGACTACCGGCAGGCCTCCCGGTCATTTCAGCCGGCGGCGACCAGCAGTGCGCAGCCCTCGGTCTCGGCCTCACTGGCCCTGGACGTATCATCGCCAACACAGGTACCGGCTCATACCTCATCGCCGGCGTCGACCGGCCGGTCATCGACCCCAGGCTGTCGATATCCTGCAACGTGGCTGCCGTGCCTGGCTCTTACATCCTGGAAGCGGCTTCGCCGACGGCCGGCTCGATACTCCGCTGGTTCAACCGCGAGTTCCTCCGGGAATGCACAAGCGGCGAGAACGACTTCGGCTCCGTTGTCGCCGAGGCGGAAGCCTCGCCGCCCGGAGCAAACGGCGTTATCCTGCTACCGCATTTCAAGGGCCGCGGCGCTCCTCGCTGGGACCCCGGTGCCCGCGGCGCCTTCATCGGCCTTTCCCAGGCAAGCACCCGAGGGGACATGGCCAGAGCGATTCTCGAGGGCATCGCGGCCGAGCTAGCCGAGAACCTTGCCGCAATCGAGGCGCTCAGCGGAGTCGCCGATACGATAGCCGTATCGGGCGGCATGACGGCATCCCGCCTTTACTGCCAGATGCAGGCCGATACCTATGGCCGCAGGGTAGAGAGACCCGACGACACGGAAGCCACCGCGCTCGGCGCGTGGATATCGTGCGCGGTCAGGCTCGGACTGTACGGCGGCTTTGCCGAAGCCCACCAGGCCGCGACAAGCGGCCGGCGGTGCGAACCGTTCTTGCCGGACCAGACCAACGCCGCCGTCTACCGCCACACTATGATACGGAGAAAACGCCTCTACGAGGCGATACGCGGCTGCGACATCGAGGAGGAGGAAGCATGACCCACGAAGCACTCAGACGGGAGACCTGGGAGGCAAACCAGGAACTGCCCAGGCTCGGGCTAGTGGATTTCACCTGGGGCAACGTCAGCGTACTCGACCAGCGCGCCGGCCTCGTGGCCATCAAACCCAGCGGCGTTCCGTACAACTCGCTTCGTGTCGAGGATATCGTCGTCGTCGACCTTTCCGGCCGACATATCGACGGTTCGATGAAGCCGTCGTCAGACCTTGCGACGCACCTTGAACTCTACCGCAACTTCAAGGGAGTGGTGTCGGTCGTGCACACCCACTCTTCCTGGGCAACAGCCTGGGCGCAGGCATGCCGCGGAATCCCGGCGCTCGGAACCACGCACGCCGACTACTTCCGAGGCACCATACCCTGCACACGGCCTTTGACCCCTGGGCAGACCGGCGGCGAGTATGAACTCGAGACCGGCCGCGTGATAGTCGAGACATTCTTCAGTGCCGGGATAGACCCGCTCTCGATGCCCGCCGTCCTCGTGGCCAGCCACGGCCCCTTCGCATGGGGAACAAGCGGCGCCGACGCGGTGCACAATGCGGCGGTCCTCGACATTGTCGCCAAGCTCGCCTTGCGTACACTCGACATCGCGCCTGCAATCGGCGACATGCCAAACCACCTCCTGTCCAGGCACTTCGACCGAAAGCATGGGCCAAACGCATACTATGGACAGGGTGGCGCATGAACGACGCGGTACCTCTGCTCCTGGCTTTCCTGCTCGGAGCCATGATATCCATTTACCAGCCGATGAACGGGCTGGTCTCCCGCATCGTCGGCTCGCCGATAGTGGCAAACGTCGTATTCTACCTCGTCGGCTTCATGGCCTCCGTCGTGATGCTGATGGCCTCCGGGGGCTTGAGCCACGCGTCGAAGCTAAGGGACGCCCCTCCTCTCCTCTACCTTGCGGGCATCATGAGCGCCGTCATGGTTCTGGGCACGATCGCCCTGCTGCCGAAGCTAGGCGCCAGGCGGCTGTTCCTGTTGCAGGTGGCCGGACAGATCGTCATGGCAATGATCGTGGCCCACTACGGGCTCCTCGGACTTCCCCACGACTCGCTCACGCCCAGGAAAATCGCCGGCGCCGTGATCCTGCTCGCCGGCGCAATCATCTCGCTTGGCTGAGCTTGCCAATAGCCACGCAATAAAAGTGAAACGAACCGTCCCTGGACGGTCGGAGCGCCTTGCGGGGCGGCGCGGTTCCTGCTTAAAATTGGTACGTACCTCAAGGAGGTTCCCATGGGTTGCGCCAGACTTGCTTTCCTGCCGTTCTTCACGCTCGGCCTGATGGCCACGGTATCGGCCCAGAGTACTGCGGGGGCCCAGCTCACCTATTTCGGCCGTGCGTCGGTCAAGATCAGGACCGCGGCGGGCTTCGTGATCTATATCGACCCCTACTCTCCCGGGGACTACTCGGAGGCGGCCGACCTGATCCTGGTGACGCATGGCCACCGTGACCATAACCAAGTCCGGCTTGTGGCACGCAAGGCAACGACGGTAATCGCCGCCCCCGACGGAGCAGTCTCCGTAAAAAACACCCGCATCGTGGCCGAGGGCGACACGTTCACTGTCGGGTCGGTGGCGGTGCGGGTCATGCCCGCCGCCAACAAGAACCACGACAGGTCAGTCACCTGCGGCTACATCGTTTCATTCGACGGCATCGTCGTGTATCATGCGGGCGATACCGACTACCTGCCCGAGATGGCGCTCTGGGGGAAGCACGGCATTTTATACGCCCTCTTGCCGTGCGATGGCTTCTACAACATGGGTCCCGCCGAGGCCGGCCGCTGCGCCGAAGCCATGCAGGCCAAGCGTGTAATTCCCATCCATTCCAGCAAGGATGGCGCGTACGACGAGAAGAACGCCAGGTCGGTACCCGCAAAAAGCCTCGTGTCGCTCAAGCCGGGCGACACGGCGCGGCTCGTGCCATGAAGACCTGGAAAACCGTGTGGCCTTTATCATTTTGGAGAATAGGGGATTCGAACCCTCGCCGAGGTCTTCACCACAATCCAACAAGGCAGCCTTCCAGCTCTTCTCGAGGATGAGAACCGGCCTCGGAGGAGCAGTATTACTCCTCCTACGTACAGACCTACCCCCAGCGGGACATCAAAGGCCCCTCGCAGGTCGGCGACGAGCTCGACTTCCTCCTCTTCCTGACGGCCGTAGCGGCCAGGACTGGGCAGATGCTCCAGTACGCCGACCTCGCCCGCGACATCGGCATCAGCCAGCCGACGGCGAAGAAGTGGCTTCCCCTCCTCGTCTCCTCCGGAATCGCCACCCTCGTCGAGCCCTGGTATAGCAACACGCTGACGCGGATGATCAAGTCTCCGAAGCTTTACTTCCTCGACACTGGCCTTGCCGCCTACCTGACGCACTGGACGACAGCAGAGGCCCTCGAGGCGGGCGCCATGTCGGGCGCCTTCTTCGAAACCTTCGTGATTAGCGAGATCATGAAGAGCTGGTACAACGCGGGGAAGACGCCGCCCATATTCTACTATCGCGACAAGGACAGGAACGAGATAGACCTCATCCTCGAGGCGGACGGCAAGCTCCACCCTATCGAGATCAAGAAGAGCGCCAAGCCAGGGAAGGATGCCATCACTGCGTTCCGTATGCTCGCAGACGCGGGGAGGCCTGTTGGATCGATCGGCGTCGGAACGATCATCAAGATAGTCCAAGATAATAGATGGTCCTCAAGCTCCTTGCCCGAATCTGGGCCGGCATAGCCCTGAAGGAAGGAGGTTTTTAGGGAAAAGCCTCTACCCCTCCAGGTGCCATAGATCCTTGAGATTATTCTATCTGTAAGGAACTAGGCACCTCTCGCAGCACTCCCTCTGTCAGGATTATCGCATGTATTCCTGACAAGGAGGAGTTGCACAACTTAGACTCATACCCTTTAAGGTATCTTCTTGACATATACCTCAAGGGGTATTATTCTATTTTATACCTTACTGGGTATGCTACCGTTTACTTTTCGGAGGCCCTATGAAATATCTCATCTCCACCCCAAACCAACTCACCCATGCTCTTCGGAGCGTCCGAAAGGCACGAGGCCTTAGCCAGGGTGATACTGGCAAGCTGGTAGGGCTCCTCCCAAAGACTATATCGGCCCTGGAGAACCATCCTGGTTCAGCGACGCTGGACAGTTTTCTGAAGCTACTTTCGGCCCTTGATCTAGAACTCATCATCGCTCCAAAAGAAGAACGCGACGCCACAGTCAAGAATGCAAATCCGTCCAAGGCGGAGTGGTAAGTATGGGGAGGCCTTCGCAGAAACGCGCCCTCGGCGTATGGCTCAATGGCATACGAGTCGGCACTTGGTCCATCGCTTCCGCTGGTATCCATGAATTCCGTTACGAGGATTCCTGGCTCACCCACCCTCTGGCCAGGCCAATCTCGCTATCACTCCCTCTCGCCGAGGCTGGATATACATATCGTGGTGACGTAGTGTCCGCCTACTTCGACAATCTGCTCCCGGATTCGAGTGAAATCAGGCAGAGAATAAAAAGCCGATACGTAGCGATATCCCTTTCTAGCTTCGACCTTCTTTCCGAGATTGGTAGGGACTGCGTCGGCGCTATCCAGCTCCTCCCCGAGGACAATGGACCCTTCCCCACCGGTAGTATCGAGGGGCGACCAATCGATGAACATGAAATAGCATCCATACTGAAGGGACTGACCGCCATGGGAATGGGAGGTCGCGCAACCGATGAGGAGTTCCGCATCTCCCTGGCCGGTGCGCAGGAAAAGACCGCCTTGCTTTGGCATGAGGGACGCTGGCTTGTTCCCCACGGTTCGACGCCCTCGACCCACATCATCAAGTTGCCCCTTGGAAGGATAGGCGGTCTCGGACTCGATATGACCGGCTCCGTAGAAAACGAATGGCTATGCGCGAAGCTTACGGCCTTGGTAGGACTGGAGGTAGCGAACTGCGAGATAGCTCGCTTCGAAGACATGACGGCTCTCGTCGTTGAGCGTTTCGATAGACGATTTGTCGAAAACGGAACGAGGATAGTCCGGCTTCCGCAGGAGGACTTCTGTCAGATCACGGGCACGCCTTCAAGTGGCAAATATGAATCTGATGGAGGACCGGGTATCGAGGCGATCATGCGCATCCTCCTGGGTTCACAAGATGCGGCTAAGGATCGCGAATATTTCTTTACAACACAGATCCTGTTCTGGCTCTTGGCCGCTCCCGATGGACACGCGAAGAACTACTCGGTCTACATCGAGCGCGGCGGCCGGTTCAGGCTGACGCCCATGTACGACATCATGTCGGCCTACCCCGTGCTCGGCCATGGAAGCGGACTGATACCCCAGGAAAAACTGATGTTGGCCATGGCATTCAAGAGAAAGAACCGGCATTACGAATGGGGTAAGATCGAACCGCGCCATATACGGGAGACCGCGCGCCTCTGTGGCTTGGAAGGCAGTATCGACGCCATGCTCAACCGCTTGACCGCTGAAATTCCCAAGGTCATCACGGAACTTTCAGCGTCCTTGCCGAACAGATTCCCCGACACGATAGCCGGTCCCATCTTCAAGGGCCTTGAGGATCAATGCAGATTACTTGGAGATTTATGACTGAACCTCACCGAAGAAAAATATGCGATCAGAAGTTGCCGAGCGAGTACTAGTGTACTGTCTTTTTCAGTTTGCATAACCTGATTTTGTCTTTTCGATGGCGCGCTTTATATCCTCCGCTGTTTTAGTCCAGATGAACTTCTTTCCAGATTCATTCCAATTCTTTACAAAATCAGTGATGCCACGTTCCAGTTGTGCAACACCATCCCAGCTTTTCCGGCGAATCCGTTTGTTCGTGATCTCTTCAAACCATCGTTCAACCATGTTCAGCCATGACGAATGGGTCGGTATGAAGTGTTCGACGAACCTGTTAGGCTTGGATGCAAGGTATTCCCGGACTTCTTTGGTCTTGTGGGCAGAGTAGTTGTCGTCGTTATCGAACGAATTCTTCGATCCCCGAAAAACGGCACCGCATAATGTTCAATGTACCTTCTATTGGCAGCAGAATATGTCTTTCCAATTCTCTGCCCACTGTCGAGCTTATCTTTGATATATGATGAAGAATCCCAGTCCCAGAATTGCAGCAAATAGTCATTGAAAACAGGGTTATCACTATTTATGTCGGAGCCTGTCAAGATGATGGATATTTTGGAGATAAGTTCATTTACCCCAATGGGATGCCCCTCTTCTACTACATTCTTCTCTTTCAAGAATCTAATCATGTAGAAGATTAGTTGTTCATTGGATATTCCTTGCTGCTTCTTCTCAATTTGAGGAGGACCGCCCAATTCAGATATCCAAGTCTGGCATGTGAATTCGGCTTCCTTTTTAGTCGTTTTGCCAGTTGATCGGCCTGATGCATATGCATTCTTCTGATCATCCCAGAATTGGGCATAGAAAAAGGGGGAATCTTTGCGTTTATAGAGGCTAAAGAACTGATGGTTCTGATTCTTCATACGTATCTCCTGCGTTTCGACTCTTACAGTCGTTCTTACAGAGGATAGTTAAAGGTCGGAAAAGGTTAGTATTTTATAAATAGAAAGCCAGCAAATCCTTTTGAAATAAGGATTTGCTGGCTTTCACTTTGGAGAATAGGGGATTCGGCTTACGCGTCGGCGCTTCCTGCGCCTCGCTCCAGCCCGCCTCGCTCGCTTCCGCGCGCATCCATGCGCGCTCTTCCTCGCTGCCGCTCGGCGCTCGCTCGGTTCGAATCCCCTATTCTCCTTATAAAAAAGCCGCCCGAAGGCGGCTTTTTGGAGAATGGGGGATTCGAACCCCCGACCTATAGATTGCGAACCTATCGCTCTACCAACTGAGCTAATTCCCCGGCGTTGCGTGTGGAATATACAGAATACGATTGTTTAAATCAAGCGGCAGGCCGGAAACGGGGAAGCCGCGCACAACCCTTGCGCCTTCGTCGGGCAGAGCCTACGATTTACTCATCATGAAAACCAACGACATCGACAGGTTGCGGCTTATCAGGCCGGTATTCTCCGCCAGCCCGGACATCATCACCGTTACATCTCTGGCCGACGGGAAGCTGATAGACGTGAACGAGGAGTTCACGTCACGAACGGGCTACACAAGGGACGGCGTCATAGGCAAGTCGTCGCTTGCCCTGGAAATGTGGGTCGACGTCGCCCGCCGCGGCGAATTCCGGACCCTGCTCGCGAGGGACGGCGTGATCAGGGGTTTCAAGGCCAGGCTCCGCCATGCGGACGGCGAGGAGCGCGAGTACCAGCTGTCGGCATCGGTCGTCGAGCTAGGTGGCGATCCTACCATCGTGACGATTTTCAGGGACATCACCGAGGCCGCCCTTGCAGAAGAGAGGCTGCGCAAAAGCGCGTTCCTGCTCGAACGGGCGGAGGAGATGGCCAAAATCGGCAGCTGGGAATTCGATTATGCCACCAAGGTCGTCACAGGTTCGGAAGGGGCGGCGCGAATCTATGGAGTACTTCGAGATAATCTGACAGTAGCGACGATCGAGGGAGTGCCGCTGCCGGAATACCGGCCGCTCCTCAACACCGCCCGTGACGAGCACATCCTGCACGGGAAACCCTACGACATCGAATTCAAGATACGCCGCCAGACCGACGGCGAAGTGCTCGACATCCACTCCAAGGCGCTCTGGGACGGTTCCAGGAAACGCCTCTTCGGCATTCTCCGCGACATCACCGAGGAGAAGAAGACAGAAGCCGGGCTCAAGGAAGCGATCGCGATGCGCGACGCCCTGATACGGGAACTCTACCACCGTATAAACAACACTCTCCAGACCATCATTTCGCTGATGGTGCTGGAGGAATCGCGCGACCTTTCGCGGGACTACCAGGACATGATACGCCGCATGGCGAGCAGGGTGCAGGCGATAGCGCAGGTCCATGAAAGCCTTTATGAGTCGCGCAGCCTGTCCCGCATCGACCTGAGGGAATTTTTCCCGCGGCTCATAGGCCTGATGAAGGCCAGCAGGGAATCAGGCGACAGGTTCGATTTCCAGCTGGAAGTAGATACGGTCGGACTGAACATAGACGCGGCCGTGCCGTGCGGCATCATGCTCGTGGAGCTGCTCGACAACGCGATGATCCATGCCTACACGCCCGGCGCGGGCGGCCCCATCCGGCTGTCTGCCCGACGGGACGCGGACGGTTCTGTGTCGATCGCCGTATCCGACGAAGGCCGGGGCATGAGGGACGGAATCAACGACTTGCCGCCTGGCTGTCTCGGCCTGCGACTGGTCAGGGAAATAGTTGAAATCCAGCTCCGGGGGGCGGTCGAAGCGCGGAATTTGCCGGGCTTCAGTTATTCCTTCCACTTCAGCGACGACCACCTCGAAGAGCGGGTCTAGCCCGCCCGGATTGCTTTCTGCGGGAATAGCGCTACCTTCTCTGGTACGAGGACACATGATGAAACGGTCAATAATTCTGACTATCGCGCTTGGCACGCTGATGATGGCCGCTGCGGCGGACGACCCGCGCTACGTCTACGAGATTCGGGAGATCGGCAAGGCCGCGGGTTCGGCCGCGAGCCAGGTATGGGAAATGAACATGGGCGTCGTCGCCGAGGCGGCGCGCCTGTACGTTCCGGTATCGTTCATCAGGAAATCGGGAACGGTATCGTTCACTCTCGACGCGACGATGTCGTTCTCGACCGGAGCGAGCATCGAGATGGAGCGCTCGGCCGAACGGGTCCTCGTGCGGCACGAGGTGTCAGTCAAGGGAACGCAGCCTCTGCCCAAGCCTGACAAGCGCACGACCATCCGGTTCAGCCTGGCGGACATCGTCAGGAAAGGCGGCAAGGACGCGGGCTCCCCGCTGACGTACGCGCTCAGGAAGGCCATAGGCGCCGCGTCGTACAAGACGGGCAGGGCCTGGGTGGAGTCGGCCACCTACGACGGCGCCGGCCGTTTCGTCATCGTCGTCGGGCTCAAGAAGAACTGATTCTTCAGAGAGACGAACCTTCGCTTTTCCGGTATCGTTCACGGCGGAGCCTGGATCCGCGATGGCCTGCCTTCAAGGATCAACCGCGGCGGGAATGCCGGTGAAAAGCCCGGCCCATCCTGACGATGAGAGCCTTGCTCCGATGACAATCGGCGCGAGCAGCGATGGCCGCGCCATCAGGCGGCCGTCCTCCGTCGACAGCGCGAGCCCCGGGGCATTCCATTCGCGTCGCGGCTTCGAGTATAAGACAAACTCGTGGCCGGAACCAGTTCCAGTCTTTCCGCCGCCTCGGACTCCCGCCTTCCGCGCATTGGTTACCGATTGAAAATCGGTATACTGATCAGGCGAACAGTCAACGAAAAAATCGTCGCCGCGCAGCCCTGAATCGCTCCCGCGGCGTTGCGCCAAACGCAAACCCGCACCATAGTGACATCGAGGGCAACATGATAGACAAAGCACGATACAGGCCGAGCGCCCCGCGCTGGTTCAACATGGTACTCCGCTGGGCACTCGGGATGTTCCTGCGGCTGCGCTTCAGGATACACCCGGTAGGCGACGGAGTCTTCAGGTACCTGAAGCCGCCGTACGTGGTGGTCCCGACGCACCATGGCATACTCGACCCTTTCATGGTCGGCTACCTCGTGCCCAAGCCGGTGTACTGGGTCACCGGCGACGGCAGCATGCGATCGTCGGTGATGCGGATGCTCCTGGGACTCGTCGGTTCAATACCCAAGTCCAAGGCCATCCCCGACCTGGAGACGATAGGCTGGATAGTCGAGGTGATACGCAAGCGCGGCGGCGTCGTCGGTCTGTTCGCGGAAGGGCAGGCAAGCTGGGACGGCCACACCCAGGCCATCATCCCGTCCACGGCCAAGCTCCTCAAGCTGCTCAAGGTTCCGGTCGTCGTCGCCGTTCTCAAGGGTTCGTTTTCAAGCCAGCCGCGCTGGGCCTGGAACCACCGGCCAAGCTACATGGAGATCGAGTTCAAGCTGGTGATGGACGGCACCCGGATAAAAGCGAGCACGCCGGAGCAGATACTCGAAAGCCTCAGGGCGGCGATGGATTACGACGAGGAGGAATGGAGGACCAGCCACCCGGTGAAGCGCGGAGTCTCCGGCAGGGCCAGGCATCTGGAACTGTCCCTGTTCATGTGCCCCGCCTGCGGCCAGGCCGGCACGATGCGCAGTTATGTCAACCGCCTCTACTGCAGGGGCTGCGGCCATGTCGTCAGGCTGTCCAAAGACATGGCCATTACCCCGGCGGGTTCGAGCCGGCCGCGCTTCACGTCCATCCGGGAATGGGACCTGTGGCAGCAGTCTGCCTTCGCCGACATGCTCGTGCGCGCCCGCGCGGCGCCGGAGTTGCCTGTCTTCTCCGATACAGGCGTCCTCCTACTCAAGGGCCGCCGCATGAACCCGCTCCGCAAGTACAGGACCGGTTCATTGATACTCTACCCGGACCGCCTGGAGCTGGCCACCCTGCTCGGGGAGCGGCTACGGTTCCCGGTTGCTGAAATCGATGGCCAGACCGTCATCAAGCAGCAACTCTTCGAGTTCTACCACGGCAGGACGCTGTACCAGTTCCGTTTCCCGAGACGTTTCCAGTCGGCGCGGAAGTGGGCGCTGGCCATCGATGTGCTGAAAGCTAGCGGTCTTCCTCCAGCCACATCGTAGCGGGCTTCCTGAGCGTCCTCGACCGGGCCTCGAACGCGAAGGCGACGAACGAATAGACGAGGTAGCAAGCGGCGATTATCACCATGGTCCAGAACGGTCCCAGGCTGCCCTGCATGCCGGCCTGCGCGGGCAGGTTGATGGCGAGTATGAAGGGGATCATAAGCGCGAAAGTCATGCCTGCCGAGAGCATGTAGTCGCTCGAGACCTTGGTCTTGAACTCCGGGTCCAGGATCCTGAGCAAGGCCAGTCCGGTAGACAGCGTCCCCGTGGATACCCCGTAGATCATGATCATGCGCTCATAGCGGTGATCCTTGAACATCCTCGAACACATCCACGGCACTGTCAGCGTAATGATTATGCCGCCAAGCGTCGAAACCGTGAGCAGCGGCAGCCAATACCGGCCGACGAATACCAGGGAGATGGCGGCGAGCGAACCGGTGACCATGTAGTCGACCGCCATGCCCGAGATACGCGACAGCCCGTCGTCGTCGAGCACGTGCCCGACCTTCAGCTTGTCGACCACCACACGGACGAGCATCGCCGTCAGCGCCGAGAATATGAAATTGATGCCCCACAGGTTGGTCGCGAGGTCCCTGCCCGCTTTGCCGGCCAAGCCCAGAAGCGAGGACAGGCCGCAAAGGAGGAGGAACGACAGAAGGTAGGTGGCGGCTACGGCCGCCATATGCAGGCTCATCGGATCTATGGCCTCGAGGTCGGTCGTGTTCCTGGAGCCGACGGGGCGTTCGGCGTCCGCCGGCACTACGCCGGTGAGCATCGC
This sequence comes from uncultured Treponemataceae bacterium, assembly GCA_964576835.1. GTDB lineage: Bacteria > Spirochaetota > Spirochaetia > Treponematales > UBA12059 > SZUA-370. The sequence continues at coordinate 4,925 of CAZNXK010000060.1, read as the reverse complement.
GCGGTCGGTCAGGGAGGCTACGGCCGCCTTCGGCAGGTATCCCTTCTTGACGCCGACGTTTACAAGCGCGACGCCGACGATGCAGGCCCACAGGTAGCCGAGCGCGGCCATCGTCAAGCCTACGGTGCCTGCGCCTTCGAAGCCCATCGGCTCCCATCCCTTGCCTATCGCGTATGCCTGGCCTGGCCCCATGGCAAAGCCAAGCGGCAGAGTGAGCCCGAAAGCGGGGTTGAGTCCGGGCATGACCGTTTTGATGAGCACCCAGGTAAGCATCAAGCCCAGGAAGGCCTGTATGGCATACTGCGAAATTATTGCCGTCGACATCGCCCAGACCGAACTCCTCGCGTCGCCCTTGGCCTTCGGCGGCCTTGAGCGCAGCGTCATGGCGATGAACGATATGCTCAGCAGGTGGTACACGAGGTCGCCGAGCCTGTGCTGCGTATAGCCCAGGGCCGGCATCAGGTAGTTGTAGACCGGCAAGAGGATGAAACCGGCGGTCAGCGCGTTAGGAACCATTAAGCGCTGGAGAAACCTCAGCTTCGTCCGGAGGAACGTCGCGATGAGCAGGGCCGTCGATATGATGCCCGCATCGATGATGATCTTCCAGGAAAAATCCATTGGATGACCTTTCCCGCCTCCGGCCCGGACTATGCAGCTCGTTGGCCGACGGCGTCTGGCAAGGAGTCTACCATGGGAATGTAAAAACATTTCGTTAAAATTGCATCAACGCCGGGCATGCGACGCCCCTTCTCAACCGGGTTATTCCGTAGTAGACTCGGCGACCATGGATCTACGCAGTTTCGCCGATGGATTGCGCGCTCTGGTCGAGAAAACGCCGCTGCTCGCCAACGAGGATGTCATCGCGGTCCTCATCGCCAATCCCCGCGCCGGCGGCTTCGCGCACCCGTCCAAGCTAGCCCAGGCGATGCGCGACCTGGGCTTGGCCGCGGCAGACGCAGCGGCGCTCGACGCACGGCCCCGGTCGCTGTCGTGGCGCCTGCGCGAAACCGACAGTCCGAGGCACGCGACCGCGTTGGCGGCCGAATGCCTCGAGGAATCCGCCCTCAAGCCGAAATCCTCATGGTTTGTCATACTTGCGTGCGGGGACGGGACCAGCCTCGAATTCCTGGACGAGCTGTCGCGCGCGCCAGGCGAGCTCCGCGACAGGTTCACGGTGCTCCGCCTGCCCATGGGAACGGGCAACGACGGCTCTGACGGCAGGGAGCTTGCCGATTCGCTGTCCAGGCTGCTCGGCCGAGGAGCGGTGGCGGTCCAGCCCGCGTTGCGGGTGCTGCCCGCGCCGGGCGGCCCGGCTGCGGCGAGGGCACCGGGCGGGGAATGGCGGGCGTTCAACATCGCGAGCATCGGGCTCGACGCCTACGTCACCCACATGACCAACAGGCTCAAGGCGTCGCTGCCGGGCGATTCGTACCGGCTATGGCTGGACCTGGCCTCGGTGCTGTACGACAAAGTGTATCCGCCGCGTCCAATGACCATCATCGCCATGGACGCTTCCGGGACGGAACTGTCGCGGCTCGACGGCGAGTACCTCCTCGTCGCCATGGGAATAAGCGGCAACAGGACCTATGGGTCGAACAAGCCCATCCTGCCGGACCACGACAATGTTTGCGCCATCCACCAGATGCCCCTGCTGCGAAAGCTTGCCCTCAAGGGCCCCATGTTGTCCGGCCGCATCCGTGACTTCCAGGAAGCTACCCTCTTTTCCGCCGAAATCCTTGAAATCCGCTACGCGGACCGTATATTGGTACAGATGGATGGCGAGGCGGAGCCTCTGGTCGCAGAGGACTTTCCCCTGCGGCTCGAGAAGTCCCCGCCGCTTATTCGCCACATAGCCCGGGTCTAGACCTGCAATCACGGTCGTACCCGGGCAAAAGAAGGAAGGAAGTTCATGCGAACCAATAGAACCATGGCCGCGGCCATCGTCCTCGCCATCGCGGGCGCGAGCGCCTGGTCCCAGGCCAAGCCGGTCGTCGCTCTCCTGTCGACCGACAGCACGCTCTACGCAACCGCCGCCATCAATGACACCAAAACGGCGCCCCGTCTGACAGCGGGCGAGCCCCTTCTCGTCCTCGGCTCCCAGGACAAGAAGCTGGCCCTCGACGGCGTGCCGACGCTATGGTACCAGGTCAAGACTTCAGAGGCAGCCACCGGCTGGATTCCCGGCTCGAGGATGTCGTTCACGTCGACCGCGTTCAAACGCCAGGCTTTCCAGACCCAGGACCAGTACACCGCGTATGTGATCATGGCAGCCCGGCCCGGAGAGAAGGTCATAGCGGCCCGCAGTTATGAGAAGGTCGCCAAGGGCGACGTGGGCTGGTACGTCACGTTCCACGACGGCGACCTTCCCGCGGCGATAGTCTGGGAGCGCAACCTCGAGGCCACGCCGGCCGACGAGTACCTGCCCGCGGGATTCCCCGCGGCCCTCAAACCCTTCATCTACTTCGTCGATTTTGCCGTGTTCGAACTAGCCGGAGACCAGGCCGCGGGCTCGCTCAAGACGCTGGCTCAGACCCTGCCCGCCAAATATCCAGAGCCCGACGGCTACTACGCCGACATGCCGGACGACGACTTTCCCTGGTACACCCCGCCCGAAGCCAGCTACGGCGGCTATGGCGACGAGGGCGACTACGCGGGCGACTATGAAGACGACTACGAAGAAGGCAGCTCGAGGGACGAGGATTTCATCGAAGGCGTCGAGGGATATGGCTTCATAAAGGAAGGCAGCACCGTCATCCTGGGCCGCCACGAGGAACTCAACGGCGGATCCAACTGGGCCGACGAGATGGAAGCCTTCATCGACACCGAGGCAGTCGTCACCTCGCTTCCAGGAGCCGATTCCCAGGGATTCCTCGTCGTCCGCGTCAAGGGCAACGACTACGTCTGGCGCGTCCGCAACCTCGCGCTCAAGGGACGTGGCGAGCCTGGCGGTTACGGCTACGAGGTCGGCGACAGCGTCATCATCGGCGCCCACCGCTACATCGCCGAGGACAACAACTGGGCCGGCGAGATGCTCGACTACGTCGGCCAGACCGCGACTATCACCAGCATGGAAGGCAGGGACGGAACCGACAGCGTCATCGTCCATGTCGATGCCGACTCAGGCGACTGGTACTGGCGCGTCGAGACCCTCAGCCCGGCCAAGTAAACCTGCCGGGCGACACCCTGTGCCGCCTCGTCATCCATGACGTGGCGGCGCAGGGTGTCGTTGCTGTATGGACGATTTGTCCATGGCGCTGTATAGTCGCAAAACTATGGAACACATGAAGCGCACGACAACATGCGGGGCCCTGGCCAGGGCCGACGCCGGGAAAAAAGTAACCCTGAACGGCTGGGTCAATCGCAAGCGCGACCCCGGCGGCATATCCTTCGTCAATCTCCGCGACCGCTACGGCACCACCCAGGTGGTAGTGGACTCCGACGCGCCCGATTCCCTCAAGTCCATCGCGGGAGAGCTCAAGAGCGAGTACTGCGTCGCCGTCGAGGGCACGGTGCGCGCCCGGCCGGACTCCATGGTCAACCCCGACATGGCCACTGGCGAGATAGAAGTCGTCGCGACGAAGATCCTCGTCCTGTCGAAGTGCGAAGGCCTGCCCTTCCAGATCGAGGACGAGTCCGACGCCAAGGAAGAGCTCCGCCTCAAGTACCGCTACCTCGACCTCCGCTCCGGCGGCATGCAGAGGCGCCTGAAGCTCCGCAACGACGTCGCCTTCGCCGTGCGGGAGCACATGATAGGGAAAGGCTTCTACGAGATTGAGACGCCGACCTTCATCAAGAGCACGCCCGAGGGAGCCCGCGACTACCTCGTCCCCAGCCGCCTCTACCCGGGAAAGTTCTACGCCCTGCCGCAGAGCCCCCAGCTGTACAAGCAGATACTCATGGTCTCCGGCTTCGACAAGTACTTCCAGATAGCCCGCTGTTACCGCGACGAGGACGCCCGCGGCGACCGGCAGCCGGAATTTACGCAGATAGACATCGAGATGTCCTTCGTCTCGCGCGAAGACATCCTTACGATGATAGAAGGCCTGATGGGACATGTGTTCAAGAAAACCATGGACATCACGCTGCCCGCTACCTTCCGCCGGATCGCCTACGACGACGCCCTCGAGCTCTACGGCACGGACAAGCCCGACCTCCGATTCGGCATGGAGATGCAGGACTTCGCGCCGTACGTCGCCGGCTCGACCTTCCAGGCCTTCAAGGACGCGCTCGCCGCCGGCGCCGCAGAGCAGGCCGACAGCGCGGCCAGGGGCATCACCGTCCAGGGGGGCGGCGTCAAGGCCCTCGTCGTCCCAGGCAAGGCCGACTATTCGCGCAAGCAGATAGACGAGCTGGAAGCCGCCGCCAGGATATACCGCGCCAAGGGCATGGCCTGGATGAAAGTCGCCTCCGGCCTCGACGGCATGCCGGTCCTTGAAGGCGGCGTTTCCAAGTTCTTCGCCGACAACGCGGCCGAGCTCGTCTCCGGCCTCGGCGCCAAGGTCGGAGACCTGATACTCGTCATTGCCGACGCCAAACGCCGGACGGCGAACATATCGCTCGGTGCCGTACGCACGAAGCTGGGCCGCGACCTGGGCTTCTGCGACCCGAAGCGTTTCGAGTTCGCCTGGATCATCGACTTCCCTATGTTCGAGTACAACGAGGACGAGGCCAAGTGGGACACCGCCCACCACATGTTCACTTGGCCGCAGGAAAAGTATCATCCCACCCTCGAAAGCGACCCTGGCTCGGTCAAGGGCGACCTCTACGACCTCGTGCTCAACGGCTTCGAACTGGCCTCCGGATCGATTCGAATCCATGACCCGGTACTCCAGAAACGCATTTTCAAGATCGTCGGCTTCGACGAGGCAGAAGGCGACAAGAAATTCGGTTTCCTCACCGAGGCGTTCAAGTACGGCGCTCCGCCC
>CAZNXK010000059.1:0-20816 GCA_964576835.1 uncultured Treponemataceae bacterium | reverse complement strand
CCTCGCGTCGAGGGAATCCATGACGGAGAAGCCAAGGCCGCCGCCGACCCTGGAGGCTCCGTAGGTGGAACTGGATCCAGTCGAAAGTTTTCCGAAACTGAGCCCGGCATCCATGAAGCCCAGAAGGCGCAGCCTGGGAGCCAGATAGAGGCTCGTGGACGCGCCAGCCAGCAGGCTGGTCTCCGACAGGGTCCCCGGCACGTCGATGCCGCCCGATGGAAGCAGCCCGCCCGAGGAATAGGCCATCCCGAGCCTCAGCGAAAGAGGCAAGGACGAAGACAGGTATGAAGGCAGCTCATACTCCGCGCCAACGGAGCCGCCCCAGGCCGAGGCGAAAAGTTCGTTGGCCTTGAAGTCACCCGAAGAGAGCGGCATCGAGAAGGATGGCGACAGGGACAGCGTCCAAGCAGAGAAGTCGTCAGGCCCGGCCTGCGCTATCGGTACCGATACTAACAAGGCGCTCGCCGCGAACAGCGGGAGGCATGACCGAAGGATACGGGCGGGTGTCGAAACATGCATGGGAAGGCCTCCGGGGCAAAGTGCGAGTGCTTTGATCAGAGTTTATACTACGCGGGGCTAGAGCTTATCGTCCTGTTTCGATGAAACGGTACCAGAATTCGTCAGCGTGGCGCGGTATTCGCTCGGGCTCATGCCTACCCGTCTCATAAACTGGCTGTTGAAGACGGTCTTCGACGAGTACCCGGCCTCGATTGAAACCTCGAGTATGCTCATGTCGGGCTTCTGGGCCAGCAGCTGGCGGACATAGTCGACGCGCACCGCGTTGAGCCATACAGGAAAGCTCATCCCCAAGACCGCGTTGAAGTACGCGGACAAGCGGTACGTCGGAAGACGCAGCGCCCTGGCGAGCGACGGCAGGTCCAGCTCGGCTCTGGCGCAGATGCGATCCGCCTTGACAGCGCGTTCGAGCCGTTCGGCGATCCGCGAGGCATCGGCCGGTTCCAGCTTCTCGCGTTGCCTGTGCCGCTGCTCAATTTCCTTCCGTGCCACGAGAAAGGCATCCGGTCTGGCACGGTAGAACAGCAGCCATAGCAGCATCATGAGCTCGAGTGCCGTGTGCCCGGCACGGTACAGGTCGCTCGACGACACGAGTAGTGACGCTCCTATGACGGCAAGGATGACGACGAGGCCGGTGATGCCGACGAGCATTGCCCGCGCGGCGCCAGGCTTGCGTGGCAGGTCGGCGAGATGCCATCGGCCCAGGCGCAGCGAAACGACCGTTATAGCGATGGGCCAGGCGTAGACGCCTGTCGAGCTTATGGCCTGGAAGAGGGCCATGGACCGCGAATCCTCGATGCTGGAGCGGAGTACGGGCAGCGAGAAGGCATAGTCCAGAGCGGGCATGACCCATAGCAGCATGGACCAGACCGCGCCGACCAGGTATACGGTACGGCGGGAACCCCGGACAGCCTCATCGCCGAACAGGTACAGGCTTATCTCGAACAGCGACTGGCTGATGGTAAAGACGACACCTATCACGATCAGGTTATCGAGCGCCAACGGCGGTTCCCAGTACTCGCTCAGCCAGCTCAACATGAATACCAGGCCGAGCGCGAGGAACATCGCCCCGAAGGCCTTGTGTACGCGCTGCCTGACGGGCTCGAGCAGGAAGCTCGCGCCGCTCACCAGCATCGCCAGGCCTGAAGCGCCGCGGAAAAAATGGTAAAAATCGTCAATCATGGATCGCCAGGCCCTGCCCTCTTGTTGTCAGGATTCTATCATATACTGTTTCAACCAGGTTGGGGTATTTCAGGCCTGCCTCTTGCCCGCCTTCATCCATTCGCGCTACAACGTAGCTTCCGGAGGATACTTCATGAGCGAACTATGTCCCTGCGGCTCTGGCCGCGACTATTCGGCCTGCTGCGGTCCCGCCATAGAAGGCAAAGCCAGGGCCAGAACCGCCGAAGCGTTGATGCGTTCGCGTTACACAGCCTACGCCAAAGGCGCTGTCGACTATATCCTCAAATCATGCGTCGCCGACGACGGCATCGACCCCGAGGCAACAAAAGAGTGGAGCGAGAAGGCCGACTGGAAAGGTCTCGAGATAATCCGCACTGAAAAAGGCGGAGCTGCCGACACCGAAGGCGTCGTCGAGTTCGTCGCGTCGTACGTGATGGACGGGCTCAAGGACGAACACCACGAGACGGCGCGCTTCATAAAGAAAGACGGCTCCTGGCTCTACGAGTCTGGCGATATCAAGACTGCCACCGTCGTGCGCGCCTCTCCCAAGGTCGGCCGCAACGAGAGCTGCCCCTGCGGCTCGGGCAAGAAATACAAGCAGTGCTGCGGTAAATAGACGAGGCGCGCGGCTTTCCTTCGACGGGAAGCCTTTTCGCGGGTTATACTGGCTTCCATTGCAGACGAAGGGAGCTACCGTGAAAGTGTACGAAGGCGCAATCGTCAGTTGTGACGCCGCAGGCGGCGTCCATCGCTACCTGGTCGAGGATGAAGGCAGGATACTTTTCGTGGGCGACGGTCTTCCCGCCACCTACGCGGGCTCCCCGAGGACGACGCTCGGTGCAAGAAGCCTGCTTCCCGCCTTCACCGACACGCACATCCACTTCATGTCCCACGCGCTGTTCTCGGCCGGCCTCGACGTCAGGGCCGCCAGGAGCATCGCGGAAATCAAGGAAACCATTGCAGATTTCGTCAGAGGGCGCCGCGATGCCGTGGTGCTCGGTTTCGGCGCGTCGCCGCATTGCGTGGCGGAAAAGCGGCTCGTCACCCGCGGAGACATCGACGAGGCCTGCCGCGACAGGCCCGTCTACATCGTCAAGTACGACGGCCACGCCGCTGTCGCCAATTCCGCCCTCCTTGCCCTTCTTGGCGCCGAGCTGAAAACGCTGAGGGGCTTCAACGCCGACTCGGGGCTGATGACCCAGGAAGCCTTCTTCCGCGTCACGGACTTCGTGACCGGCAAGGTCTCCCTGCCGGCCACGCTCGGCAACATGCTCACCGCTGTCGACTCGATGGCCGCGACGGGTATCGGGTCTATCCATTCGGTAACCGGAGTCGGCTTCCCGATGGACCTGGACGTAAGCCTCGAGAGCCTCTTCGCAAGGGGCCTGGGCGATCCGCTGTCCTACAGGCTGTTCTTCCAGACCATGGATGTGGCCAAGGTCCAGAAACGGAAGCTCCCGCGGATAGGCGGCTGCTTTGCCACCGCCCTCGACGGTTGCTTCGGCTCGGTCGACGCCGCGATGCACGAGGATTACGCAGAGGGAGCGGGCCTCCCCCGGGAGGCATCCAGGGGGGTGCTCTACTACAGCGACGAACGGGTCAAGGCATTCTGCGTCGAAGCCAACCGCGCCGGCCTCCAGATGGAGATGCACGCGATAGGTGATGCGGCTTTCGACCAGGCCGTTTCGTCGATATGCGCCGCCCTCGACGACTTACCGCGCAACGACCACCGCCACACTATCATCCATGCCTGTCTTCCAACCCAGAGGGGACTTGAAGCCTGCGCCGCGCGCGGCATATCCATCGCCTTGCAGCCGGCCTTCCTCGACTGGGAGCAGGAACCCCTTTCGTACCTGCGCTCCATAATGGGAGAGCGGGCCATGCGCCTGTCTCCCCTGCGGACCATGCACGATATGGGCATAGTGATGGCTGGCGGTTCCGACGCGCCGTGCACGGTACCCGACCCCATCCTGGGAATCCATGCTGCCTGCAACCACTACGTCCCCGGCCAGTCGCTCCGCGTCCAGGAAGCACTCGACCTCTATACCAGAAACGCAGCGTACATCGGCTTCGACGACAAGGAACGTGGCAGCCTCGAGGCAGGCAAGACCGCCGACATGGTCATCCTCGACCGCAACCCGCTGGCCGTCAAGACAGCGGATTTGCGCAGCCTCAAGGTGGAAGGGCTGATTCTGGCCGGAAAGCCATACCGGGGAGGCCAGAGCGCCGCCGACCTCATCGTCCGGGGACTTTTCAATCGCAGCAGAAAGATATGACATAGCAGACGATGGCAGGAGTAGGAACGATGAAACTGGATACCTTGATCGGGGAGGCACGCTGGTCGATCCCGTAGTAGCTTCCCTGACGCTGTCAAACCTTGGCATCGCCGACGGCCAAGTCGCGTACGTCGGTTACGGAGCGCCGGAGGCAGGCCGAAACGGAACATATCGGTACATATACGCTACGACGGCCCCCGCTGCCTCGACGGCATCACAGAAGTCATCGACCCGGCCAGACACTTCAAGGTGAGGCTGCAGGTCTCGCACAACGGCAGCCGTCAGGCATGCCACGAGCCTGCCGGCAGCCATGACATGGCTCGACTCCGGCCGCCTGGCGGAAGGCTCTCCCGCTGATGTCGTCGTCTTCGACCCCATGACCCTGCGCGACAAAGCCACCTTCGCCGACCAGCTGGCACCGCCGCAGGGCATGGCATACGTGTTCGTCGACGGCAAGCTTGCCATTGACCACGGCGCATGCGCGCCCGAGCCGACGGGCAGGCTGCTCTTCAGGCCGGCCTGAGCTCACTGGACATAATCGACGTTGACGTAGGGGTCGGAGTCGCAGAGGAAGAGCATCGCGCCGTACATGAGGTCGAAGTCCAGCGCCGAGCCATAGCCGAGGTCGGCGCATGGTTCGTCGGCTTCGCATATCAGGTGGTCGCTCGAACTGCCTATCACGTGGATGCGCGCGTCGCGGGGCAGGAGGTGCTCGTGGCTGCCCAGCTCGCGCTTGCCGACGGCCAGCAGGATACGCGTCCGCTCTCCCCTGTCCTCGTAAACCGGCCTGTCGCCGAACGCGTCAATGAAGCGCTCCCCCACGGGAAAGCTTGGTTTCCTCCGTATCTCCACAATCTCGGCGCGTAGCGTATACGCGTCGCTCGAAACACCCGGTACCTGGACGTGGTGGAAATGAGGCAGGTCGCGGGCGCAAAGGGCGGCCTCCCCCACTCTCAGTTCGGTGATGCCAGCAGGCATGTCCCCGCGGAGAAGGAGCGGAAGGCTGGACGTCGCTCCGCCCGAGACCACGTCGAGCGGCTTGCCGGTAGCGTCCTCTATGCGGCGCGACAGCGCAACAAGTCGCCCGAGATTGGCTCTGGTCGGCAGTATCGACCCGTAACAGCCAAGGTTGGTGCCTATGCCGCGGAGGACCAACGATGGCAGTCCGCGCTCGACGCGGATGGCCTGGGAGAACAACTCGTCCTCGTCGAACCAGCCTTCGCGCAGATCGCCCAGGTCGAGCATCAGGACGACGCCGTGCCGTCGCCCCGACCGTTCCGCGGCCTGGGCCGCGAGTCCGATCGCGGCGGCGTCGGACTGCAGGCTCCAGTCTGCCAGCCTCACCGCCTCGGCGATCTCGCTGGTGCCGGGGATGCGGAGCATTCCAAGCTGCACGTCGTCGGGAATCCCCGACTCCTCCGACTTGCCTGCCTCGCGGAGTGCCCGCAGCTGGACCAGCCTGGAACTCGACAGCGACGAGCAGCCGCCGCGGACCATGGCGGCCGCCACGGGCAGGCGCCCGCCGGCTCCCTTGACGACGCCGCTCACCCGGATGCCGCTCGCGGCGCAGAGGCCGCAGACGGCGCGGTAGTTTGCCTCGAGCTTGCCAAGGTCGATGGTCAGACTGGGGAATCGCTCGGCGGGAACGGTACCGGCTTTATTCATGTAGCCATCCTGTCATGGTTGGCCGGTAATGGCAACCAGTCCATAGTGTTACGAAGCTTATGGAAGATCATCCAGGTTGCAAGCACTGATGCGCAGATCTGGGTACTTGAGGTATCAACCCATGATTTGGGAGGCGCGCCGCATGTTCCATCCACCCTTCTGTCCATACGCAAAATGTTCCTTCCATTCAATTCCACCACCGACCACATGGTGGTACCGCTACGGAACTCATGCAACCAAGGCATTCGGAATTGTCCAGCGGTTCCGTTGCCATGCTTGCGGCCGGACCTTTTCGGAGCAGACTTTTGCGGTTAACTACTATGCCAAGCGAGTGCTTTCATTCCGCCGCATCGAACGTCTTGCAGGTTCGTCGATGAGCATCCGTGCTCTGGGCAGAGAGTTTCATTGTTCGTGCGGCACCATGAACAACAGGATTGATCGTCTTTCCAGACAAGGAATTGGTACACACACAGCCCTGAGAACGATGGTTGCTCCCGGTGAACCGGTGTGCTTCGACAGCCTCGTTTCATTCGATCGGTCGCAGTACTATCCGAACGATATCGGCATCTCGATCACATCCAGGTCCAGGTTCGTGCTTGGGATCAGCCATGCGACGACTCGAAGGTCGGGTGCCATGACCGACGCGCAGAAGCAGAAACGTAAAAGGCTCTATGCCGTCAATCGATTCGAGGCGCATGCCGTCGAACGCTCATTCACCCAGCACCTGGACCTGCTGGCCGCCGAGCGCCCAATGAGCCTGGCGCGGCCACTCATCCTGGTGACCGACGAGAAGCTCGAGTACAGGCGGGCGCTCGAGAAACATCAATTGTACCGTTGCCAGGACGATGAGCATCGTTGCATCCAGGAGCGTATTCCCTCGACCTTGCCCAGGACACGGTACAATCCGCTGTTTGCGTCCAACTACTATGATCGAGAGGTGCGCAAGGATCAGGCGCACCACAGGCGCGAGACGGCATGCTTTGCAAGAAACGCTGCCAATGGGATGAGCAGGATGTATGCATACTTCGTGTGGCATAATTACGAGAAGCGCTATCTCATACAGTGGCCGATAGTTATGACTGCTACGCATGCGCAGGTCGGAGGCATCGCGGAACCGGTGATCCGCCACATGCGCACCAGGATGTTCAGGCAAAGAGTGTTTCTGTCGCACCTTTCGCTCTTGCCGATTGACCGCGCGGTATGGGTGAAGACGGTCTATGACCCGGTTAGGGGAGGCAAGCTGCAGGGATACTTGCCCAAGTACGCGGTGGCGTGAAGTGCGCGTCGGAGCAAGCAAACCATTTCCATAAGCTTCGTAACACTGATCAAGCCATGCGTCAATCAGCCGTAGCTGTGCAGGCCTGACAAAAGGTAGTTGACGCCGAAGAAGGTGAAGACCGTGCACAGGAAACCCGCCACCGCGATTACCGCGGGCAGGCTGTCCTTGCGCTTCATGACGAGCCGCACGTGCAGGTAGGCGGTATAGACGAGCCAAGTGACAAGGCCCCAGGTTTCCTTGGGGTCCCAGCTCCACCACCGTCCCCAGGCCTGTTGCGCCCAGATCGCGCCGAAGACAAGTGCCCCGGCGGTGAAGAACGGGTAACCCACCGCTACCGCGGTGTATGTCAGCCGGTCAAGCTCCAGCCTTCTCTCGCCGTCTTTCGTCGCCAGGAACATGATCGAGGTGACGAAGCCCGCCACGAAGAAGGCCTCGCCAACGAACGCGAAGCTCACATGCAGCACGAGCCAGAGCGAACGCAGGGCCGGGATCGGGGGCAGGGCTTCCCTGGGAATGAGTGGCGAACTTGCGACGGCGAGCATAACGAGCGCCGCCATGGTCGCGCCGAAGACGGCGGCCGGCCGGTACGGCAGGCGCTTCTGGAAACGGTAGCCGAACGCGACCAGGCCGACGACGGCCGCCCAGAACGCGAGTGACTCCCAGGTACTGGTCAGCGCAATAAAGTCTATCGCGAAGCTGCGCAGCGCCAGCGCGACGAGAAGCAACGTCGAGGCTGCAAGAAGCATCCAGGGGCCAATGGCATCGGGCCTGGCAGCCCGCCTGAATATGAAGAAAATCTGAACTGCGGCGGACGCGAGCAACAACGCGAAGGCTGTGTTGGCCAGTATCGATTCGAGGCTCATACGCCCTCCTTTAGTTTTTGCGCGAAAGTCCATGCGGTTCCTGCCGCTATCAACGCCAGCGCTGCAAAGACCAGGGGATAGCCAGGGTCGGATACCGCCTCGAGGCCGGCGGCCAGTTGCGGACGCAGCCCGACGACCCGCAGGGCGCCGACAGCTTCGCCTGGTCCATGCTTGACCGTCCTGCCTTCCAGGCCGCTCCCGAGGCGCATGACCGCGCGCTTGCCGTCTGCGTCTGGCGCCATGAACAGGTAAGCAAGCCCGTCCACTACCCGTTCCTCGCCCTGGGCGAGCAGATATTCCGTGCCGGCGGAGTCGGAGAGCGCCAAAGCCGGCACCTCCTCGTAGCTCGCCTGGTAGAAAGTCAGGCCTTCGTAATGGAGCGGCGCATTGACCCTGACTTCCACCCTGTCCCGGACGCTCTTGCCGTCCTTCAAAATCGAAACGACCGAGACCCAGTCGCGGGGACGGCCGTCGTCATAGCGCTCGAAGCGGAAATCATCGAGATGCAGCACCGCGCCGTCGGGCAAGTTGACGCCGTCGCCGGGAGCCAGCATCACCGAGCCCTGCTGGTGCCCCGAGAAGGACCAGACGCTGCCGATGACCAGGATCATGAGGCCGACGTGGAGTATGTCCGGCCCGAAATGGCGTTTACCCTTCTTGCGGAGTTCGCGGACGAAACGCTTGACCGTGCAGGCGGACAGGTTGGCGAAAAACAGGAAAGACGGGATGATGAACAGTATCGACCCGAAAAATCCTCCGAAGCCGGTCTGGATGACGAGTTGCGCGACTATCCTGGGATACAAGCCAAGGTATTCACTGTCGGCGAGGCCTTGCGGCACGAGCGTCGCCAGTATGCAGGTCACGGCGAGATAGGTGATGAGACCGATCGCCAGTCTCATCGAGGTGATCCACGCGATGAATTTCTTCACGTACTATCCTCGTGCAGTCTCAATTTCCGGCGATGACACGCAACCGGTAGCGTAGGGTACTTTACTACGACCGAAATTGTCAATAAAAGTGAATTACTAATATATAGATTAAGTTTTATCTATTTACATCGACTTCGCCGCTTGCTATGATCCGAGTCGGGGACAGTCCCCGGAGCCGTCGGCTCACATGCACCACGCGCAAGGAGGTTCATCATGAATACGGCAACCTCGGCGCGGGCCATGCTCGTCTTCGCCTTTTTCGGGGCAGGGGCGCTCACCGCACACGCTGCGGGCTCGAGCTGCCTTGAATGCCACACGAACGAAGCGACGATGCAGCGGCTCGTCGTCCCGCCAGCTGGCGGATCTGCCGAAGGCGAAGGGTGAGCTGGTCCCCCTCCCCCGGTTCGGGCGGATTATTACATGGGCTACGTAGTATCTAAAGACGTACTCGAAAGCGATTCCCATTTTTATCTCGGTTGCAGCGATTGCCACGCGGGCGATCCCTCGAAGCCGGCCAAGGCCGATGCCCACAAGGGACTCGTAAGCAGGCCTTCGGACGACCCGGTCGCCTCATGCGGCCAGTGCCATGAAGAGACGGCCAAGACTTATACGCTGTCGCTCCATTATACGGCAGCCGGCATGAAGCACGGCGTATCCCCGCGCTTCGACGCGGCGGGCAAGAAGATGTTCGACACCAAGGTGTTCGAGCAGTCGTGCCGCAACTGCCACGCCTCGTGTGGAGACTGCCATGTCAAGAGTCCGGTGATATCGGGCGTCAATGCCGGCTTCCTCGACGGACACCGTTTCGTCAAGAAGGCCGAGGACAAGACCTGCGCTCTGTGCCATGGCGGCCGCGTTTATCCAGAATTTACGGGCGAGTATGGCGGAACGCCGGATGTCCATTACCGCAAGGGCATGACCTGCGTCGATTGCCACTCCGGAGAGCAGTTCCATGGTGATGGCACCGCCTATGCCGGTCGCAAGGACGTCGTCGACAAGCCCTCGTGCACGACGTGCCACGACCTGTCAAAGCTCGGGAAACCTGAAACGCGGGAAGCCCACGCAACCCATGCTGACAGAGTGTCATGCTCGGCCTGCCATACCGCTTCGGCTTACAGGCAGTGCAGTTCCTGCCACGTCGGCGCCGGCGCGACTTCGAGCCCGGCCATAGTCCTGGGATATAATCCCCGGAAACCTGGCCAGCTGACGACCCTCAGGCTGATACCCACGGTGCGCGACACATTCAAGCCGGCCGGCGTCTCAATGGCCGACTTCGATGCCCTTCCCAACTATTGGGATACGGTGCCGCACAACATCGCCAAGCGGACAGACCGCACGCGTGACTGCAACACCTGCCACGTGGACTGCCTTTATTATCTGGAAGCCGAAAGACTGCCCAAGGAAGGCTCGGCAAAAAATCTGGAACTCGTCCCCTGAATCGGGGAAGAATAATTTTCAAGGAGTATCTGACATGAAGAAAGCAATCCTGGTCCTGCTGGCCTTCACGCTCGTCGCGCCTGTCTTCGCGCGCGACGTCGATGCCTTCGTCGGCGTTTCCTGGGTAGAGGCCAACATGGCCAAGCCCGGCGTCGTCATCATCGACGTGCGCAAGGTCGACGACTACAAGGCCGGCCACATCCCCGGCGCGGTCAACGTCGTCGGGCTCTACATCATCAAGGACGGACTAAACAACGAAGTCCCGGCCGCCGACGACCTGTCCGAGATCCTCGCCGACGCCGGCGTCGATGCCAATTCTACGGTAGTCGTCGTCGAGGCTGATGGCGCGGCCCGCTTCTCATGGGCTACCCGTGTGGCTTGGACCCTCGTCTATGCCGGCGTTCCCAACGTCACGATCCTCGATGGCGGTTACGCCGAGTGGACCAAGGCGGGCAAGGCCGTGGCTACCGGATTCGAATCCAAGGATGCCACCAAGTTCGAAGCAAAGTTCGTCGATTCGTACCTCGCCACGAAAGATTACCTGCTCAAGAATTTGAAGAAGGTCCAGGTCGTCGACAGCCGCACCTACGACGCCTACTTCGGCGTGTCAAAGCAGGCCTTCGTGGACCAGTTCGGCCACATCCCCGGAGCGTTTGCGATGCCGACCGCATGGCTCACCGTGGGCGGACTCGTCCGCCCGAAGGCCGAGCTCGAGGCGCTCGTCGCGGCCCTCAAGCTGTCTCCCAAGAAGGAAGTGGTCATCCACTGTGATTCGGGAGTCCTGGCTACAGGCTGGTGGTGGGTACTGTCACAGCAGATGGGCTGGACCAACGTGCGCAATTACGACGGATCGGCTCAGGAGATATCCAAGGATCCGACCGTGAAGTTCGTGAAGTACGGCTGGAAATAACTCTTCAGTCCGACCAAAGGAAAGCCGTCCTTTGCCGGGCGGTTTTCTTTTGGTTCAGTTCCCGCTGCTCGGCTCGTTCTGCAGCGCCGCCATCACCCATTGATCCATGAAGAACAACCCTTCCTTGACAAGGTCGAACTCGGCGTCGAGGATACACCAGTCGAGGAAGACGCCACGGGCCGAGCGGTTGAAAAGGTTGGCCATCAGCGAAGCGTCCAGGTCCTTTCGGAATTCACCGGAGGCCTGGCCTTCGGTGATGATGGCCGTGATGATCTTGACCCATTGCCGCTCTTTCTTCGTGATTATCTTGTCGCGTCCCGGCTGGATGGTCTGGTTGGCGTAGAGTATCTTGAGGTTCGCGTTGCCGATCACATCGCGAACGTAGCGCATCTGCGCCCGCGTAAAGGCAATGAGCTTCTCGCGCGCCGTCTTGCAGCGCTTCAGGTTCCTGGTGGCATACTCGTGGTAGTACTGGTCTATCTTCCAGAATTCATCGACGATTATATCGCTCTTGGTGGAGAAGTAGGTATAGAAGCTGCCCTTGGCCACCTTGGCGTCGTTGGTGATGTCTTCGATGGTCACTGAATCGAAGCCACGAGCATCGAAAAGCTTGAGGGCGCTATCCATGATGGCATTCTTCGTACGCAGCGCGGTAGGTCCTAGTTTTGCCATAGGCATGCAGAATAATACAATGGCCAAGCTAGTTCAATACCGCGCGATGAATTACCCGCGAAGCTCCATGCTCACACAGGGTCCGTCGGGAACGATTGCCCACCCGGCTGATGCGATATCCGCTATGCCTTTGAGGTCCGCTGCAAGTACACGTCCAACGGAGTGCCCACGTTCGTGGTGACAACGAAATCAAGCGGCCAGCGACTCGCGGGGCCGCCGGACTTCACGGTTTCACGAGGGCGCGGACGCAGTCCATCCCGTGGTCGACCATCTCCTCGAGGCTCGCGTACGAAGCTTGGTAAGCGGAAACTATCCTCGTGGTCTCGGTTTCAACGAGTTTCATATCAAGGTAGTACTTGGAACCCAGCTTCCCGATGGACCCGGTGACTAGGTAGCGGGCGGCGAGCAAGCGCCCGGCCTTAAGCCGGTCCTCGTCGCTTGAGATACCGCTCAGCGACCATTCCAGCTCGCTCAGGTATTCATCCCGCCGACCGGTGTCGAGCACCTGGTAGGCACCGGTCTCGGCAAGAGCCCCGCGGACGAGCTCCGCATAGAGCCGGCCATCGTTGGCATCGACCCCCTTGAGGGTGAAGTCGAGTACGGCCGCCGTCTCCCGGTACTTCGCGGGAGCGGCGCGCGTGGAAACCGCGCCGGCGGGCTGGTTCGCGAGCGCGAACGCGCCGTTCCGTACCTCTATCACTTCGATGGCCTCGTCGCCTAAACCGTCGTGGTCCTTTGCCGACAAGGAGATTTCGCCGCACATGCCGGGGAAGGAACGTATGCCCTCCAAGGCTGCCCTGATCGCCGCCGGATCTGTTCCTGCCTTTCGGATCGCCGCCGCAAGGAGCGAGAATGCATCATGCATATGGGCGGCGTATGGCGTGGGCTCGGCCCTGAACCGCCGGGCATAGTCGTCCCGAAAAGCCTTGATCAGGGCTTTCGACGGATTCGAATCAGGGAGGGCCGACCATGCCGAAAACAGGAGCGCGGGGAAAAGCACCCCGTTGCCGGCCTCGCCAGCCGCATTGAGGTGGTATTCATCGCCGAAGGACTCGTTGACTACGATCGGAAGCTTGATGCCGGCCTTGCGCGCGTCCCGTACAGCCGTCGCGTTGCCAGCCCCGTAGGTCCAGACGGCAAGCGCATCGATGGAACGGACATCGATGCTTCCAAAGAAGCCCGAGAGGTCGGGATCGTCCACCCGGTATTCCTTCGTGAACGCCGTCTTGATGCCATGCTTCCCGAGCAATTCGAGGAAGAGCGGATAGACGGGCCAGGGGGCTACGACGCCCAGTCTCCTCAAACCCCGACGCTCGAGCTCGGCGGCGAGCTTGCCGAATACGAGCGCATCGTCGGGGGCGGTCTTGAAGATGTACGACATTACGGGATCGACGAGGCCCGCGCCGCTCCCGCACGACAGCAGCGGCACCTTGGCTCCCTGGCAGAGATCACGGATCGCCATGGTCTCCGTCGAGGTCGATGGTCCGATAATGCCCACGACCCCACGCGCCAGAACGTCTTTCGCTTTTGCGAGGGCGACCTTCGGATCGGATGCCGTATCCTCGATAAGGAGTTCGACCTCGTGCCCGCCTATCCCACCGCCCGAGTTGAGCGCTTCCGCCAGCATCACGGCCGTATTCCTCTGCGCCTCGCCGACAAAGCCAGCCGGACCCGTCAGCGAAACCAGCACCCCTATGCGCAGGGTTTGTCCTGGATCTGGGGAGGCTATCGGCCCCCCGGATACACACGAGCAGAGGACGCATGCGAGGATCAATTCCATCGAACCGGGAATCATTCGCCGTCGGTTTGCCATCGGTAGCCTCGATTGAGCGGACTGCGTCCTGGATGTCGGGCACAAGCCACCATTCCAGTATTGGCTTTTCGCGGCCGCAATGCAAGAAGCGGGTCTTGTTTTCTCATGCAACAGACGCCGGTGCGGAATGTCCAGGTGACAACGATGACACGACGAGGTACCCGGTTCCTGTCACTAAGATGCATTGCGGCGATTGGCGCTTGCTGTCCGGCCGCATGGAGCTCGGCATGGCGGAAGGCGGCCGGACGGCTGGCCTTGAACGCTTACAACCAGAAATCGATGTCTCACTTCATGCCAACACTGCTGGAACTCGATAGACAGGTCGTATAGGGAGAGACAACGGTACCGTGGGATGACGGATCACTTGCACGCTTCCTGTCGCCGCCGGGCAATACGAAACCGTCCGTGGCCGGATCGAGACCGTAGACTCAATACACGCTTTAGCCGATGGGAGAATTGAATCCGTCGTCATCGAAAAGCTTGAGTGCGCTGTCCGGTATGGCATTCTTCGTGCGCGGCGCGGTAGGTCCTAGTTTCGCCACAGGCAGGCAGGATACTGCGATGACAAATCCAGTACAATACCGCGCGTTTCTCTAGCCACGAAGCCGGAGGATCACATAGGGTCCATCGGGAACCAGAGCCCAGCGGGCCTTTGGCCCGTATTTTTCCATCAGCGATTTGACGGTCTTGCCAATGTCCTTGACTGGCTTGAAGCCGTATCTGAGCTGCTGCTCCTCGCTTACGCCTTCTGAATACAGATAGATAGGATGATTGCCCATCCATTTGTATATTTCCTGCGCGCACCACTGGTCGGGATAGAAAAACTCGTGTGCCAAAGCCCGCCGTATCCATTCCGCGGGTGTGGTGAACTCGTTCATAGAGGCGATGAACTCGGCGCTGCCGAGGCCTTCGGGGCAGCGGGACGCCACGACTATTTCTCCGCCATCCCGGAGAACCGGCGCCACGCCTGCAATGCCTTTGGATGTCTGGTACAGGTTCACATCCAGCGGCGCGCCTCCGTTGGTTGTGACGACGAAATCAAGCGGCTCGTCCAGGTAGGTAGTGCTGAAGGGCTCGAGTTCCTGCGCGCCACGAAGATGGGCTTTGACCGGGTGCCCGGCATAAACGCCGGTAACTCTCTTCTCGGTATCTAGGGTGACGTTGACCAGGAAATCAGCCCCTACCTTCTCCATGATGGACAAGCCAGCCTCATGGAATGGGTTGCCCGCGAGCTTGCCGTAGACCACGTCGGGATGGGCTATCATCTCGGGTCCGTGCATGAATTGCACTGTCTTGATGCTTGAAATTCCGGGCAGGATTGATTTGCGTCCGCCAGAAAAACCTGCCCACATATGGGGTTCTATAAACCCGGTGAGTATCTTGAAATCTGACTCGGCGTAGAGCTTGTTCACGTAGACGGGAGTGTCGCCCATGATGGTTCCCGCGTAGCTCATCTCGGCGTCATTTTTTGAAAAGTGGTTGACGATTCGGTAATTCTTGACGATGTCTTCGCCGACATGCCTGACAAGCTCTTCACCCTCATTGGGGCGGTGTATGCCGGTGGCAATCAGTATGGTGATGGCCTCGCGCTTGATGCCGGCCGCCGCGAGTTCTTCCATAAGGAGCGGAAGTATCAGCTTGTTCGGTACTGGCCGTGTGGAATCGCTTATGACGATGACGACGTTGCTTCGGCCCTTGGCCAGATCGCGCAGCGGTTTGGAGTCTATGGGATGACGGAGGCCTTCCAGGATGGCAGCCTTGGGGTCCACGATGACTGGCCGCGATTTGGGACCCAGGACCCCGACAAAGTTACCGACATCCGGCAGGCTTAGTTCGAGTCCGGCAGATCCGTACTTCAAGGTGGTTTTCGGCATGCGTTTCTCCTGTTCAATTTCGTACGTTGATGAAAGGTTGCTACGCCCCGGTGCGCGCGGAGCAACCTCGTATGCTGCTATGCTTCAGCCAGGTCGAATATCTTGCCGGGATTCATGATGTTGTTGGGATCCCAGGCCATCTTGATGGCTTGCATCAACTGCAGTTCCACCGGGTCGATGACTTCTTTCAGGAATTTTTTTCGCTTGAGCCCTATACCGTGCTCGCCCGAAATCTTGCCGCCCAGGTCTCCGGTGATCTTGTACAATTCCCTGAGGCAGGCCACCTCGTTCTTCTTCCATTCTTCCATGCTCATGGCAGGGTCCTTGACGAGGGTGGCGTGCAGGTTTCCGTCTCCGGCGTGACCGTAGCACGGAATCTGTACATGATACTTTACGCTGAGCGCGTCGAGCTTGGGGATGATCTCGGGTATGCGCGAAATCGGAACGACTATGTCTTCAAGGCTCTGGATGGGACTGTAGATCTTGAAAGCCTCGGCTATGTTCCGCCGTACATTCCAGATTCGCTCTATGTTGTTGCGGTCTTCAGCGACGTAGACTTCTATGGCTCCATGCTCCTGGCAGAGCTGGCCGGCCGATATCAGGTCCATCTCTATCTGCTCGGCATTGGTACCGTCCAGCTCGATCAGCAGCATGGCGCCGGCCTTCTCGTAGGGCAGACTCTCGTTCAGGTACCTGCAGCTGGTGATTATTGACAGCTGGTCCATGAACTCTATGCTCGTAGGGGTCAGTCCTTTGGAGAGTATAACCGGTACCACGTCGATGGCCTCGCGCGGTGTCTTGAACAGCACGAGCAGGTCAGCCTTGGCCGTTGGATAGCCTATCAGCTTGATGATGGCCTTGGTCGCAATGCCCAGGGTTCCCTCTGAACCCACGACCAGCGACTTGAGGTCGTAGCCACTTACGTCCTTTGACAGTTTGCCGCCTAGCTGGACGATGTCTCCGGTAGGCGTGACCAGTTCTATGCCCTGGATATATCGTCCGGTAACGCCATATTTGACGGCTTTTCCGCCGCCGGCGTTCTCGGCGATGTTGCCGCCGATGGCGCAGGTCTGAAGGCTCATCGGGTAGCCGGCAAAGAACAGCCCGCGCTCCTGGACGTAGACGGCCAGGTCGTTCGTCACCATGCCGGTCTCGACGACGGCGACCATGTTGTCGACGTCAAGCTCGATGAGCCTGTTCATCTTTTCAAGCGACATGAGGATTCCACCATAGAGCGGGATTGCCCCCCCCGACAGGCCAGAACCCGCGCCGCGAGGCGTTATTGGAATGTGCTCGCGATTGGCCAGCTTGACGACAGCGGCGACGTGCTCCGTCGTGGCCGGCAAGACGACTACTTCGGGCATGTGGCCGTATTCGGCCGCGTCGGTTTCGTCATGCGAGTACGCCTCTATTTTTTCTTCATCGACGAGTACGTTCTTGGCTCCTACCAGGGCACGCAGTTCCCCGATGATGGCCTGGGTGACCGGCGCGTAGGTCGTGGCTTTGGCAGCGGTCATTTCGCACCTCCGCTGCGCTTGTCCATGCGGCGTTGAATTTCCGGCAGTACCTGGAAGGCATCTCCGACGATGCCAAAGTCCGCGACCTTGTGCAGGCTGGCGTCAGGATCTGAATTGATCGATACGATAAACTCGCTGGTCTTGATGCCGGCCAGGTGCTGGATGGAGCCGGATATACCGACGCCGATGTACAGCCTTGGAGAGATGGTCTTGCCTGACAGACCGATCTGGTGGGGATAGGCTATCCAGCCTCTATCGACCGCCTCGCGGCTTGCGCCGACGACGCCCTTGAAGCTGCCCGCGAGCTTGCGTATCATCGCGAAGTTGTCGCCCTTCTTGAGCCCCTTGCCGCCCGCGACTACGATGTCCGCCTCTTCCACGTTGACAAAATCGGTGGCGTCCTTGCGGTACCCGAGGACCTTGACCCTGCCGTCGAGCATGTCGGCGGTCACGGGCACCACGATTATCTTGCCCGCCCTGGTCTTGTCTTCTGCCAGGGGTCTCGATGACTTGGGGCGGACCGTGGCCATCTGAGGCCGGCGATCAGGCGTCTTGATCGTAGCCATGATGTTGCCGCCGATGGCGGGCCTCGTCTGCAGAAGGTTGCCTGTCCCTTCTTCGATGTCCAGCTCGGTGCAGTCGGCGGTGAGGCCGGCGTTGACCTTGATGGCCAGGTAGGGCATCAGGGTCCTTCCCGACGAAGTGGCCGCAGCCAGCACGATGCTCGGCTTGTATGTCTTTATCAACGTGGCCAACACCTTGGCATAGGACTCGCAAATGAAATTCTCCAGCCTTGGATCCTGGATAGAATAGACCTCGTCAGCCCCACGGTGAACGAGCTGCAGCATTGCCTGTTCGCTTACCTTGTTGCCTATCAGCACCGAAGCCAGCTTGGTGTCCAGCCTGTCAGCCAGCTTGCGCCCGCGGGCAAGGAGCTCGAAGGAAACATCCTTGAGCTTGCCGTTATGCTGTTCCGCTATTGTCCATACAAAACTCATGCTTGGGATCCCCTTTACACGATGCCCTTTGATTCCAGGAATGACATCAATTGATCAACGGCCATTATGACCGCTTCGTCGTCTCCTGCCTTTACAACCGTTCCGCCTCGGGTCACCTTGGGCGTGTCTATCTTGACTACCTTGGTCGGTGAACCTTTGAGCCCGAGAGCTGCTGCGTCGAGTACCATGTTCTCCGTGCTGAACACGGGTATCTGCATCTGGCGCGAGCGGATCTTGCCGTCCAGGGTCGGCAGGCGCGGAGCCGCTATTTCCTTGACGACAGTCAGGAGACAAGGAAGAGGAAGCGACAGTATCTGATAGCCTTCTTCGACCAGGCGCTCCACGACAATTGCCTGGGCATCCATGCTCTCGACCTTGGCTACATACGTGGCTACCGGAACATCGAGCCACGACGCGATGCCAGGCCCTACCTGAGCGGTGTCACCATCGGTGGCCCGCTCGCCGGCGATGATAAGATCGTAGCCGCCTATCTTTTTGATTGACTGGGCCAGCGTGTACGAAGTGGCCCAGGTATCCGAGCCGCCGAATTTCCTGTCAGAAACGAGGACCGCGTCGTCACAGCCCATGGCTATCGCTTCCTTCAGCGCCTTCAACGCCTGAGGCGGCCCCATGGAGAGTACCGTCACCGTGCCGCCATTTTTTTCCTTGAGCCGTAGCGCGGTTTCAAGGGCGTAGAGATCCAGCGGGTTGACGACTGTCTCAATGCCCGCCCGAATCACGGTGCCTGTTGCCGGATCCATTTTCACGTTGCTCGTCTCGGGCACTTGCTTGATGGGAACTATGATTTTCAAGAACATCCTCCGTATCCTTGCGCTTCTACCAAAAGCTTGATGGCTCTTCCTGAGAAAGATTGCACTGTCAGTTCGCTAGAGTTTTTAAAAGCGGGTTGCTTCAAGGCATGGCGCCATGCGGCAGCCCGCGGGAACCGTTGAATCAGAACAGGCCGACCGAGAAGACCGTCATGATGATCAGACCGACGATACCTGCCAGGATGGCATAGATCACTGCGGGTATCAGGTTTATCCTTATGATCTTGCCTTCCTGCCCGAGCACGCCCACGGTGGTGCTTGCTGCGACCACGTTGTGAACGCATATCATGTTGCCGATCGCGCCTCCGACTATCTGAAGGACGACGATAATTACCCTGGAAAGTGCGGCGCTGGTCGCTACTTCGTACTGGAAGCTGCTGAACAGTATGTTTGAAACCGTATTGCTTCCCGCCATGAAGGCTCCCAGTATGCCGATGAACGGTGCTACGAAAACCCATGCCGAGCTCAGCGCGGCAGCGGCAGCGGTAGACAAGGTCTTGAGCATGTCCAGGCTGCCCGACGCGTTGTTGCCGGAGTTCTTCATGATCGAGACCATCGCCACGGCTCCCACGAGCGCTATCGTGGCGGGGACCATCTGCTTGAGGCTGTCAGCCCAGGTGGCATTTACAGTCGTTTTGTTCATCTTGTGCATGAATATGGTAAGAATCGCCACGAGCATGAACGGCACGGTGCCAGGCAGATAGAGCGCCTGGAGGCTGTACGCCAGCTTGGTTCCGAGTATTCCCTTCCAGGCGATGGTTACCGCGGGGCTTGTCAGGATTTGCTTGATGCCGAGCGCCGGTATGCGGGTGACTACGAGGATGAGTGCGACCAGGACATACGGCAGCCATGCGAGTATGGTTCCCATCTGCGGGGTGTCTTCCTTGAGGGCGCCAGGCTCGACGGTACCAACCCAGTCGCTGCCCCAGCTCTTGCGTGCCGGGAAATCCCAGGGGGTCTTGGGCTGGAGGAAACCTGATTTGGTCGCTGGAATGACTATCACCAGCGCGATCAGCGCGCCGAGCAAGGACGGGAGTTCCGGACCGATTAAAATGGCTATCAAAAGATAGGGCACCACAAAGCAGAGTCCGGCGAACAGCGCGAACGGCGCCACTGCAAAGCCTTCCTTGAAACTTTTCTTTTCGCCGAAAAGCTTGGTCAGCATCAACACGATGAGCAGAGGAAGGAACAGGCCAACGACCGCATGGATGAGGGCGGTGTAGACGCCGAGCTGGTGCACGAAGACATCGAAAGTCCAGCCGTACTGGTTCAGGGTTTCGACCACGCTGGGGGAGTTGAGGACCTTGGCTGCTCCGCCGAGTATCGGCGTGCCTACGGCGCCGAAGCTGACTGGCGTGCTGTTGCCCACGAGGGCGAGCATGGCGGCGGCCAGCGGCGGGAAACCAAGGCTGACGAGCAGCGGCCCAGCCAGGGCGGCCGGAGTTCCGAATCCGGCGGCGCCTTCTATGAATGCGCCGAACAGAAAGGCGATGATGATTGCCTGCACGCGGCGGTCAGGGCTTATGTTGTAGAACGTGCCCTTGATCGCCCGGATGGCTCCTGAGTTTTTTAGCGTGTTCATGAGGAGGATGGCGCCGAACACGATGATGAGGATGTTGAAGGCGTCAAGCGCTCCTGAAACAGTCGCGCCGGCGAGCCACTGCAACGGCATCTTCCAGACGAACGCCGCCAGGAGGACCGCGAGCAACCACCCAAGCGGCATGACACGCTTGGCGGGCCAGTTGAATCCGGCCATGAGAATAACGACCAATAGGATTGGAAGCGACGCAAACAATGCGAGCATAGTCTATCCCCCCTGCAAATTGACATTCCGGATCGCGCACGCGCTCCGTGCCTGTATCCATCGGCAGGTGGAATCGTATATCCGTTATTGACTATGGTCAACTTTTATTTTCAGTTTTTTTGACCATAGTCGACTTTATCAAGCTTATTTTATGACTGGGGTCAATTTTATTCAGTTTTGCACTCGGTTTTAGTAATTTTGATACTATTTTCAATACGTAAATATATATAAATTATATTTTATTAACCATT
>CAZNXK010000058.1:0-20943 GCA_964576835.1 uncultured Treponemataceae bacterium | reverse complement strand
GACTTCGTTCACTTCTTGGGCTAAGCCCGATTCTGCTGTGAGATATCCGGGCTAGCGGTAGTGAAGCCCTTTCTCGATGGCGAACTCGTCCATGCTCGCGACGAAGTGCTTCGTTCCGCCTCCCCGCGCCAAGTCCGCAAAAAATAGTCGGTACTTTGCCGGCGTCTGAACAGACCCCTGTCGCGGGCGGATGGCTTGTACAAGCAGCTGACGCTGGCATCCGCTCCGCAGTGATTTTCTTGCGGAATCCATGACGACGGCATACCTACCGATCCCAGGGAAGGCGCGATAGGCAGGGGCCTCGTACGACAGGCTCTCAGTTTCTGAACTTGGTATGACCCTGCTTGTTCAAACCCACGATATCGTCAAGAGCCTTCAGAATCCTGGCGGAGTCCTTCGTGGCGCACAGGCCAACTGCCATCAGTGACTGATCCTCGAAAGCCTGCCAGATGGCGATCCATTCATCCTTTGAGCCCTTGGGCGGGTCCGATTTCAGCATGTACTCGGCTACCTTCGCATAATCGAAGAATGACTGTGCGGCGGCAAAATAATCGCCTGCGGCAACCGCGGTCTTTATGGTCTGTATCCTGGCCGCGTTCGCGCGCATTGCCGCGACTGTAGCAGCCTTGTCATAGGGATTCGCCCAGAGCTGGGTCGCTCCCAGCGCAACGAGCATTACCATCGCCATAGTCGCAGTTTTTCTCATCATAGGTCCCTCCGTCATGAGCGGAATAGGTCAACAGCAATGGTCAACCTTTTCAAACATGAATTGAACGTACTATTCAAGACTTATTTAGTCAAGTATAAGTGAATACGGAAAAGTGGCTTGCAAGGTTTCCAGGCGATGAATCAAACTTGAATCCGGCATACGGTCTTCTCCTCTTCGTGCCCTTGCGCAGTGATCGCCGGGGAGTATACTTGGCCGTATGGCGAATTCATTGATCGAGCTGCGCAAATTCCTGGCGCCTGAGTTCATCTTCGGGAACGGTGCGCTCACCAGGTGCCCAGACTACGTGCGCACCTTTGGCGCTTCGAAGGTGCTCGTGGTGAGCGACCGTGGCGTGGTACGCGCAGGCTGGACCGGCAGAGTCGAGGCTCTGCTCAAGGACTCCGGGATAGCCTTCGAGCGCTACGATGCTGTCAGCCCCAACCCGCGGGACGGAGAGGTCTCGGCCGGAGTCGAGTTCTACCTGCACAATCGCTGCGACATGATCGTCGCCGTGGGCGGCGGCAGCCCCATTGACTGCGCCAAGGGAATCGGCGTGGTCGCGGCGAACGGCGGAGACGTGCTCGACTACGAGGGCGTGGACAAAGTACCGATACCCATGCCGCCCCTCCTGTGCATACCGACGACCGCTGGCACGTCGGCGGACGTCTCGCAGTTCGCCATCATCCTCGACAGCGCCGGATCGAACAAGATAGCGATCATCAGCAAGGGCGTGGTACCCGACATTAGCCTGATCGATCCCGATACAACAGTAACGATGGACGCCGAACTGACCGCGGCGACGGGGCTTGACGCCCTGACCCACGCGATCGAGGCCTACGCGTCAAACGCCTCCAGCCCGATCACCGACATGCATGCCTTCGAGGCCATCGGGTACCTGGTCGCCTACCTCGAACGGGCCGTCGAAAAGCCCGGCGACGTCGAGGCACGGTCCGGAACTATGATGGGCAGCCTGCTGGCCGGCCTTGCCTTTTCAAATGCAAGCCTTGGCCTCGTGCACGCGATGGCCCATCCGCTCGGCGGACTCCTCGACTTGCCTCACGGGTTGTGCAACGCGCTCCTCCTCGAGCACGTCGTGGCGTTCAACTTCGACGCCGCCCCCGATCGTTACCGGAAAATATTGGGCGTGCTCGCTGGCGGAACTCCCCGGGGAGAAGCGACGGTATCGAACAGCGCCGATATTTCAGCCTCCCTCGTGGGTGCGTTGTCCGGCCTCAGGCGCAGGCTTGGTCTTGGCGGCCGCCTGTCCCGGGAGCCGGTGCCCGCATCTGTCATCGCCCAGCTTGTGGAACGCGCGCTCCTTGATCCTTGCCTGGCGACCAATCCGAAGCAGGCGACCAGGGCCGACATCGCCGGAATTTATGAAACGTTACTCAAGTAAGGATTATCCCGCCCCCGATCCCGACGAGGTGCGCGCGAAGATCATCGGTCTGGGGGAAGGTTCCGCTCGCAAGAGCTATTACCCCCAGTTGAGGGAAAAGATCCATGAGCTGGAGAGCAAGCAGCTGGAACTGATGGAACTCGTGCGTACCCTCGAGGAACGCGAAACGACGCTGGAATTCCTGGTCGAGGAGAAGAACATCCTCCTCAAGGAGGTTCACCACCGGGTCATGAACAACTTTCAGGTCATAGGGAGCCTTCTGAGCCTCGGGCTCGACATGACCGGTTCGGAGACCGAGTCACAACCGTTCTCCAGGACAAAAAGACGACTGGACACCATGGCCATGGTGTACGGGCACCTGCTCGAGGCAGATCGCTACACGGCCGTCTATCTATGCGCGCTCATCACCCAGGTGGTCAACACTCTCTACTACGCTGCGAAACAACAGGAGGTCGCGCTGAGCTTCGACATGGAATGCCTCGACCTCTGCGTCGAGATTGACCTGGCCATCCCTCTCGCCTTGATAGTTAACGAGGCCGTCAGCAATGCCTTTGATCACGCTTTCCCTGGCGGAAGGGGCAGCCTGCGCGTCCGCCTCACCGACGTCCTCATCGAGGAGGCAGTCGGCGAATGCCACTTGCTCGAGATCGAGGATGATGGCATCGGTTTCTCGGGTGGCGCTATGCCACCCCTGCAAGAGAGTCTTGGCCTGACGCTCATCGATGCCCTGGCTTCGCAACTCAAGGCCACCTGGTTATACGAACCAGGTGCGGGCGGCCGGGGATTGCGATTCAGGTTGTCTTTCCCTAAAGGGGCCGAGCCGGCGACGAATTGACGAAATGCCTCCATGCGGCGACCGCTCCACTTCCGTGCCTCCACCGCAAATAACATCGCCCAGGTCAGCGGGCGAGCGCTCCGGCGGGAAGCAGGAATATCAATTCCCCCGAGCTTCCCGATGCGTCCTTCATATCAACGCAGATCAGGCTGCCCTTCTTTATTTGCACGCGCCCACCTCCTATCAAGCCGCCTATAGTCAGGCTGAAATCCGGTTCGTGGCCGATCAAAAGAAGGGGTTTCTTTCCGTACCGGTCTCTCAGCAACCCGGCGAGCAAAACCATGTTGAAACCGGGACGGAGGCGCTCGTCACGGCTGAGGTCGTCCAACATGCCCAATTCGCCCGCTACAATTTTCGCGGTTTCGTACGCCCTGTCGAACGGGCTTGAGATGATAGCGCCAATTTCCAGCTCAAGGCCCGCAATGCCTTTCGCTTCTCGAGCCATGAGTTTCTTGCCTTGTTCCGACAATGGCCTTGCAATATCCTCGCCTTGCCCGGTTCCCCTGTCTTCCGCAATTCCATGCCTGAGAAAATAGATCTTCATGATTCTCCCTCCTCGCCGGTTTTTTTCCAGGATTCCGCATATCCATTCGCTGCTTCGTCCATCGCTATGCTCGGAACGATGTTGATAGAATGCGGGATTACTCACATCGACGGGATTCCGGAAAAAACATGAGGATTCAGAAACCGCCGGGATGTTCCTTTCTTTCCTGTTCGACAAGACGGATTTCACGGTCAAGGAAATAGGACAGCACCGTGCGGAGCACGACGATTCCGCCAAGGATCAAAAGCTCCTGGAGCCCGGGTTCGACTATTGTCTTGAGGATATCCGAAGCGATCAGAAGTTCAAGGCCCAGGAGCAGGTAGGTGCCGAGGTCAGCCCTGAGAACCCGCAATTGATGGATTGAATACTTGCCTGTCGTCCGCTTCAGTTCATTGAGCAGGAATGAAAAGAAGGCAATAGCCGTTCCATAGATCACCACGCCGACGCTGATGAAGCTGATGACTCTCGCTGTTATCTTGAGAACGTTCAATATGCTTGACACCGGATGCATCCCGCCTTCCTACCAATTGAGCGCCGGATCGAAAGTAACTATAATATATAATACTTCATATACGGCGACGAGTGATAGATGAAAACTCTTTCCATGATCACGCACCGCCAAGCAAGGTTGGCGGCCTCAAGGCGAGGGGGATCGTCACCCATGAGGTTTGACTGGACGATGTGCTTGACGGTCTTGCTGGTCCAAGGCCCGGAGCCGAAGTGGCTTGGCGCGAGCCGTAGCCCTCCATCGCAGCCTTTACATCCTCACGAGGCTCACGCCTTTCTTCATCATCCGTGAAACCTATCCTGGCTTCCATCGAAATTCGGCTTGACACGAGTGGTTACCAGTGGTAAGTTACCAATGGTAACAATATGGGAACGGTATTTTTTGATTCCATCATCGCCATTGCGCTCGCCGTCATCAACCGGGACAAGGGAATAAAAAGGCTTTCGTTGCGTGCCATTGCTCGTGAGGCTGGCTGCTCGCATGTAAATCTCTACCACTATTTTGCCGATCTCCAGGCGCTCTTATGGCATGTATATTGCCGCGCCCTCAACGAATACCGCGATTTTTGCGTAACGGCAATGCAATCGCGCGGATCCGGCGATTCGATAATGAGCGCTTTTGCCAAGGCGTCAGTTGACTTCGCCAATCATAATGAGGGCTGGTATCGCCTGATTTGGCTTGAAGAACTCGACAGTCAGCCGCCCCCCTTTGTACTCGAGGCGATAGGCAGGATTTCCGGAGAGTATGACGCTTTTGCCGCTGCTGCGTTTGACGGAACAGCTGCGTCGGAAAAAGCTGACATTTATTTATCATGGTTGCAGGGCAAGATTTCAATATTGGTCAGCGGACGCAATCTCGGCGATCGTTCCCAAGCGGAACGATCGATCATAAAAAGCGCCGCCTCGCTTGAAAAATTGTTATCGGGATACCGTTGATGCGCAAGCCTCATTTATTCAATAGCCCGAGATTGCGGGCAAGGAGAGAAATATGAAAACTGCCATAAGGTTTTCGCTTATCGGTTTGTTGGGGGTGTTATTGCTGGTTTCATGTGTACACACAAATATCAGCTTATCGACACCGGCTTTCCGTACTCTACCGGACGGTGCCTATCTTGGCAATTTTGACGGTGGGATTGTAAAGGCGACCGTTTTGGTGCACATGGTAGCGGGAGTACTTCAGAAAATCGATATTGTCACGCATGAATGCGGCCTGGGCAAACCCGCTGAAAAAATAGTGGACACAGTTGTTGCCAAACAGTCGCTGGATGTCGATACCATTACCGGTGCCACCTATTCCAGCAGGGTAATCCTAAAAGCAACTGAAATTGCCTTGGACACGGCCTTGGCTTCATATAAATGAAAAGCGCTCACATAATCCGATCATTCCTGATCATTCTGATTTGTGTTTTTGCCGATATTGCTCTGCATAACTTGCCGGTCAAGATGACCGCAGCCGTTTTTGAATACAGCGCATTGGTAAAAACCATCGGACTGCCTTTGTCGGCAACCCTGTATTTGCTTGTGGCTTTTGGAGTCATGGCTTTTTTGTTTAACCGAAACCAGATCCTTTCCCCGAATAGGTCATTCACGGCGGGGGCGCGATTCGGTGTCGCCCTCGCCCTGCTCTGGATTGTGGGTATCATGGAAACCAGCCCGATTGTCGGGTCTCCGGTGCTTGATGAATTCATGGGTTCTCTGGCTGATGCAACTCCCATTCTCGGTTTGGGCTTGCTCCTTGGCCGGTTTGCCGCACCGAAAATTGCGCTGCTTGCTGCATTGTCCGTCAAGAAGCAATCACCCGTTCCCATTTTTCGGGGAACAGTGGTGCCGGTGGTGCTGATTCTCGTCGCCTACCTGGCAGGGCGGTACTTTGCGTATGCGGTAGTGGGGATCACGTCTGGTTACGTGCAAAGACCTTTGCCGACCCTGATTTGGACCCTGGGCATGGGATTGTCGATCGGCATCATGTACGATCTGTTTTCACCAAACGCGGTGTCCAGGTCACCGTTAAAAAAAGCCCTATGGTTTGGCCTGTGCCTGTTCGGGATAAACTGGATGATTTTCAACCTCTTCATGTGCATCATTTTCACCGTGGCTCCCGCGGACCTGGTACTGCGTTGCCTGATTGATGTTTTCATGGTCAGTGCCGCGATTTTTGTCTCGGCCATGATTCTGGATAGAACTCAGGCGCAAGACCCTGCGGTATCGACTGAGGTACCCGGATCGCGCGTCGATGGCGGAATCGCTCGATTCCCGCCGAATGCTTCGTTCCCTGCCGCTTCTCCTCGCGCGAGGGATTGTTCGCGACGGTAGTCGAGCGCGAGTACCCCGCAGGACCGCGGGGCGGCCTGAGAAGTACTCGCGGAAAGCCCGGTCGGCCTCCAGACCGACGCGCCCGTATCCCTCGGATGGCATGGACGCCGTCCCAGTTGAAAGCGGGGGCATGGATGCCCCTACTTCCTCTTATAATCCTTGATTTCCTTCCTGATTCTCTCCGCCAGCTCTGCCGTAGGTACCCTGACCTGCTCCATGGTATCGCGGTAGCGCAGCGTAACCGTGCCGTTTTCCTTGGACTCGTAGTCCACGGTGACGCAGAACGGCGTGCCCGCCTCGTCCTGGCGGCGGTAGCGGCGGCCTATGGCGCCGGCCTGGTCATAGTCGGTTGCGTAGTCCTGCTTGAGCGCCTGGCGGATTTCCTGGGCGAGCTCGGCGAGTCCGTCCTTCTTCATGAGGGGTAATACCGCGACGGTTATCGGGGCGAGTTCGGGATGGAACTTCATCACGGTCCGCCAGTCGTCGTCGTTGCCTTTGTCGGCGACTTTTTCTTCCTCGTACGCGTCGCACAGCAGCATGAGGAGCTGGCGCGTCAGGCCTGCCGAGGTCTCGATGATGTAGGGGATGTAGCGCTCATTGCCGTTGTCCTGGTCTATGTACTGGAGGTCCTTGCCTGAATACTCCTGGTGGCGCTTGAGGTCGAAGTCGGTGCGGTTGTGCACGCCCTCTAGCTCCTTGAAGCCCATCGGGAACTCGTATTCGATGTCGTAGGCGTCCTTGGCGTAGTGCGCGAGTTCGTCCTTGCCGTGTTGGTGCCAGCGGAGCTTCTTCATATCGACGCCGAGCTTCTGGTAGTAGGCCCAGCGCTGCTCGCGCCAGTAGTCAAAGAACTTGACGTCGTCACCCGGCTTTACGAAGTACTGCATCTCCATCTGCTCGAACTCGCAGGTGCGAAAAATGAAATTCTTGGTGACTATCTCGTTGCGGAAGGCCTTGCCGACCTGGGCTATGCCGAAGGGTATCTTCATGCGGTTTGACTGGACGATGTTCTTGTAGTTGACGTAGATTCCCTGGGCCGTCTCCGGACGCAGGTATATCTGGCCGGAGCCGTCGTCGACCGGGCCTATGTTGGTCTTGAACATCAGGTTGAACTTGCGCGTATCGGTCAGTTCGCCGCCGCACTCGGGACAGATTTTCTTCGCGAGCTTGTCCTGGTCTATCTGGTCGGCGCGGAAGCGCATCTTGCATTTCTTACAGTCCACCAGGGGATCGGTAAAGTTTTCCACGTGGCCTGAAGCCTCCCAGGTCCTGGGATGCATGAGGATCGCAGCGTCCAGGCCGACGATGTCGTCGTGGAGCTGGGTCATCTCCTTCCACCAGAAGCGCTGGATGCGGTTCTTGAGCTCGATGCCCAGGGGGCCATAGTCCCAGGCGCCCGACTGGCCGCCGTATATCTCCGAACTCTGGAAGACGAAACCGCGTCGCTTGGCCAGGGACGTGATCTTGTCCATCGTCACTTCATGAGTCAGGTCTGCTGTTGCCATTGAGTGCTCCTCGCCTCTCTCCCGCATGGCGCGCGGGAGGGGTGTTGGTGTCGTTCCGAAGAACGCGCGGGGAGTATAGCCCGCGGCGGTGGACGCGGGCAAGCGAGTGGCCGGAGGCTCTAGCGGGGCATGGAGCGGAGGCTGCCGGCGTTGGTTACGTCGGTGAATCCTGCTGACTTCAGGATTCTGGCAGCCTGCGCGCTGCGGGAGCCGGAGGCGCAGTAGACGATGACGCTCTTGTCCTTGGCGCCTAGCTTGCCGAGTTTCGACCCAAGCACGTCAAGAGGAATGTTGCGAGCCCTGGGATAGGCGCCCGAGGAGAATTCGTCCGAAGTGCGCACGTCTACTATCACGACGCCACCCGTAATCTTTTCCTTTACGATCGCGCCAGAGGCAGCGTGGTTGGGACCGAGGCGTTTCCAGGCAACGTAGAGGACGATGGCCCCGCCGAGAAGCAGAAGAGAGTTCATATCCATTGTGGTTCCTCCTTTTGTTCGTTTTATAATAGTTCTTCTATATATATTATTCAAGATTTTATTGACGTGCTGAAGTTGAATTGATGGTTGCCGGGCACCCGGAGATCGTAGCCGTTATACGCCCCGACCGCTGTCTCGGATCGCGGGCGGAAAGAAACATGGCCATCGCCGCGGCAGCTCCATTCCCGCTGCCAGTGATTATCTGGAATATCCGCTGACGAGTCCTGGCTCATTCGAGCCAGCCCATCTCCTTGAAGTATTTCCTCGCTCTGTCATGGTACGGGACAAGCATCTGGTCTTCGGGCAGCACAAGGTCGCCGCCGAATCCAGCAAGCAGAACCGGGACGGCGCGTACGACGATGATGTCCGGCGGCGTGCCTACGGTAGCGACCCGGTACGCCTGGTTGGGGTAGGTGTCCGTCGCGATGGCCACGGCCTTGATTCCGGGTATGGAGGCGTTCCAGAGAGACGACATGGCAATACCGATGGGATAGTTGGATACGCCCACGCCGGCGGTTCCCATCGTGATCTTCGTACTTTATCCGGGAGCGGCAGGAACGACGTCGTCGTCAGCCTTTGCTGAACATGCTCCAGCCGCCATGCCAAGCGCGGTGGCCAGGAGCACGATCAGGGGAAACGGCAGACGAACGCGAGGTTCCATAGATTTCTATTATTTGACTCTTTCTATGAAGGAGCCGTCGCGGGTATCGAGCTTGATTTTGGTTCCTATCTCGCAGAAAAGCGGAACCTGGACGGTGTAGCCCGAATCGAGGGTCGCCGGCTTTGTAGACTTGCCCGAGGTATCGCCCTTGATGCCGGGTTCGCAGTAGGTGATCGTGCGGTCGATTGCTATCGGCAGCACGATGCCGACCGGCTTGCCTTCGTAGAAGGTGATCTCGACGTCGAAATCGTCGTCAGGCGTGATGTAGCCCGCATTGTCGCCCAGGTCTTCCTTGGACAGCTCGTACTGCTCGAAACTCTCCTGGTCGATGAAGACATAGGTCTCTCCATCGATGTAGGAAAGCTTCATCCTGTGCATGTCCATGGAGACTTCCTCGAACTTCTCTCCGGAGTCGAGGCCGAGGTCGGAGGTGCCGCCGCTCAGGAGGTTCTTGACGCGGAGTTTGGTGACCATGCCGCCGCGTCCGCCCTTGTTGCCGAGCATGCGCTGGACGACGAGGACATCCTTGCCGACCATGAAAATGGATCCTACACGTAGCTGGGAGGTTGTTAACATAGAAATTTCCTCACAAAACAAGTATTGCTATCGAATATCGCGAAAACGCGGTCTGATAGGCTGGATGAATGAATAGCGCGTCATACTACACGATTTCGCGCAAGAAAGTCATCAGGTTGGCGGCCAGGTTTCCGTTGCCTGCGAGTTCGCGTGCAAATGCCGTGAATCCCCCGGCAATCGCGCGTTCCGGCGCCAGCAAGGGGAGGATGCGCTCGCCTCCCCGCAGTTCCGGCCCGTCCGCCAGCCTGTCATTGAAGGCCATGAACGGTTCCTCGACCTGGGCGAACGTGGCCTGCGGAAAACAGCGTCGCATGCCGCCGAGAAACGCACGCACCTTGACAAGCTGCTGCCTTCCCGCCTGGGGATAGGCCTGCCACAGGAAAGGCCGTCCACAGAGAGCCGCCCTGGACATCGAGTCCTCGCCGCGCACTATAGTGAAGTCCGAGGCGACCAGGACCTCATCCCAGTCGGTCTGGCACAGGAACGGAAGGCGCATCGCCGGGAAGGGTCGCCCCGCTCTATCCCAAGCATCCATGAAGCACGGCCCGCTCTTGCCGCTGGCAACCAGGACCTGGACGGGCGTTCCTCGCCCGAAGTCCGCGATGTCCTCGACGATGCGGCCGTAATCACGTTCGTAGCCGAAGACCAGTAGCCAGAACCTGTCCGCCAGCCCTGGGACCGCGTCCGGCAAAGCCAGCCTGAGCCTCCGGGCGAGACAGCGGCGCGTTTCCCTGCGTCCCGCTGCATCCGAACACCGCGCGCGGGCGTCCATGAAGGCCCGGTCGAGGATCAGCCCGCCCGTGCCGGCTTCGAAACCCGGCATGAACATATGCTTGCGCACAAGCGGCGACCGTGTCAGTGACGGCATGCGGTGGAATTCCGCGGCGTAGGGTTCGGCGCTCAGGTATTCCAGGTTGACGATTGTCTTGACAGAGCTGTCCGCCGGATCGAAGAGCATAGCCTCGAACCAGTCGGGTCTACCGCAGGCAAAGCACTCGATGACGACACGCGCAGGATCGCTCGAGTACTCCCCGCGGAACGCTTCCCGTGCCGCATCGACCGGGCCAGTCCATGAAAGTACAGTCCACCCATGTACGGTCTGCATGGAAAGCCCTGGGTCGACCTCGGGTTCAAGGAGGTTGAAGCTGGAGAGATCGTCTACGATGAGCCTGAGTTTCAGCTCCGGCTCAAGTTCGGCAAGGGCGCGGGCAAGCCTGTAGACGACACCGATGTCGCCATAGTTGTCAACGACCTTGCATAGGATGTCCATGGTCATAGAAACGGCAGTATCGCATCGATCGATGGCGTCCGCAACATGAATGCTCGATTTCCGCGGTGAATGGGTTTACAATCAGTACCAGAGCCATGGAGCAGGTCCAGGTCGATGATGCGGAGGAACACTGATGCGTATCCTTTCTGCCCGCCGTTCTATGGCGGTTGCTCCTGTCCCGGTCGAACAGGCCAGGGACGCTTTCGACGAGCTGTCGAGGGCTTCGTCGCTCTTGTCGGTGGCCGGCGACTTCTCGCAGATCCAGTCCGCCTTGGTGGAGCAAGCCTGCGACATCAGCCGTTCCGATCTCGCGGCCCTGTACATCTACACCGATGCAAGCGACGAGCCCGGCTCGGGCCTGAGGCTGTCGTATCGCCGCGGACCATGGCAGGCGCCGGGCTCCCTTGACCGCTCGTCCGAGACAATAGCCTTCATCGAGGAATGCGGAGAGGCGGTGGTCCTCAACGAGCGCCGGAGCTGCGCCCTCTCGGGACTGCTCCTTGATCCGGCCATGAACGCCGGCATCGCCGTACCGATATTCCTGCCGCGCTACAGGGCTGGCTTGTTGATCCTGAACGCCAGGGCCGCACGGCACTATGGCCGTGACCGCCTCAACTTCCTTGGTTCGTATTGCGCGCTGGCCGCCGGGATGCTCAGGAGCGCCAAGCTGTTCAAGGAACTCAAGGAACGGGCAGCCGAGATAGAAGCGCTCGAGCGGTACCAGGAAAGCGTCTTTTCGTCCATGACCAACCTCCTCATCACCACGGCGCGCGATGGTTCCCTTCGCTTCTTCAATGACGAGGCGGCCGATGCATTCGGTCTGAACGCGGACTCGATAGGCAAACCGGCGGCGGCGTTGCTCAAGGATCGGCTCGACGACAGCGTCATCCTTGCCATGGACAAGAGCCTGCGCGAGGGTTCGACCCTGCTCGGAGTGGAGGGCATCGCCGCCGGAGAACGCGGCGACATCGATTTTTCGCTCAACCTGTCGCCTGTCAGGGGACGCCGCTCGGACAGGTCCGACGGACTCGTGCTGACCTTCACCGACCAGACCAGGGAGCGGGAGCTGAAGGACAGGGTTGACGTTGTAGTCGAGGAACGGCGCGCCATCAAGGACATGTTCAGCCGCTACCTGTCGGTCGACGTGGTACAAAGCCTCATGGACTCGCCTGACACGATCAAACTCGGAGGCGACGGCAAGCGGGCCACGGTCTTCTTCGCCGACATCCGGGGATACACCACATTCTCCGAAGGCAAGACGCCAGAGTACATCCTCGGAGTCCTCAACGATTACTTCTCCGAGGCTGTGGAGGTCGTCCTCAATTACCGGGGCTTCATAGACAAATTCATAGGGGACTGCATCATGGCTGCATGGGGAGTACCCCTGACTTCCGAGGAGGAAGACGCCCGAAACGCCGTCGCCTGCGCTCTCGACATCCAGAAACTCATAGAAAATCCAAAGCGCAGTTTCTTCAGGGGAGAAGCCGAACACCTGCGCGTCGGCATCGGCGTCAACACTGGCTACCTCATAGCAGGCAACCTTGGATCGTCGCGCCGCATGAACTACTCGGTGATCGGCGATACGGTGAACATAGCCGCCCGTCTCGAAGGCGTAGCGAAGGCCGGAGAGGTGATCATCACCGAATCGACCAGGGCCCTGCTCGGCAACACGTTCAAGGTTGAAGAGCGGGACGCGGTCAAGGTCAAGGGAAAAGCCGAACCGATACAGATCTATCGGGCTCTTGTACAGAAAACAAAGTAACGGGGGGATGCAGTCATGCAAAAATTATTGGAATCACTGTCGCCTGAGGCGATATGGCTGTCAGCCGCGGTCGCGACCGCACTGACCATCGTCATGGTCGGGTTATTCCTCGAGATCGGCTTCAGGCGAGCGGTGCGGAAGGCTGCGGTACAGCCAGGCGCAGTGCCGGCGATCGCCCGCCTGACCCTGGTACTCCGGGAGCGGTTCATCGTCAAGCGGAGCGCACGGGGCTTCATCGGAGCTCCGGGTCCGTTTCCCGTCCTGCTCGGAAGGCTCGGCTACCATGAACGCTGGATTGAAGCGGTGAAGACTCGCCATTCCCGTAGCGCTGCCGGCAAGCTGCTCAGGTTCGCGCCTGACCTGGGACTGTTCGAATGTTTCTTCGCCGGAGCGGCGAGCAAGAACATAGCCACGGACTTGCTCGCATGGATGAAGGCACAAGGCGACGCCTTCACGCTGCGCCGGATAGCCCTGTCCGGCCCTGGCCGTGATTTTGACGGCGATGCGGCACTGCATCTGTTTGCCGGCAAGATGGACGAGGTCAGGGAAATGCTCGGCGATCCGGAATGGGCATCCCGCGCCATGGCTGTCAGGATCCTTTCGTGTGATACCGACGAGCGCTCGAAAAAGGGGCTGTCAGACAG
Organism: uncultured Treponemataceae bacterium; assembly: GCA_964576835.1. Classification (GTDB taxonomy): domain Bacteria; phylum Spirochaetota; class Spirochaetia; order Treponematales; family UBA12059; genus SZUA-370. Next base: position 7,742 of record CAZNXK010000058.1, on the reverse strand, counting down.
CCTCGCCGACCCCCATCCTCTGGTCAGGACCCTGGCATTGCAGGCTCCCCTGATGGGGGACAGGCTGGCTTTCTACGCGGAAGCCTACAGCCTCTTCATCAAGGACTCGTCACATGAGGTCCGCCGGGCCGCCAAAGCCAGGATCATGGCGGAATTCCCCGACCTGTACGCCCCTGATATCGACAAGCTTTGCCCGGAGGAGACGATCCACGTACTCGAGCTCCTCGATCCTACGAGCGGCAAGGACGAGGAGATAGCGTACCGGTTCCTGGAATCGGGAGACCCGGAGCAGCGACTGGCCGCAGCGGAGTACCTGGAGGCACGCGGATCCCTGAAGCCGTTGCTCGAGGACGCGTCATCGGGAGACAGCAAGGAATTCGAGCGCCGCGTCGCCCTGCTCGTCACGGCGGCGTCATTCCAGGTTTCCGGTTTTTTGTCGGCTGTCGAGTCGATCGAGAACGACGGAGCATTCGAGGCGGCCGCCAGGGTGCTCGCCTCGGGAGGCGACCGCCACCTCGTGTCGGTGCTCGCCAGGCGCTGGTTCGCGCGCATGGGTCATTCCCCCTTCCATCAGGAGCGCATACGCGTATACCGCTTCGTGCTTGACGCGATACGGAGCCGCGGAGATGGTGAAGCGTGCAAGGCACTGGCCGAGGAGCTGGCCGCCCGCCGCGGCGAGCCGGAACTGGCCGCCGCACTGCTGGGCGCATGCGCCGCCATTCAGCGCGACTGCATATTCAGCGCACTCGTCGAACTGTTCTTCGACCCCCTCTTCATGATGCGCGATGAACTGCGGGCAGCCATTGTCGGCCAGGCGCCGGAGCTGGTGGTACCCTTTGCTTTGTCGCTTTTCCGCGCTGAGCGGTCCGGGACTCCGCGGCTCCTTCGCCGCGACGCCCTGATCCTCGCCGGGGAGCTCAAGCTGTCCTGGGCTCTCCAGCGCATCATGGAATCGCTGCCGACTCTCGACGCCGACGAGATAGCCTCGCTTGCGCCCATAGTCATCGGTGCAGACGCCAAAGCCTTCAAGAGCAAGGCGAGGTTCATCCTGGATGGGGTCGACGCGCCATCGCGGGCAGCCATCCTCGCCGCACTGCCCTCTACCGGCGATCGGTCTTTCATGGGCGACGTAAAGGAGGGCCTCGGCGACGCGGATCCGGAAGTACGATCGGCCGCCGTCCGGGCACTTGCCGCGTTCCAGGAAGACAAGGCGCTGACCGCCGGCGGCATGGACCTGCTCCGAGATCCCGTCGAGCGCGTCAGGATCGCGGCCGTCGCGGCTCTCGCCGAGGCAGGCGGACCCGTCGTCGTCAAGAAACTGTCCGGCGTGCTCGACGACGCCAACGAGATGGACGAGGTCAAGGCCTCGTTGATACGCGGCCTTGGCCGGGCAAGCAACCAGGCCAGCCTTGACCTGCTCATCGACGAACTCGGCACCCGCGAGCAATGGACGGAAGATCTCGGCACGGCTTTGTCGTCACGCAGCTCCACGAAGGACTTGACCAGGATACTGGAACGCTTCAAGGACGCTACCGGCGAGCTGAAATCCCGTATGGCCCAGAGTACCCGGGCCATGGGAAGGAAGGGCGAGGAGGCCCTGCTCGAACTGCTTCGCGAGGAAATCGCGTCGCTGAAGCCATTTATCGTCGACGCGCTTGAATCGCTCGGCTACGTCGAGGCGAGGATACGGGAACTCAAGCACCGGGACCCGACGGTCAGGCGCGAAGCCGCGGCAGCGCTGTCGCTTGTCGGAAGCAGGGCCGCCTATCGAGGCATAGTACTTGCCGCCAAGGATCCGGACACGGCTGTCCGCGTGGCCGTGGCTCACGCGCTCGAACGACTTGCGGGCCCGGAAGGCCAGGAAATACTGGCCAGCCTCGAGAGCGACCCGGACGCGCGCGTCAGGAAATACGTGCTCTGGGCGATGGAACGCGTAAAGGCAAAGGCGATATAGCTTTGGACGACGAAATCCTTGCCGGGGGCCTTGCCCAGCTTGGCCTTCCTACGACGGGCGGCGTGATAGACACTCTGGAGCGCTACGTCGGCGCCATAGAGAAGTGGAACCCGGCATGGGGACTCGTCGGCGCGTCCGGCGACGAACTGGTGATCAAGCACATCCTCGACAGTCTCGCGCCTCTTTCGGTGATCAATCGGCTCATCGATGAAGCGCGCCAAGGCGATGCCCGACCCGGCCTGGTCGACCTGGGCACCGGGGCGGGACTGCCTGGCATTCCGCTGGCGATAGCCATGACGGGAATCGACGTCACACTCCTCGACCGCATGACACGCCGCATACGCTTCCTCGAGGCGATGCGGGCGGAGTTGCCTCTGGCCAACGTCGAGATAGTGGAGGAGCAGGTCGAGCGCGCCAAGGGATCGTTCGACATCGTCACTTTCCGGGCGTTCAGACCCTTCGAACGGAAACTCTTCAGGCGCGTCTTCGCGGTGTGCTCGCCCGGAGGTTTCGTCGTGGCGTACAAGGGCAAGGCTGAACGCGCCCGGGCAGAGCTTGCCGCCATCGACGGCCTGTATTCGAGCGCCCAGGTCATTCCGGTCAAGGTACCTTTTCTCGACGACGAGCGCTGCGTCGTCGTCATGAAGCCGGCAAGGGTCAGCGTACAACGACACTCACCATGAACTCACGGTCGACGAGCTGGTTGCCCCAGCTGTCCTTGACGACCAGCTTGTACTTGCCTGGCGTGTCGAAGCGATAGGGCGGCAGGCTGAAGGCCGCCTTGTCTTCGAGCCTGACCTTCTCCTCATGGATCTGCTGGAGCTTGTACGATTTTGGATCGATCCTGAAGAAAAGCACCATGAAGCTGCCGTCCTTGCCCGAGCCGTTGGTCATCGTGAATGCCAAGCTCGTGCCCGGGGCCGCGGGTATCCTGTCGACGAACGATGCCTTGACGGCGGGTATCACGACGCCTATGTCCGCAATGACCTGCTCAGTCGTCAGCGCAGCGGCAGCGGGCTTCGCTGCAGGTTTGGATGCGGGTTTCGTCTCCGGCTTTGCTGGAGTCGGCAGAGCGGCTTCGCCGTCGGCGAAGCCGATGAACCTGCGGGCGGCGATGAGGCGAGGCGCCCAGTAGCGGTCGCTTGTCGGGGAGACGATGACGCCTGTCCTTGGCCCCTCGGAGACGGCGTGGATGACGGTACCGTCACCGACGTATATCGCGACATGACTGGGCGCTCCGCCGACGGTGTCGTAGACGTAGACGTCACCCGCAAGCGCCGCTTTAAAATCCACCGGCGATCCCGCGGTGTAGAATTGCCTGGCGCTGCGGGGCAGCTCGATCCCATATGCCTCGCGGTATACCCAGCGCACGAAACCGGAGCAGTCGAAGGCCGTCGCCGATTCCGCGCCGTATACATACGGCACGCCCTGGTACTTGAAAGCCACCTCTATGAGGCGCTTCCTGCCTGGCTCGTCCGCGGGCTGGCCGAACGCCTCGACGCCCGAAATCAATACCACAAGCACGAGCATGATTCTCTTCATATGGCGACTATCCTATTCAATGCTGTCGCCGTCAAGCGCTTGCGTCCGTCCTGCGTCGTCGGGCGCGAGGCGGTCGGCTATCTTTTTCGATAGTGATGCGCTATCGTTTTCGATATGTCCACTCCGGTTTCCTCGGAGCGTACTGCGCTCCCGAGGCTGAAAAGGTCATCCCTGATGCCGATATCGCTTGGCACGCTTCCTGCTTAATGATAGACGAACGGAGGACCAGGATCATGCGCCGTTCAGAAGGAGACATCATGAAGAAATTAATCGCCGTCACGACGATAGCGTGCATGGTAGCCACGGGAGCGTTCGCGCAGCCGACGCAAGCAACGCCCCTTCCCGCCGGACGGGCGGTCGGGACGGATCCGCAATTCGCCGTTTCGATACTGACCGACTACTTCGATAAGGACGAGCGAAGCGCCAGGACCGGAGGAGTGTGGATGACCGGCATCGGAAGCCTCATGTTTTCGGCGGGTCTCGCTGGCGGCCTCTACTCCCTGACCCCGCCGGCGCCGAGTGGCATATACACGGATGCGGACGGCCAGATGCTCATGCGCGGTCTGTCCATCGGCACGGCGGGCGCGGGCTTGCTGGTCGGAGGCATAGGCATAGCCATGCTTTCCAGACCCGCTGACCGGTACAAGCAAGACTATGCGTATCTGTACGCGGAAAGAGATCCTGTAGTGCAGGAGGCGATAGCCTACGGCGTGATGAAACAGCTGGCGGACGAGGCCAGGCGCGCCAGGATCGTCGGCGGCATAATCAATATTTCCTGGCCACTTGCCACTGCGGGCGGCTACGCGATAGAAGCCGCCGTGACGGACTCCTGGGAAAAGTTCGACGACAATGTGCTCGGCGCGCTGAGCTGGACCCTTCCGAGCCTCATCTCCGGCATAATCTCGCTCGCCTCGGGCAAGTCCGACGAGGAGCGCATGCTCGACTCGTACAGGGCCATGAGCGCTAGCTACTCCTCGGGCGCCCGGTTCTGACGGCGGCTGGGCGTGGGTTCCTGGTTCAAGGGCTTTGTCCTCGGCATCGCCGCGCTCCTCGGCCTCTCGACGGCCGGGGAGCCTCCGGCGACGACGATACGGCCCTTCCGCGATGCTGAATCGCTCTACGTTTCCGTGGAGCTGGAAGGGTTGCCTGACAAGGACCTGGAACGTCTCGTGGACGCGTCTTTCAACGTGCGAGTGAACGCTGCGATGTGGGCCGGCCCGGCCAGGACCGAGGCGTACCGCGACATCAGCTACGACGGACTCCGTTACGAAGTCCGGGTCTCGGAGACAGGCGGAGTGCACAGGACGGACGACGCCGCGGCCGCATGGGCGATAGCCTCGAGATTCGGGAAGATACGGCTAAGCCCCGTGGCGTCTCTGCGCTTTCCCATAGCGATAGGCTGCAAGATTACTCTGACCTTGCCCGACGGCGAAAGTTACGACCCCATGGTCGTATGGGGCTACAAAGCGGCGGCCGCGTACCGGGAACTCGACTCGGTCGGGCTCGTGCCGTATTATTAAGCCGATGAAGCTGCGCTCCCGGATCTTCCTGGTATCTTTCTCCGTATCGGTGGCGCTGCTGGGCGGGGCAGCCATAGCCCTGACGGTTTTCGCTCCCCGCGATGAAGAGGCAACCCTGGCAGCGCTGCAGGAATCGGTGGACGAGTTGTCCGCGGCAGTGCGCGCCGTGTACGAGAAATCATCCGTCGAGGCGGACACGATGAATGCCGCGCTTGGGCCTATTCGGCGCGACGTTGCCAGGAGGGCCGTGCTCGAACGTGATGTCGCCATTGCTACGGCCGCGGGCTGGAGCGTATTCCTGGCCGCGGAAGCCCTGGCGGCGGTAGCCGTCTCGGCTGCGGCCGCCAGGGCGCTGACGGCGCGTTGGTCGAGGCTGCGCGACGGTATACTTCGCGTCAGGCACGGCGGCCCTTCCGAGCCATTCTTCGCGGGTACGCGCGACGAATTTGGCGCGGTGGAGGAAGCGCTCGACAGCCTTGTGGAGGCCTTGGGCGACAGGGAACGCATGCGCTCGGAGCTTCGTGCGCTGCAGGGTTGGGGTGAAGCATCGGCGTTCCTGGCTCACCAGGCGCGAACCCCGCTCGCATCGTTGACTCTTTCGGCCAAGGCGGCGCATGCCTCGCTCGACTCCGGGCTTGCCGGGACAGGACTGGAAAAAGCCGCGGCCGAGGCGATGTCCGCTATTTCAAGGGCGGAAGCCGACGCGGCGAGGATAGCCACGCTGTTCTCCCGTGTCCGCTCTCTGTCGGGTTTCAAGGATCCGGAACTCGAGGACATGGACCCGGAGGAGGCTTTGCGGGAGGCTTGCGCCACCCTCGGCGCGCGAGGGCTCGGCCTGGATGCCTCCGATGTCATCGTGGAACGGCGCGGTTCGGACAGGCGACCGCGCTTCGATCGCGGCTACCTCGTGGAAGCCTTCCTGAATCTGCTGTCCAACAGCCTCGAGGCCTGTGCAGAACGCGGACCAGGTTTCCGCGCAGTGGTGACGCTGTCGTCGAACCCCGATTCCTACCTGATAACGTACGCGGATTCTGTCACAGGACTCGATCCGGCCCTGGTGGGACGTGTCGGATCTACGCGATTCTCGACCAAACCCGACGGTGCCGGGCTCGGCGTGTGGCTCGTGGGCCGCATTGCCGCGCTCCACGGGGGGCGGCTCGACACAGGAATGAGCGAAGCGCACGGCCTCACGTTCACGATGACGTTCCCACTCGAAGGCGGTGAGTAATGGCGCGAGTTCTGGTTATTGACGACGACAGATCATATCTGTCGTCGATGACAGGGTACCTGAGGCTCAAGGGACACATGACGGAAGGAGTGACGGCTCCACCACCCTCCTCCGAGATAGCCGACGCGTACGATATCGTTCTGCTCGACATAGCACTCGGCGACCGCGACGGCTTCGACGTGCTTGGCGAGTACGTCGCCTCTGGCATACCCACAGCGATAGTCTCGGGCCTCGCCGATACCCGTAACGCCGTGCGCGCCGTCAAAGCGGGGGCAGTCGACGTACTCGAGAAACCCGTGGATCTTGACCGGCTCGAGGTGGCGATTGCGTTGGCGGAGGCAAAGTCGGTTCTTGCCCGCTCCGACCGTGCGGGCCGCGACGCATGGTTGGCCGAGCACCTGTACGTAGGCGAATCGACGGCAATGAAGGCACTCGTCGCCGCGGCCGAGAAAGCCGCCGCGACAGGCCTGTGCGTGCTGCTCCACGGCCCCAGCGGTTCGGGCAAGGAACCGCTCGCCCGATGGATCCACCTGCGCTCTGCCCGCTGCACCGGTCCGTTCGTGGCTATCAACTGCGCGGCCATCCCCTCCGAGCTTGCCGAGAGCGAGCTTTTCGGCCACCGAAGAGGCGCTTTCACCGGAGCAGGACGGGATAGGGCCGGGTGCTTCTCCGAGGCATCGGGCGGCTCGCTCTTTCTCGACGAGGTGGGCGAGCTGCCGTTGGCCATGCAGGCCAAGCTGCTGCGGGTGATAGAGACCGGCGAGTACAGGCCGGTCGGCGCCGACGCTCCTGGCAGGTCGGACGCGAGGATAATCTCGGCAACCAACCGCGACCTCAAGGCCAGGGCCGCCGCCGGAGATTTCAGGGAGGACCTGCTGTACCGGCTGGCGCAGGTGCCGCTCGCGGGCCCGCCGCTGTCAGCGCGGAGAGCCGACATACCCGGTCTGGCGCTTTTCTTCGCAGCCAGGCTGGGTGCCTCCGTACCCGGCGGCGACGCGATGGCGTACCTGGCGCGACGCGAGTATCCGGGGAACGTGCGCGAACTCAAGAGCGTCATGGAACGGGCGGTCGCCCTGGCTGCCGGCGAGCCATTCGACGCCGCGTTGTTCGAGTCCCTCGACGCCATGGGCTGGTCGCCCGGACCGCGGACCGCCGAATGCCGGGTCTATCCTCTCGACGAGCCGCTGCCCCTCAAGGAGGCCAAGCGCAGGATGGAACTCGCGTACATACGGCGCCAGGTGGAAATCGCGGGAGGATCGGTGGCCAAGGCCGCGGGAAGTCTCGGTGTCCTGCCCAACAACCTGTCAAGGCGCCTCGGGGAGCTTCGCGACCCCGATGGCTCGGTCTAATACATCTCTTCATATTTCAGGACGAAATCGGCTATCGCGCCGTAGAGTCCGCCGCATCCGTTTCCCGATGCCATCAGCCTTTCGTAGAGTCCTCCCATGTACCCGAACAAGGCGGCACGCTGAGGCTGCGATATATCGTCATCCCCTGC
>CAZNXK010000057.1:13323-20950 GCA_964576835.1 uncultured Treponemataceae bacterium | reverse complement strand
GGGCACGAGTTCGTCGAGGAGCCGCCCGAGGACCGCCGGATCGCGGGAAACGGCGAAAGGATGGGCCAGATAAACCGCGGCGCCGGCTTGTCGTACCGCCTTGATGATGTCGACCGCCCCGGGTACCGCGGTTTGAGTCGTACGGTAACCGCCGATGGAACCGTCCCACGCGGGTGCCTCGGCGGTGCCCGCGAGGCCGGTACTCCTCGCGCCTCCCCTCATCGGGGGGAGGAGGGCCTGGAGACCTGGGTGGTGGGGCCTGGCGCTGTATGCGAGCAGGTGCACCTCGCCTAACGTCGACCTGGCGGTGATCTCCACTCCGTCTATACAGCCTATGCCGTATCGGACGAGCGCTTCGCGGAAACGGGTCGATCCGCCCGTCGTATCGTGGTCGGTGAGAGCGGCGTACGCCACGCCGCGGGCCGCAAGCCAGTCCGCCAGGCGTTCAGGATCAAGGGCGCCGTCGCTGAAGGTCGAGTGGGTATGGAAATCGACTCTCGGCATTCGCCGGACTCCCGGAGGAATGAGGCCGCCCCGCACGGACGGCCCCTCGTTCAATCTATGCCGTTTCGTCCGCCATGCGGTCGGGCTTCGTGAGGAGCGAGACGATCACGATGGTCAGGAAACTCAAGGGGATCGAGATGATGCCGGGATTCTTGAGCGGCACGAGGGCGGTCGCCGGATCGAGGCCGTACATTTCGTACATCGTCGGCGACAGGAGTATCAGGCCGACCGACGAGACGATGCCGACGATGATGGACGCGGTAATGCCGACCGCCGTGGTCCGTTTCCAGAAGAGCATCATGATGATCGATGGAAGGTTGGCCGACGCGGCCACCGCGAATGCCAGTCCGACGAGGAAGGAAACGTTGACGCCCTTGAAGACGATGCCGAGGCCGATAGCCAGGAAGCCGACGGCGAAGGCCGAAACCTTTCCGGCCATGACCTTCTGCCGGTCGTTCTTGATGATGTGGCCGAAGCGGTCCATAAGGTCGTGGGCCACCGCTCCCGAGGCCGCGATGATGAGGCCGCTTACCGTGCCGAGCACCGTAGCGAAGGCGATCGCCGATATCATGGAGAACAGCAGCGTGCCGAAGGTCCTGGCAAGGAGAGGCGCGGCCATGTTGCTGTCGGTCAGGTTGAGAGTGTTGCTGGTCATGGCGCCCAGGCCCATGAAAAGCGTCAGCACATAGAAGGCGCCGATGGCGGCTATGGCGACGATCGTCGACTTCCTCGCCGCGGCCTGGCTCGGGACGGTGTAGTAGCGGATGAGGATGTGGGGCAACGCGGCCGTACCGAGGAAGAGGGCCAGCATCAGCGAGATGAAGTCTATCCGGTCGAGCAGCGTGCCCTCGACCTTGAAGCTGAGTCCGGGGCGCATGACGCGGTTGCCGCTGACAAGTTCAGGGTAGAAAACGCTGACCTTGTCCCTGCCGTCGCTGAACTTGACCTCTTTCCAGCGGCGGACGACGCTCTTCGAGTCTCCTATCAACGAGAGGAATTTGAATGGCCCTATCGGTCCGGAATCGGCCTCGACGCCGGATTTGCCGGCTATCTTCTCCATGTTGCCGACGAGCGCGAGCTGGTTCGATGCGGAGGCCGGCGCGCCGTTGATCAGGCGGATCCCATCCTGCCTGACCATGGATTCCTGTGTCTCCTCGAGAATGATGCCTGTACCGTTCTGGACGATCTTCCACCAGCGTGCGATACCGTCTTTCTCGAGCTTCACGAGATGGATACCCTTGACATCCTGCCTGCCCAGCAAGCGGTATGATGGGTTCGCGACCGCGATCGCGCCGTTCGTCTCGGTGGCCTCGATTGTGGCCCAGGCATGGAACGGTACTTTTCCGCCCTGGTCGGGGGTCGTCGAGAGTCCTCGGACGAGCAGCGAAATGACGAGGACGACCGAGAATACGATGAGGAGTGTTCCCTTGATGAACTGCACGTACGTCGTCGAGGTCATGCCGGCGGTCGCCACGATCGTGATGACGATGATGCCCACGAGGATGACGCCGACGTAATGGGGCAGGCCGAGGAGGGGCGTCACGAGACTGCCGGCGCCGACCATCTGCGGAATCAGGTAGAACAGCGAGACGATGAGCGTGCTTATGGCCGCCGTCAGCTTGATGCCCCGGTGGTTGAAGCGGGCGTCGAGGGCATCGGTGAAGGTATATTTGCCGAGCCGCTTCAGCGGTTCGGCGACGATGAAGAGCGCGACTATCCAGCCCGCGAGGTAGCCTATCGAATAGAGGAAACCGTCGTAGCCCGCTGTGGCTATCATGCCGCAGATGCCGAGGAAGGACGCGGCTGACAGGTAGTCGCCCGCGAACGCGATGCCGTTTACCGACCAGTGGATGCGCCCGCCGGCCGCATAATAACCCGATGACGACTTGGCTTTGGCCGCGAACCAGAAGGATATGAAGAGCACGAGGCTGACGATTGCGACGAATATGACGATGGGGAGGAAGCCAGTTGCCGTCATGGTGTGCTCCCTGCGGTCATGCTTTTTTCCCGGGCGCTGCAGGCTGCGTTGTAGACAAGCGCCATGATCAGCGCCACGATGATCAGCCCGAATCCGTAGACGACCGCCAGGTTCAGTCCGGAAAACACGATGGTTTCCATGATTCTGGGGCTGATGACGTTGATCGCGGTGAAGGCGCTGTATATCGCGGCATAGATGAAGAACATGATGACGCCGAGGCGTCTCTTGAAGGCGAAGGCAGGATCCTTCCCTGTTTCTATGGCTGGTTCATGGAGCATGGTGACCTCTTCGTGTCAGGATAGGACTGTCCTGTCCATTGGTCAAGAGACAGATCCTGCCGGTTCGAGCTCCACGGTGAAGTGGCGCATGATGGGCGCTTCGCGGATTATCTGGTAGCCGTGCCGTATCGCCGGGGCGCGTTCCTTGACGTTGGCCAGCGTGGCGGCTATGTAGTCCATGTGGCTGTTGGTGTAGGTGCGGCGGGGTATGGCGAGGCGGAGCAGCTCGAGCGCCGGGTAACGCTCTGCCCTGGTCTCGGGGTCGCGGTCGGCGAGCAGGGTGCCAATCTCTATGCCGCGGACGCCGCCTTCCCGGTAAATCTCGATCCCGAGCGTCTGTGCGATGAATTCTTCCTTCGGGACTGCCGGCAGGAACATCCTGGCGTCAACGAAGATGGCATGTCCGCCGTATGGCCTCTGGACCGTGATGCCGTAGCCTGAAAGGAGCCTGCCGAGGTACGCGACCTGGCCGACCCGGGCTTCGAGATAGTCGAGTTCGCAGGCCTCGCGCAGGCCCACCGATAGTGCGCCCATGTCGCGGCCGGCCATGCCGCCGTAGGTGTTGAAACCTTCGAACATGATGTTGAAGGTGCTGGCTTCCTGCCATAGTTTCTCGTCGCGGAACGCCACGAATCCGCCTATGTTGACGATGCCGTCTTTCTTGCTTGACATCGTCATGCCGTCGGCGTACGAGAACATTGCCTTGACGATCGCCTTTATGTCGGTGTCGGCGAACTCCGCCTCGCGGGTCTTGATGAAGTACGCGTTTTCGGCGAACCGGGCGGAGTCGAAGAACAGCGGCACGCCGTAGCGCCTGCACAGCGAGGAGACGCCGCGGATGTTCTCCATGCTGACCGGCTGGCCGCCGGAGCTGTTGCAGGTGATTGTAAGCATGCAGACCGGTATCGCTTCGCGCGGATGCGAGCCGAGCACCGCTTCCAGCTTTCCCAGATCGACGTTGCCCTTGAACGGATGCTCGACCTGCGTGTCGAAGGCTTCGTCTATCGTGCAGTCGATGGCATGCGCCTTGCGGAATTCTATATGGCCCTTGGTGGTGTCGAAGTGGCTGTTGCCCGGTACGACCTTGCCCGCACCCGCGTCGCCGACGCCTATGATGGCGCTGAACAGCACGTTCTCGGCGGCCCGTCCCTGATGGCAAGGCAGGAAATGCTCGAAACCGAACAGATCCCGTATCGAGGCCTTGAGCTTGTAGAACGAGCTGGCTCCCGCATAGCTCTCGTCGCCGAGCATCATCTCCGCCCACTGGGCGCTGGACATCGCTCCGGTGCCCGAGTCGGTAAGGAGGTCGATGTAGACTTGTTCGCTCCGCAGGTTGAACAGGTTGTAGCGTGCCTCGCGAATCCACCGGTCTCGTTCGGCAAGCGTCGAGCGCCTGATTGGCTCTATGGTTTTCATCCGGTATGGTTCGGCCCAGGGAAGGTGCATGTTTTCTCCTGTACTTCGGAACGGCGCATTCTACCGCTCCTTGCGGCGGCAAGTCAAAGGAATTCCGAAGTAATTCATTGTGGTGTAGTTACTTATAGAAACACGAGTCACGCTGTGCCGTGAAAATCTACATGGAGAATCACCGGAGAGGGATCGTTGCCGGCACGAGTGCGGGCACCGAGGCGCATTGCGCGCTATACTGGTTCATAGCTTTTTTAAGGAGGCCCTATGCGCGCACTGTCCGTCCGCCTGTCCATGCTGACTATAGTCATCCCGTTCCTGCTTCCCGTCATGCAGGCGGAGGCACAGGCTGCCCAGGACCTGCCGGTGACCAGGGTGGCGCTCTTCTCGTCAGGCGTCGGCTATTTCGAGCATAGAGGCCAGATCCAGGGCGACGCTGTGCTGTCGTTGCCGTTCAGGACGGCGGAGGTCGACGACGCGCTCAAGTCGCTCGTCGTCTGGGACCTGGGCGGAGGCAAGGCGGGATCGCCTTCGGTCAGCTATCCGTCCCTCGAGACCCTCGACCGGTCGCTGCAGAGCTTCAGGGTCGACCTGTCAGGCGCGCCGGGGATAGCCCAGATGCTGGCCAGGCTGCGTGGCGCGGAACTCGTCGTGGACACGCCCGAGAGCGTCACCGGCCGCATCGTCACCGTGGAGCAGCGCCCCAGTGGCCAGGACGGGACGGAACGCCCATGGCTGGTGCTCGCGACGGCGCAGGGCGTCAGGGCCATGCCGGTGGACGGCATCGCGGCGTTCCGGTTCGTCGACCGCGGCCTTTCAGACGACTTCGACAAGGCACTGGCCCTGCTGCTCGGGGCGCGCGACGCCGACCGGAGGACGCTCGAGCTCCGGCTTCCGGGTACAGGGACCAGGGAGAGCGCAGTAGGCTACGTGGTGGCCGCTCCTGTCTGGAAAGTGACGTACCGCCTCGACCTCCAGGGCGCAAAGCCATGGTTGCAGGGCTGGGCCATCGTGGACAACCCGAGCGACCAGGACTGGAAAGGCGTGAGCCTGTCCCTGGTGAGCGGCCGGCCCGTCTCGTTCATCCAGAACCTCTACGCCCCGCTGTGGCTACCGAGGCCCGTCATGCCGCTGTCGATAGCCGGCACTGCCGCGGCGCGGACCTACGAATCCGGTTTCAGGTCCGACCTGTACGCCGAGGCAGAGGAGGCCGCACCCATGGCGGAGTCCGGTTCCAGGGCTATGGCGCCGCCGGTCCCGATGGCCAAGCGGGCCGCCCAGTCGGCCTTCGAAGGAGCCGCGCCATCGTTGGCGCAGTCGAGCGTCGAGACGGCCGTGGCGAGGTCGGCCGGCGACCAGTTCGAGTTCACGGTCAGGAAGCCGGTCACCCTGGAACGCCGCCACAGCGCGATGATACCGCTCGTCTCAGGCGAGCTGTCCGCAGAGAAGGTTTCGATATACACCCAGGGATCGGGAAGCAAGCATCCCATGCTCGGCGCTCGAATCGTCAACTCCACCGGCATGAAGTTGCCGGCCGGTCCGATAACGGTCTTCGACGGCGGCGCGTACGCGGGCGATGCCCTCATCGAGTTTCTGCCAGAGAAGGACAAGCGCCTCGTAGTCTACGGAGAGGACCTGTCGGTGACCGGCGACGAATCCACGTCCAGCGCCACCGAGACGGTCGGCGTTTCGATAGTCAAGGGCGTCATGACATTTTCCCGCCGGATTACCTACTCGCGGACCTACGCGTTCAGGAACGCCTCGGCCAGTCCCAGGAACCTGCTCGTCGAGCATCGCATAAGTTCCGGTTCCGAGCTGGTCGCTCCCGCCGCTTTCGACGAGAAGACCGAAGCGCTGTACCGTTTTCCCTTGGCGGTGCCCGCTGGCGGCCAGGCCAGGCTGGAAGTCAAGGAACGCTCGCCGTCCCAGGAGCGCGTCGTGCTGTCATCGCTCGGGGCGGAGTCGTTCCTGTACTGGTCGAGTTCGAAGGATCTGACGCCTTCGATGCGCGATGCCCTGCGCAAGGCCATAGACCTGAGGAAGAAGAGCGAGGACGCCAAGCGCCTGCTTTCCGACCTGCAGGCCCGCAAGACAGAGCTGGGGAACGACCAGTCGCGCATACGCCAGAACCTCGAAGCAGTCGGCCGCGATTCGACGCAGGGACAGCAGTACCTCAAGCGCCTCCTGGACTCCGAGGCCGAGCTGGACAAGCTGGCCGCCAGGATCGATGAGGCGAAAAACGGTGCCAGGGACTCTCAGGCGGCGTACGACAACTACCTCGGGGGGCTTTCGCTGGACAAGTAGCCATCGCTTCCCGGGGGCCGCGGGACCCCGGAGCATCTCGCGGTGTACCGCGAGGTGCGAGGAGGCCCGCGGCGGGGTTCGCGTCTGGCGCGGGCACCCGCGGGCCTCAAAATGGCGAACCCCGAATTCCTGGTTTTTCGCTTGACAGAATCGGCACCCCTTGATTCGCGCGGCGCGTATCACTATACTGCAACGCGAGTACGTTTCTTTCAATCAACCGCGCTTTCCGCGCAAAACCGTGACCTAAACGAAGCGATCGCGAAGAACGCGGAGGTCGTACGAGGTGCCGGACTTGGGGGAGCGAGCTCGCTAACCACCGACAGAACGACGTAACTCGAGGACGGAGCCCGACGGGCGACCGGACCATACCCAAAGCAAAGGTAGAGGCAAGAGCATGGCTTTCGAAATCTCGAAGATGCGCAATATCGGCATCAGTGCCCACATCGATTCGGGCAAGACAACGTTATCCGAGCGTATCCTGTTCTATTGCAACAAGATCCACGCGATACACGAGGTGCGTGGCAAGGATGGCGTCGGCGCCACGATGGACTCCATGGATCTGGAGCGCGAACGCGGAATCACCATCCAGTCCGCGGCGACCAACGTCCAGTGGAAAGATGCGCCCATCAACCTGATCGACACGCCCGGGCACGTCGACTTTACCATCGAGGTGGAGCGGGCGCTGCGCGTGCTCGACGGAGCGGTGCTCGTGCTGTGCTCGGTCGGCGGCGTGCAGTCGCAGACGCTGACGGTCGACCGCCAGCTCAAGCGCTACCACGTGCCTCGCCTGGCGTTCATAAACAAGGCCGACCGCACCGGCGCCAACCCCTACCGGGTCAAGAACCAGATCATAGAGAAGCTCGGCCTCAACGCCGCGTTCATAACGCTGCCTATCGGACTCGAGGACAAGCTCGAAGGTCTCGTCGACCTCGTGCTGATGAAGGCCGTCTACTTCGACGGCGATGGCGGCACCGACATCCGTTATGCCGAAATCCCGGCCCATCTGCGGGCCGACGCCGACAAATACCGCGAGGAACTGCTCGACGGCGCCTCGATGTTCTCCGACGAGCTTGCCGAGGCCTACCTCGAAGGCGCCGAGACGCCGGAGATGATAAAGGCCGCGATTCGCAAGGGTACCATCGCGGAGCAGTTCGTG
>CAZNXK010000057.1:0-13313 GCA_964576835.1 uncultured Treponemataceae bacterium | reverse complement strand
TCGACGGCGTGGTCGACTACCTTCCCGATCCGGCCGAGGTGAAGAACATCGCCCTCGACCTCGACAACAACGAGAGCGAGCATGTCGTCATCTCCGAGCCTTTGCTCCCGACCGTCGCGCTCGCGTTCAAGCTCGAGGACGGCCAGTACGGCCAGCTGACCTATGTGCGCATCTACCAGGGATCCATAAAGAAGGGCGACGAGCTCTTCAATACCCGCGCCCGCAGGAAGTTCAAGGTTGGCCGCCTCGTGCGCATGCACGCGGCCTCCATGGAAGACATCACCGATGGCGGCCCTGGCGACATCATCGCTCTATTTGGCATCGAATGCGCTTCCGGCGATACCTTCTGTTCGCCGTCGATCAACTATGCGATGACGTCTATGTACGTCCCGGATACGGTCATATCCCTGGCCATCATGCCTAACGACAAGAAGAGCGCAGATCAGATGTCCAAGGCGCTCAACCGCTTCACGAAGGAAGATCCGACCTTCCAGACCTATGTCGATCCGGAGAGCAACCAGACCATAATCAAGGGCATGGGCGAACTGCACCTTGACGTGTACATCGAGCGAATGCGCCGCGAGTACAAGTGCGAGGTGACTACCGGCATGCCCCAGGTTGCCTACCGCGAGGCCATCAGCCAGCGCGCCGAGTTCAACTACACGCACAAGAAGCAGACCGGCGGTTCGGGCCAGTACGGCCGCGTGGCCGGCTACATCGAGCCTGTCGCCGACAAGGTCTACGAGTTCATCGACTCCATCAAGGGCGGCTCGGTTCCCAACGAGTACATCCCGGCCTGCGACAAGGGCTTCAAGGAATCGGTCAAGAAGGGTTCCCTGATAGGTTTCCCCGTGGTCAACATCCGCTGCGTGATAAACGACGGCGCGAGCCATGCGGTCGACTCGTCCGACATCGCCTTTCAGTTGGCGGCGATAGGGGCCTTCCGCGAGGCCTACGAGAAGGCCAAACCCGTCATCCTCGAGCCCATCATGAAGGTCTCAGCCGAGGGGCCGTCCGAGTTCCAGGGCAACATCTTCGCGTCGATCAACCAGCGACGCGGGCTGATAACGGCGAGCACCGAGGAAGCGGCCTTCTGCCGCGTAGAGGCTGAAGTCCCGCTGGCGGAGATGTTCGGATATTCCACCGTGCTGCGTTCGATGTCCCAGGGCAAGGCGGAGTTCTCGATGGAGTTCCTCAAGTACGGCAAGGTTCCGCAGAGCGTTTCGGAGCAGTTGCGCAAGGAATTCGAGGACAAGCGCAGGAAAGAACAGGGCAGGTAGATCCGTCAATGCAGGCGGGCCGGATTTTTCCCGGCCCGTTTGCGTTTTATCATGATCGGCCGTATACTCGTATCCGTGATACCATTGGCGCGGTCTTCCGCGACCGCAAGCTCACGAATTCTAACCATAACGACTACCCAAGTACTACCGTAAGGAGTTCCCATGCTTAAAGAGGAGCTGATCAAGAAGAGTCCCGTTCGCGTCCTCGAACGTGGTATCGAGGGCGGACTCAAGGCTGGCAACATAGGAGTGATAGCCAGCCGGAAGGGCATCGGCAAGACGAGCGTCCTCGTCCAGCTGGCGCTGGACAAGCTGATGCAGGGCAAGAAGGTGATCCACGTTTCCTTCACCACCCATACCAGCTACGTCATTTCGTGGTACGAGAACATCTTCTCCGAGCTTGCCAAGAAAAAGAACCTGGAGGCCTACTCTACCGTGCATGACGACCTGATGAAGAATCGCGTCATAATGAACTTCAACCAGGAAGGCGTGAGCACGGACCAGATGCTCAAATCGCTCCGTGCCATGATAGTCGACGGCGGCTTCTCTGCGGACGCCATCATCGCCGACGGCTTCGATTTCGCGCGCGCCGACGCCAGCCACTTTTCCGAGGTCCGCGCCTTCGCCCAGGAGATGAAGCTGGAGTTCTGGTATTCCTGCACGATGGCCGGAGAAGAGCCTCTCCTGGACAGGAAGAACATCCCTGTCATCCTCCGCAATTTCCTTGACGATATCGCCGTCCTCATCGTGCTCGAACCCAAGGCCGAGTACATCCATTTCGTGGTCGTCAAGGATCATGGCCGGATGAATCCGGCGGACCTTAGCATAAAGCTCGACGCCAAGACGCTTTTAATAGCCGAAGCATAATTTTCGCGTATAGCGGGGCGATCGCTTCGTCTCTCGGCCCCCCGTGCCCCTCGACGTGCGAATAGCACGCCGTCGAGGCCCGGGGGGCCTCGTTTCTCGCGCTCATCCCCGTTCTACGCGAAAACCCGTGCAGGGTAGGATGTAGCGGGGCATCTCGAGAGAATGGCGGCCTCCAGAAAGCCAGGGTTCAGACGCTCGGTCTCGGGCATCAACCTGCTCGACCTCCAGAAGAAACTCGCGTCGGGATTCCCGTGGAAAGAAACCTTGCGGTACGAGGAATCCGCTTATATATACTCCAAAGACGTCATAAGGTGGTGGGGTATGGCGAACAGGACGTTTATCGGGCTGGCGCGAGCCCTATGTGAAGGAGCCTGAAATGAATCGCGAGAGTATTCGACATATCGACGAGGCACGGGTAACAATTCCAGGTTCGCTAACACCGAGCCCCTTCTCTTCCTCCTAGGAGCCTGTCGGACTTAGGATCTTGACCCGGCGAAGGCGAGCCGTAAGTGAAAAATTGGCGAGGATTGAGGGCCATACTGCCCGTATGGCCCGATTGACGAGCTGATTTTGCGCCACGGGGCGCCGAGATGGGCCAAGAAACGTCAAATGAGCTAACATTCTTAGACATCTTGACCATTTTTTTCACTTCTTGTCTGTTAACTTCATCTCGTGGTCCTAAGTCCGACAGGCTCCTAGCCAAGGGTGTGGAAGAATACCGTCGCTATGAAGCCAAGTACGGTGAAGAGGCCGACCATGCGGATGTTGCGCTCGTAGGCCTCTGGCAGCATTGTCTGGGCTATCATCGCGAGCATCGAACCCGCGGCGAGCCCTTCGAAGAGCGAATGCGCCATCGGAGGCAGTACCGCGGAGATCAGGTTGCCAAGCAAGGCGCCGACGCCGACTGCCGCCACAAGTGAAGTCCACATCCAGAGTATCCTCGCCGGCTTCGTGCCGGCTTCCTTCATCATCGTGGAACTTGACAGCGACTCGGGGAGGTTTGCCATGAAGAGCCCCGCGATCAGCGCGGGGCTGGCGTCGAAGCCCGACATGCTCGCGCCGATGACGAGCGACTCGGGTATTCCATCGAGGAGCAGCCCAAGCCATATCGCCGTCGCCGCCGACGCGTGCGACTCGACCGCGGCGGTCTTGACCTCCGCCTCGGAGGGGCGGAAGGCTCCGTCATCGAGGTGGCGGGTGGCTTGCCGCACCCATTCCTCGCCGGAGAGCGCGGCGGCTGGGATCTTGCCTGTCCTGCCGCGCTCGACGGCCAGCGCCGCCACCGCTTCCTTGAGCTCGGGGCTGGCTTCGGCGAGCAGGTTGAAATCTTCTTTGCGTATCTCGAACGCGGTGGTGTCGACGAGGGGTATGGCGTCCGCCGTCCTCGGCGCGTTCCAGAGCAGGGCCATCTCACCGAAGGTCTGGCCCGCTCCCAGCTCGGCGACCTTGATCCTGGCTCCCGACCCGTCGGCGTATTCGATGCCTATGGAACCCGACTCGACGATGTACATCGAGTCTCCGACCCCGCCCTGCACGAATACCGGTACGCCTTTGGGGAAGCTCCGGAGGGATATGTACGAGACGATGGCCTGGACCTGGCTGGCCGGGAGCGAACGGAATATGTCGACAGCGCCCAGGTGCTCGAGGACTTCCTTCGCGTATTTCTTCTTGCGCGTCTGCAGGCTCGAAAGGAGGGTGGACCGAGTCCTGGCAGCCCCTCCCTTCTCGTCGGCCGCGCGCGAGAGGGCGATGAACACGAGGCAGCCGAGCAGGAGGCCCGCCGCAAGTGGCGTGAATCCGGCCTCGGCGCGCTCTACCGCGGGATTGACCAACTCGAATGAAATTGCCGCGATCAGGGAACCGGCGCCAAACGACATGACAGCCGATATCACCGTCCTTGACGGCTTCGAAAGTATGCCGACGAGGGCGCCGATCGGCAGGGACATGGAACTCAGGGACCCGAACATGAATGCCGCGAAAGC
Organism: uncultured Treponemataceae bacterium; assembly: GCA_964576835.1. Classification (GTDB taxonomy): domain Bacteria; phylum Spirochaetota; class Spirochaetia; order Treponematales; family UBA12059; genus SZUA-370. The sequence goes on along the minus strand of CAZNXK010000057.1, from coordinate 9,184 downwards.
GGTAGAACCGAAGAAGCTCATGGGTGCCTCCTGGGGCAGGCTTTGACCGCCATGATGGAAGTATAGTGCATCGTGGAGGGGTCGAGGAGGCTTGGAACCTGTCGGACTTTGGACCGCGAAGCGTCATTTCCAAAAAAAAATGGGAAGAGTGATCCAGAAATCGAAAAGCATGGGTGTTTTTAACGCTTCTTGGCCGATCTCGGCGCCCCGTGGCGCAAAATTGGTTCGTCAATCAGCCCATACGGGCAGTATGGCCCTCAATCCTCGCCAATTTTTCACTCACGGCTCGCCTTCGCTGGGCCAAGATCCAAAGTCCGACAGGCTCCTAGTCGAGGACGAAGGCCTTTGCGTCGGCCGAAGCCGCGAGGACGGCAGGGCTCGTAGCGTCGCCGGACGCGAGGCGGAGGAGCGCGGCTTCCTTGCCTGCCAGGCGCAGCAGGTAGCGTGTCCTCCGGCTCGACGCCAGCGTCGCCGCGGTCAGGCTGACCCGCTCCCTGGGTTCCGATGGCGCAACACCCGCGGTGGCGGTTCCCGTCGCGGCCGCTCCAGACCCGGGGAAGAGTCCGGCGCAGTGGCCGTCAGCGCCGAGGCCGAGGTAGCAGGCATCAAAGACGCGGCCTCCGGCAGCGGTGCCGCCTCCCTGTCCCAGCCGCGCGTAGTCCGCGGTCATGCGGTCGATGGCCTCCCGTTCCCCTTTTTCTATGGCCCAGCCGAGCAGTTCGGCGGCGCCGGCCTCTATTGCCAGCGAAAAGGCTCCGCGGATCATCGTCTCGTTGCGTTCCCCGGGCTGACGGGGGCGGAGTCGTTCGTCGCCGACGACGAGCATCGCGGGCCAGAGCATGGACGGAACCCGTTCGGTAAGGGCCGCGGCCATCGCCCGGTACGCGGGCGCGGGGGTCGAGCCGCCGGCGAGGCAGAATACCGGCCGGCGTCCCTCCAGAGCGGCCGCGCCGACGGCCATGGTGAAGTCCGCCACTATCGCCTCGATCCATGCATCCTCGTTAGTGAATCGCCGTATTTCGACCATCAAATCGAGTATGCCGCCCGGACGGCTTCAAATCAATGTGCATTCGATGCTATACTGGGGCAAGAATTCTCATAAGGCAATTTCGACTGCGCCATCCAGACGCGTTCCATGGCGTCCTAGTCCAAACCACAGTAAGGATCGACGATGCGAATCGACGAATGCATATACTCGCGCGGCTCACCTTCTGACTCGATATCCGACGACGAGCTGGCCGCCGGCTTCATTTCCTCGCTCGAGTCGCTTGGCCCGCGTCACCGCGTGCTGGCGCTGCCGCCGGACGGCACCCGGAGCCATTCACGCGCCGGCCTTTTGCTCAAAGCCGCGTACGAGTATTACGGCGATTCGCTCGCCGCGGTTATGCCGGCGCTTGGCACGCACCGGCCGATGGGGGAGGCCGCCGTCGGCGCGATGTTCCCCGGCGTGCCGTTCGGGCTCTTCAGGCCGCACGACTGGAGGCGGGACGTCATCGAGCTGGGGCGCGTGCCCGCGTCGTTCGTCAGCGAAGTCTCCGAAGGGCTCTGCTCCTACGACTGGCCTGCCCAGGTGAACCGCCTGGTAGTCAACGGAGGCTTCGACCTGGTGCTGTCTCTTGGCCAGGTGGTGCCGCACGAAGTCGTCGGAATGGCCAATTACTCGAAGAACCTGTTCGTCGGCGTCGGGGGCAAGGACGGCATCGACCGTTCGCACTGGCTTGGAGCCGCCTACGGCATAGAGCGGACGCTTGGCAGGACGAATACGCCGGTGCGGGCTGTCCTCGATTACGCGCAGAAGACCTTCGCCTCGTCCATACCGATGCTGTACGCGCTGACCGTTGTCGGCCCGGCCGTCAGCAACGGGATGCCGGGCGCTCCGGGGGTCGATGGCGGAGATGTGACGAGGGGCCTCTTCGTCGGCGCCGGCCGCGCGGCCTTCGAAAAGGCGGCCGCGCTTTCGACGCTCGTCAACATCTCGTACCTAGAAAAGCCTGCCTCGAAGGTAGTGGTGTACCTTGACCCGACGGATTTCAAGTCAACCTGGCTGGGCAACAAGGCCATCTACCGCACGCGGCTGGCGATGGCCGACGGCGGCGAGCTGTTGGTACTGGCTCCCGGAGTCGACAGCTTCGGCGAGGACAAGGCGATTGACGAGACGATACGCGATTACGGCTACCGCGGTGCCGGCATGGCGCGTGAACTCGTCGACTCGGGGGAGCTCGCCTCGGACCTGGCCGGCGCGGCCCATCTGGCGCATGGCTCCACCGAGGGGCGGTTCTCGGTTACCTACGCCGCCGGCGGTCTGACCAAGGCGGAAGTCGAGGGGGTAGGCTACGGCTGGGCCGACTGCGCCGAGCAGACGAGGCTCTACGATCCCGACAGGCTTGCCGATGGCTGGAACGTCGTCGGCGGCCAGGATGTCTTTTTCGTCCGCAATCCGTCTCTTGGCCTCTGGGCTACGAGGGAACGCTTCGGTAAATAGAAGGTTTTTCAAAATGCAGACGTATTTTGAAAAAGCTACAATGACCTTGTGCAGTCGCCGCGGACATGTATCAGTATGCCGCATGCGGCAACATCGAACCAGACCGCGCGGGACAGGACGGAGTCGATTATGGAAATGGACAGGGCGACCGCATCGTGCAGGGAAGCCTACGGGATTGTCGCCAGAGTCCGCGAAGCGATGGCCGAGCGGCTCGTCGGCAAGGCCGAGATGGTAGACGCGATACTGACGGCTGTCATGTCCGACGGCCACCTCCTGCTCGAGGGTGTGCCGGGACTGGCCAAGACGCTGGCGGTCAGGACATTCGCGGCGGCCGCGGGCCTGTCATACAAGCGCATACAGTTCACCCCCGACCTCCTGCCCGGCGACGTGACAGGAACCCTGTTCTACGACGCCTCCTCCGGCGGTTTCGTGCCGCGCCAGGGTCCCGTGTTCGCGAACATCGTGCTGGCCGACGAGATAAACCGCGCGCCCGCCAAGGTGCAGTCCGCGCTGCTCGAGGCGATGGAGGAGCGGCAGGTAACCATGGGCGACCGGAGCCTTCCGCTGCCGTCGCCGTTCTTCGTGCTGGCAACGCAGAATCCCATCGAGCACGAGGGGACCTTCCGCCTTCCCGAAGCCCAGCTCGACCGCTTCATGCTCAAGGTCCTGGTCGGCTATCCCGACGAGGCGGAGGAACTGGACGTCATGCTTCGCTACGCCGACCCCGAGGCGGCCATCCGCGCCGCGGCTCCCAGGCGGGCCGCCGCGGCCATCCAGCCCGCGGATGTGGCCGTGCTGAGGACTGCCGCCGCCGCGGTCCGCCTCGAACACGAGGTGGCAAAATACGCGCTGGCCATAGTCAGGGCTACCAGGCCCGGCCACGAAGGCAGGGATGTTCCGCAGGCGCTTCGCGAGCTGTCGAGGTACATCGAGTACGGCGCGAGCCCCCGCGGATCGATAGCCCTGTACCGCGCCTCGAAGGCGGCCGCGCTGCTCGCCGGCCGCGACTACGTGCTGCCCGATGACGTCAAGCGCTCCGCCCTTGCCGTGCTCCGCCATCGCCTCATACCGTCCTACGAGGCCGAGGCGGACAGGGTCGGCTCCGACGCAATCGTCAAGGGCATTCTGTCGGCCATCCCGGTGCCCTGATGGACGAAGCGGTTCTCAGGGCGAGGATACGCAGGCTCGTTTTCGCCGCGCCAGCCCTGTCCGAAGCGCTGGGCACCGGCAACTTCAGGTCTGCGTTCAAGGGCCGGGGCATGGACTTCGAGTCGTTGCGGGAATACGAGGTTACCGACGACGCGCTGAGGATCGACTGGAACGCCACGGCGCGTTTCAGCAGGCCGTACGTCAAGACATACAGGGACGACCGTGACCTGACGCTGTACCTTATCGTCGATGAATCGGCCTCGATGGATTTCGGCGCAGACAGGACAAAAAGGGAGACCGCAGCGCTCGCGGCATCGCTCCTGGCCTACGCGTGCTCGCTCAACGGCGTACGCGTCGGCGCGCTGTTCTTCGGAGGTGCCGCGGAAATGGACGGCAGGATGCCGGCAGCCGGACAGGTCGCGGCAAGGGCGCTCATGGAACGTCTCGCCTCGGGGCCGACGAGCGCCTCGGGGCCGAGTCGAGGCCTCCATGGTTCTGATCTCGGCTCCGCGCTCTCCGCGGCCTCGTCGATCCTGAAACGCCGAAGCCTCGTCCTCATTGTCAGCGACTTCATGACGGCGGGCTGGGCCCTGCCGTTGGCCCTGCTGGCGCGGCGCAACGACGTCGCGGCAATCCGGGTGCACGACCGCCTCGACGCGGCTCCGCCGCAGTTCAGGTTTTCACTCCGGGCTTCCGACGCCGAAAGCGGAGTACCCCGGCTTGTCGTTCCCAGGTCGGCGGCGTGGCGCGAAGCCAGGTCGCAGGCGGCAAGGGCCGCCCGCCTCGAGTGGCTGGTCGCGCTGTCAGCCGCCAAGGTTCCCTGGCTCGAAATGGATTCGACGACCGACCCGGTGGAGGCCCTGGTGACGTTTTTCGGTCGCAGGAGAAGTGCCTGATGCCGTTTCGAAGTCCCGGCGCCGCGGCGTTGGTCGCCGCCTGCTGCCTCTTCGCCTGCCAAAGAGCATCAGCCGGGCCGGCGATACCGGGACCGGTGGAATTCGAGCCTGCAACATTCGTCCCCGGGGAAGTCGTCACTTTGTACTCCAGACTCGAGCCCGGCGCCGCCGCCTGGCATGAGGAGACCGTTTCATCGGGTTTCGTCGAACCGGTCGGGCGCGAACCGAGGATTCTGTCGGCGGCTATCGAAAAACGCTCGGGGTCTCCGCTTCTCGTCGTCAGCTTTGTAGCCTGGAAGCCGGGAACGGGGCAGCTCTCCGAGTTGTCCGTCGGAGGCCTGGAAATTCCGCGGATGCGCTTCGAGTGCGGCTCGGCTCTCTCGGGCGGGGACACCAGCCCTCCGCAACCGATGCCCCAGCTCGACCCCCCCGGCCTGTATGCGCGCCTGTACATGATAGGCGGCACCTTCATCATCGCCTTGTTCGCGGCAGCGATCGCGGCGACAAAGGCCGTACCATGGTTCAAGGCTAGGCTCAGGCGCTGGTCGTTCGCGGCCGCGAGGCGCGAACTCGACGCCATGCTCGGGCGCATCGCCGGAGGCATCGCTCAAGGCGTTGGTGGCCCAGCCGCCTGGGCCGAGCTGTGTTCCGGTCTCAGGCATTTCGCCGGGCTCCGCTCCGGCACTGACTGGATGCCGCTGACCGCATCGGAACTGTCCCTGCTGCCCCGCGACGCCATGCCCGGTGGTGTAGGCCACGACGCGGCCGCGCTGTTTTCGATGGGCGACGAGGTGCGTTTCGGCGGCAGGCTGGAGACGGACCTGCGAGCCGGAATCGAGCTTGCGCGATCGGTAGCCGACAGGCTCGACGCCGCCTGCGATCCCCGTTCCCGGGGAAAGGCCGCCCCATGATGCACTTCGAGAATCCCGTGGCACTCCTGCTCTGTCTCGTGCCGCTCCTTGCGGCGGCGTCGGGGTGGTTCAGCCGGCGGCGCAGGAGCAGGATGCTGTCGCTGCCGCTCGATACCTGGGGCGGGCCGCGGGTCGGGGACGCGCCTGCGATCTGGCGGATCGCGTCGATGGCGGCGACCGCGATGCTGACCCTTGCCTGGATTGCCCTGTCCATTGCCGCCGCCGGTCCCGTGAGCGAAACGCGCTCGTCGCCGTCGGCCAAGGCTGGCCTGGACATCGTGTTCGCCATCGACGCTTCCCCGAGCATGGCCGCGAAGGATCTGGAACCAACCCGGCTCGACGCAGCCAAGGGCCTCGTCCGTTCGTTCGTCGAGGCGCCGGAAGGAGCCGCCGGGGCGGCCATAGGACTGGTGGCTTTCGGCGCCGACGCAGCGCTTGCATGCCCGCCGACGACTGACTACGCGGTCGTGCTCGAGCGGCTCGACGCCATACGTCCGGGCATACTCGGCGACGGCACCGCGCTCGGGCTCGGGCTGGCAAGCGCGCTCAGGCAACTGGCCGCGTCGGGCGCGGCCAGGGGAGCCTTGGTCCTCCTGAGCGACGGCGAGGACAATGTCGGTCTGGTCCACCCTTCCGATGCCGCGGCCGCGGCGGGCCGCTCCGGCGCTCGTCTCATAGTCGTCGGTCTCGGTTCAAGGGGCGACATACCCATAGACTATGTCGACCCCGTCACCGGCCAGAGGATGAGCGGTTCGTACCGTTCCGGCTTCGACGAGTCGACGATGGAGTCGATAGCGCAGGCTGGCGGCGGCGAATACCGGTCGGTAGCCGATTCTGGTTCGTTCGCGGCTCTTCTGTCCGATCTCGGCTCAATCGAGGCCGCCGCCGCCGGGCCGGGCGCAGCCTCGGTCTCCGGCGCCAGACAGCCAGTCGGACGCCCGCTGTTCGCCCTTGCCATGATCCTGGCTGCGGCAGCGTGGTCGGTGCGCCGGCTGGCTTTCGGGGGGCTTGCGTGAGGTTCCAGTGGTTTTCAGCGTTCTGGCCGCTCCTGGCGCTGGTGCCGTACGCGCTGTTCCAGACGCGCTTCATCGCCCGCCTGAAGTCGGCTCCTTCCGTCCTTGGCAGCGCTCCGGGCTCCGGGAAGTCATGGCGGCGCTACGTCGGAAGGCGGGCGCTCGGCTCGGTCTTCGGGGCGGGGTTCTGGGCTGCCTGCGTTCTAGCCTCGTCAGGAGCCGTCAGACTGCCGCGCTATTCTTCGGAGCAGGTGGAAGGCACGGCGCTGGCCTTCGTGATCGATGTATCGAACTCGATGCTCACCGACGACGGAACGGGGCGCAGGCTCGACGCGGCGACGGCTTTCTCTGCCCGGCTTGCGTCCGCCTCCGGTGGTGCCTCCTTGTCCCTGGTCGCGTTCAGGGGCCGCCCGGTGACGCTCTGCCCTTCGACCCGTGACGGCAAGGCTTTCGAAGACGCGCTTCGCTGGGCCGGACCTTCGGTCATGACAGCCGCCGGATCGGACATAGGCGCGGCCATCGACGAGGCCGTACGACCCGCGACAGGCGGAGGAACGGCCCGGGTCATCGTCGTGCTGAGCGACGGCAACGATACCGGTTCCACCGCGCGCGCGGCGGCCCGCCGGGCGGCCGATTCCGGCACCGCCCTGGTTTTCGTCGGCTTTGGCGGCTACAGGCGCTTGCCGGTATTCGAACCTTCCGGCGCCGCGGTGCTCGGGGCCGATGGAGTGGCCGCGGAGACCGGACTCGACGAGGCCTCGATGCGCGAATGGGCGGCCGCGGCCCGCGGAACGTTTGTCCGTGCTGACGACAACGACGCGTTCTCCCGGGTTGCCGCGATCTGTGGCGGCGCATCCTCCAAGTCAGGCCTTCGCCGTGATGTCCGTGTCGAGACCGATGCCTCCCCCGCGCTCGCGCTGGTCGCCCTGGCTGCGCTCGGCATGGCTGCGGCGCTTTCCTGCTCCCCTGCCGTCGGGCGGCCGGGAACGCAGTCAAGGCCGCCCGACGGCGCTCGCAGGAGGCGGACCGTTGCGTGACACCCGTTTCGCCGGTATCGCCGTACTGGCGGCCATGCTGGCATCATGCGGCCAGCTTGGCGGCTTCGCGGTAGCCCGCGCAAACCGCTTGTTCCGGGATGGCTACACGCACGAGGCGGCCGCGCTGTACCTGCGCGCAGGCGCGGGGCAGGAGCCTGTCGCCTCGTACAACCTCGCGAACGCTTTCGCCTCGCTCGGCGAAGCGGAGGCCGCGCGTCCGCTCTACGATGTCGCGATTGGTTCTGGCGACGTCGGAATAGCCGCGCGTTCATTGTACAATCTTGGCGCCGCGGCCTTCGCTGCCGCCGATTACCAGTCAGCCGCAGATTCGTTCAGGAAAGCCATGGAAGTCTGGGTGACCGAGGCCGCCATCCAGCCAGGCCGGGGAGCGGGGAAGCCGGCCGAGCCGGCATTCAGGCACGAGATAGCCCGCGCCTGGGAACTGTCGCTCGACGCTTCCTCGAAGAGACGCGATTCCGGCACGTCAGAACGAGGGAAATACGGCGCAGGCGACCCAGGCGGCGGTTCCCAGCCCTTCACGCTGTCCAGGCCTGATGAACGGACACTGTTCGCCCCGGGCGGCTCCGGGTCCGACGCAACGGTGGACCACTGATGCGCGCCAGGACAGTCATCGGACGCGCCGCAGCCGTGGCTTGCCTGCTGGCCTGCGGCAGCGCCTGGGGCCAGGGAACCCGTTCCGTGAGCATAGTCCCGCAGGTGCCGGAAGCCGGCAGCGCATTTTCGGTCATCGTCGCGTTGCCCGGCGAGCAGGCTGATTCGGTAAGCCCGGTGGAACCTGCCATCAGCGGTCCTGCCCGTTACATCGGAGCAGATGTTCGTCCCGGCGCGATGCAGGGCCAGACGAGCGTCGTGGTCGAGTACCGCTTCATGTCGATGGCGCCAGGCCGGGTAGACATTCTCGGGCTCTCGGTCCTGGTGCGCGGGCGCTCGGTCAAGCTTGGGTCATGGTCGCTCGACGTGGCCCCCGGGCTGAGACCACCGGCCGTTCGCCATGGCTCGTGGCGAGCTCCCGCAACCGTCGTGGAGCGCGAGGCCTTCATAGTCGAGGCGCTCGGACCGTTTGGCCAGGCTGCTGAATGTCCGACCTTCGCGGTCCGCGGCGCCTTGGTCGAGCCATTGCCGGGAAAGCCTGGAGTGTTCCGCATCGCCGCGCTCGCGCCCGGGTCTATACGGCTGCCGCGGCTCGAAGCCCACGACGACGAAGGGAGCTTCGAGCTTGAGCCATTTACCGTAGCCGCGAGTCCGTTGCCGCAAACGGCTTCGGATGCCAGGGCCGTGGGCGGCTCGTGGCGACTCGAGCTGGTCGAACCCCGCCGCGACATCGAGGCCGAGCCGGGTCAGGCGGTAGCCTGGCACCTGCGCGCCGCCGGACGAGGCTGGGCGGGACTGGCGGAGCCCCCGGAGATGTCGCTCGCGGGACCGGGCGGTCTGGCCGTTGCCCTCGTGCCTGGATCGACCTATACCGCCCAGGCGGACGACGGGTTCGAGTGCCGCACTGGCATACAGGGAGTCCTGGTCGCCGGCGAACCGGGCGTCTACCTTCTGCGTCCTGAGCCGTATCCGTGGTTCGATCCGCTTGCCCGGTCCGCCGGGCGGGCTTTGGCCCCGGCTATCCGCGTCATTGTCAGCGCAGGGGTCGCAAGGCCGTGGAGCCCACCCGGCGAGCTTTCCGGTT
>CAZNXK010000056.1:0-21269 GCA_964576835.1 uncultured Treponemataceae bacterium | reverse complement strand
CATATATTGCACGAGAGCCGGTGAGCCTCGGCAGCAAGGAGTCGCCATGAAAAACCTTTACAGGACTGCCCCCCTGGCCATCGCCGCGATTGTGGCCGTCGCGTGCTCGAGGCCGGAGCCGACCATCGCTCCGGACGCAGCGGCCTTGCCGCCGTCGGCCGAACCGGCTACAAGCTCCGCTGTCGTCGAGGCGTCCGTTTCAAGCGCGCCATGGTATGCGGAACGATTCGAGAAGCTGGGTTTCTACGTATTCCCCGCCCCGGAGGCGCTGCCGCTGTTCTCGGTGCGTAGCCTCAAAGGCGCGGAGACCGGCGTGGCAGATAAGGCAGGCAAGGTGGTACTGCTCAACTTCTGGGCAACCTGGTGCCCGCCGTGCCGTACGGAAATGCCGTCGATCCAGGTACTCAGCGACAAGCTGAAGGGAACTGCCTTCGAGGTGATGGCAATCAGCGTCGCCGAGAAGCCCGAGACGGTTGCCGGTTTCCTCAAGGAAAATCCCTACAGCTATCCGATATACCTCGACGAGAGCGGCTCCGCCTCGGCGCCGTTCGCCGGCCGTGGCATACCGACGACCTTCGTGCTCGACAAGCAGGGTCGCGCAATCGCGGGCTTGGTCGGCGCCAGGTCGTACGATGGGCCCGAGGTGCTGGAGCTATTCCGCGAGCTGGCGAAACGACTGCCATGATGGACGTATCGCTGGCCGTCGCGCTCGGCGCTGGCGTCCTGTCATTCCTGTCGCCGTGCATATTGCCTCTGATACCCGGCTACCTGTCGTTCCTGAGCGGAGCAGGTACCGATGAACTGCGTTCGGGCGCGCGGAGGGTGGGCGTGCTGTACCGCACCCTGTTCTTTGTTCTTGGCTTCTCCGCGGTATTCGTTGCGCTCGGCATCGTTTTCTCCGGAGCCGGCATGCTGGTCGCCGGACGGTCCAACAGGATCCTCTCAATCGTTGCCGGATCGGTGCTCGTCGTACTCGGGCTGAATACCATGTTCGACTTCCTGCGTTTCCTGAACGCCGAACTCAGGGTCAGGGTATCCAGCCGCCCGAGCAGTGCGGCGGGAGCCTTGCTGGTAGGTATGGCATTTGGCGCTGGATGGACGCCGTGCGTCGGACCCATTCTGGCTTCGATACTGTTCATGGCGGCTCGTTCCGGCGGCGCGGCGAAGGCTGCGCTGTTGCTGTCTCTGTACTCCGCAGGGCTGGCTTTGCCGTTCATCGCCGCCGGCCTGTTCTTCGAGCGGCTAGCGCCGCTGTGGACCTGGTTCAAGCGCCATGGCCGCGCGGTGAGAGCGTTGTCCGGGGCATTGCTCGTCGTGATAGGTCTGTCGATGGCGCTTGGGCAGATGACGGCATTCAACGCGGCCGCGTCAAGGCTGGGCTTCTTCGTCAAGTCGATAGTCGTATCGAATCCCGGGGCGACAAAAGCCTGGAGTCTGGTTCTGCTGTCGGCGCTTGCCGCGGCAGTCGCGCTACCGCCTGTCGTGCAGAGGCGCCGGTTCGGCACCCCGGCCAGGCTTGCCTCGCTGGTTGTGCTGGCGGTCCTGGCAATGCTCGAGCTTGCGGGCATCGTCTCGATAGCCGGCGTTCTGTCGGGCTGGCTGCTGTTCCAGGGAGTCTGACAAAAGCTTTCGGGAGTCCTTCTACACAGTACCTGCCTTGAACGACCTCCTGAAGCGCTGGCGCCGGAATCGTTCGAACCATACGACGACCAAGGCCATGACGAGGCGCGGTACGGTGATCCAGAAAATCGGTACTCCTATCGCCATGTACAGAACCGTATCCTCGAGGAGGCTGTGACTGAGGCCGGCGTGATGGTTGAAGAGGTCGGCCTCCTGGGGCTTCATCTTGCCGTCCTTGATGCGCTCCATGATGATGGCGGCGCCGTAGGCGTAGCCGACGACGTTGATGACGATCCACAGGAAGCTTGCGCTGCGCGGGAGCCCGAACACGCGCATGGCAGGCGCGGTGAGCCTTGAGAGGATGTCCATGATGCGGAATTCTTCCATCAACCGTTGACCGATCATTATCGAGAGCACGAGGATTATTATCTTGACGATGAGCTTTATAGTCGATATGCCCCATGCGGAGAGCATTGGCATGAACGCCATCGCCGCCGTCCCGGTCTCCGTGGCCACAAGCGCATCGATCTTGCCTGCGGGCAATACAGCGTTGAAGACGTAGCCCGCCGCTAAAGCCCAGCCGATTCGCATGACGACCATCTTGATGGCCGACGAGCCTGATTTCTTCATGACCGCCGTCTCGACGGGGAGGTTGTGGGCCGTCAGGCACATGATCGCGAGAATGGTGATTTCGCGCACCGACAGGGGGAGCGTCTCCATGACGGCGATTGCGCTGTAGTTGCTGAGAAGCATGGAGCTGACAAGGACGAGCGCTGCTTCTCCGGGTACGCCGATCAGGTGCATCGCGGGAGCGAGGAATTTCGCTGCCCACGCCAGCACGCCGCTCCATTTAAGGAGGGCCATGGCGAGGCTGACCGGCACCATTATCTTCATGAGGAAGAGCGCGGTCCTCAGGCCGGATGACAATCCGCTCTTCACTGCTACGCGTGCACGGGACAGGGTGCTTGGAGTATCCTTCATTGACGCGGATTGTCCTCGCCTGGACGACGCCTGTCAAGGCCGCTCCTGCCGATGACATGGAAGATGGCGCAACCGGGCTTACATGTTGACGGTCATGCCTTCCCGGCTGGCGTCGAGGCGAAGTCCGCTCTTGCCCCTGATCTTGTCCTGGTAGAAAAGCTCGAGTTCCTGTAGTTCCGCGTCCGAGCGGTTGGGATCGTGGTGGAAAAGAAGCAGTCTCTTGACGTGTGCCCGGTTGGCGGCGTTGATGGCGTACTCGAACGACGAGTGGCCCCAGCCGACTTTGCCAGCCTTGAATTCCTTGGCGGTGTACTGCGTGTCATGTATCAGGAGGTCAACGCCGCGGTAGAACGACTCTATCCTCTCGTTCTCCTCGCGGGCGGCGGTGTTGCCTTCCTGGGCTATCAGCGGGTCGTAATCGGGATCGGCGGGGTCGGTGGGGAAGAGGTTGCTGAAGGGCTCGTGGTCGTACGCCGTCGCGAAGGCCTTGCCTTCGTACTCGATACGGTAGCCCAGACACAGCACCGGGTGGTTGAGGTACTTCGTCTTGATGACTATGCCATCGCCGAGGTCGACATCGGTTTCCTTGAGGCTTTGGTACGTTATCTTCGCTGCAAGTTCGTCCTGTCTGACAGGCCAGTACCGGTACGACAGTTGCGAGCCTATGATCTGCTCAAGCGTCTCGTCCTCGAAATTGACCGGCCCATGTACGCGCAGCGTCGTACCCGGCACGTAGATGGGCGTGAACATCGGAAAGCCCATGATGTGGTCCCAGTGCGTGTGCGTCAGGAAGACGTCCGCGTTGATGGGACCGTTCTTGAGTTCGTTGCGGACGAGCCAATCGCCGAGGCTCCTGATGCCCGAGCCGGCGTCTATGACGATGAGGCGCTTGCCGCACCGGACTTCGAGGCAGGCGGTGTTGCCGCCGAACACGACGGTGTCCGGTCCTGGAACCGGCATGGATCCGCGGTCGCCCCATATCTTCACGCTGAACATCGGTGTCCCCCGTTTATTCCCGAATCCTCTTGTCTGACGTATGGCAAGAACTTTCTGTCAACTCGAGTCGTTTCACTCCGGATGCTACTTTATCTTGAGGAATACCGAGGCCTTCTCGATTTCAGCGGCAACCGCCGCGTCGATTTCCTCGAGCCAGGCTTTGGGAACGCCAAGCCTGTCGAATACCTCGGGGGCAATTTTCTCCGGATAGAGGCAGCCGGAAAAACCGATGCCTTCCCTGCTGGCGTAATAATCGGCCACGGCTACGGCAAGCACGATGTCGACATTCTTGCCGTCGTACTGCAACGCGTCATGATGGAAGCGGATGGCGTCGGCTATCGGACCGTCGAGATGCCAGGCGTCAGCAATCATCGATCCCGTCTCCGCGTGGTCGATGTCGATGCTGCGCTTCTCCGCGAGGTGTATCGCGATGCGCTCCCGGTCGGCGAGAGCCATGGCCTTCACGTACTCGTCGGCCAGGGCATTGTTGAGAGGGATCTTGCCGATATCATGGAGAAGCCCTGCCGCGAAGAATTCGTCGAGCCGCTGCGCAGGGACGCCTTTTTTCCTCGCGATCATCTTGGCGACGACGCCGACACAGAGCGAGTGGCGCCAGAAGCCCTCCATGTTGAGCGCCCTGAATCCTGTCTTGTCGACCAGCTTGTCCAGGATGGCGGTGCTGAGCGCCAGGTTCTTCACAGTGTTGACGCCGAGCATGATGATGGCCCTAACGAGGCTCGTCACCTGGTTCTGAAGCCCGTAGTAGGCCGAGTTGATGAGCTTGAGGACCTTGCCCATCAATACCGGGTCGAGGGAAATAACCTTGTCGAGATCGGTCGGGCTCGTCTTGGGGTTGTTGCATATTTCCATCACCTTGGCGACGGTGGTGGGCAGGCTCGGCATCGAACCGATGTAGGCCTTGATGCGGAGGATGTTGGCGTTACCCGACATTGTTTTTCTCCCGGCGCATGAATTCTATCAGCTTGGCGAGACGGGGCGATACGGGAACCCCGAGAATCTCGGTGGGGATCGCTTTTTTCTCTTGCCTTGGCTTGGGATTTGCCTTGGCCGATGGCGATGATGCTGGTCCTGGATCGGCTTGCGTGGCTTGCGTGGCTTGCGTGGTTGCGACCGGTGTCTGGGCTACGCGGTCGATGATGGCGTCGAGCTTCGCCGAGACGCCGCTCTGCTCCATGGCTTCGCGCTTGTCCTCGGGAAGGGCCTGGCTGAGGTCTTTCAGGTACCGGTAGAGCCTTGCTGCCTCTTCTCCCAGGGGGTCGATGGCGTCACGGCCTGATTCCGGCTCCTCTTCGCGGTCAGTCGCCCTTCGGCGAGGATGCTTTTCAGGAGTAGGTTCAGACCTTGGCTCTGGCTCTGGAACTGGAATAGCCGGCCCGTTGGGCTTTTCCTCGGGCTCAAGATCCAGCTCGGGCGCGGGCTCGTCGCCCGGGAACTCGTCCTCCTCCTCGAGGGTCACGTCGTCAAGGGCATCCGTGTTTTCCGGCTCTGCCGGAAGGTCTTCGTCGGGCAACTCTTCCGGGTCCGGGTTGTCGTCGAATTCGGGTTCGTCGATGTACTCCAGGCTCTCGTCCTCGTCGATTCCCGAATCTTCTGTCGGCTGAGACAGCTCGAGTGGTTCGAGGCTGGGAGGTTTCGGGCGGGCGCTGGCCGCGGGCGGCATGGGATACGGCGGAAAAGGTGGATACGGGGGGAAGGACGGATACTGCATCGGCTGCTGTACCGGAGCGGCCTGCTGCTGCGGCTGTTGAGCCTGCTGCTGTGGCTGTTGAGCCTGTTGCTGTGGCAGTTGAGCCTGTTGCTGTGGCTGTTGAGCCTGTTGCTGTGGCTGTTGAGCCTGCTGCTGTGGCTGTTGAGCCTGCTGCTGTGGCTGTTGAGCTTGTTGCTGTGGCTGTTGAGCTTGTTGCTGTGGCTGTTGAGCTTGCGGAGCCTGCTGCTGCGGCGCTTCGGGAGTCTGTTCAGCTCCTTGAGGGCGTCCCTCGGCTCCTTGCGGCAAGCCCGTCCCGTACAGTTCTTGGCCTTCGAGAAGTTCATCGATGCGGTGTCCGTCGTCATCGTCCAGTACGGCCGGCTCTTCTTGCTCCTCGTCGAGTTCGTCCTCGCCATCGAGGGGCTCCTCGCGCTCGTCGAGGAATATCAGTTCTTCCGCTTCGTCGACCGGTATGGCTTCCGCGGTCCCGAGGTTGAAGAGAGTTTCTCCATCCTCGCCTTTTTCGCCTGCTTCTGATCCGTCCGCGGAGTCCGTCCTCAGCGCGTCCCTCAGCACCTTGATGTTCTTGTCCCAGGCATCCCGCATGTCGGATGAATAGGAGCGGACGGCTTTTTCGTAGTTCTCGATCGAGTCGGTCAGCCCGTCCATGTCGTCGTTGCTGCCGCGTCCGCCGCGGAGGTTGACGAGCCTGTCCGCGGCCTCGACCGCGCGATCCTTGTCGCCCAGGGCGGTGTACGCTGCGGACAGCTCGAGCCAGGCTTCGGCGTTGTCTGGAACCGCCTCGACTACCTCGCGGAGTATCTGCGCCGCGTGTTCATGGTCGCCCTTGTCTCCGTAGCAGCGCGCGAGCTCGATCCTGGCGGCAAAGTCCCTGGGACGGGAGATCAGGTACTGTTCGAGTTCGCTGACCGCAGAGTCGGTATCGCCGGCTTCCCGGTACAGCCTGGCCAGTTCCACCTTGAACGACGCTTGCGCGGGATCGAGTTTGACTATCTTGCGGTAGACGTCCCTGGCCTTGTCCGGCTTGCCCAGCGACTGGAGCAGGGCGCCGTAAATCTTGAGGGCTTCTATGTCGTTCGGAGAATGACGCAGGACATCGGTGATGGTGTCCATGGCCAGGTCGAGGTGCCCAAGGGTCTTGTAGAGCCGCGCAAGCTGGACCCTCAGGCCATCGTTGTCCGGCATCAGGTCGACGAGCGCCTGGATCTCGCCTATGGCTTCCGCGTAGCGGCCCGTCTTTTCAAGGACACCCTGGATATTGACGGCCGCGTCGAGGAATTTGGGATTGGCTTCGAGGGCTTTTCGGAACCATGATACCGCTTCGTCCGGCTTGCCCGCCTCGGCGTACACGAGCCCGATGCCGTTGCGGGCCGGGGCGTTCAGCGGGTCGATGGCGATGATCTGGGAAAAGACATCGATCGAATGCTTGTGCTCGCCGCTCCGGGCAAGGCACTCACCGTAGCGGGTCATGGCTTCTATCCAGCCCGGCCTGCCTTTGACTGCCGCTTCGAATTCAGTGACGGCGTCGGCGGGTTTGCCGAGCGCTTCATACGCTATGCCCAGGTTGAAGTGGAAGGACGGGTAGTTGGGATCGACAGCCAGTCCCCGCCAGAAGACCTGTACCGCCTTGGCGTTGTCGCCGAGCGCCATGTAGACATTTCCCAGGTTGTTGAAGGCTATGACGTGCTTTGGGTCCAGTTCCAGGGCCTTGGCGAACGACATCTCCGCGGCACGGAGGTTTCCGAGCGCCTTGTGGGCGTTGCCCAGGTTGAAGAGCAGCTCGGCGTCGTCGGGTTTGATGACCACGGCGCGCTCGAGAGCCGAGAGGGCATCTTGGGGCTTGGACAGCCTGAGGTAGGCAATGGCCATGCCTTCGAGTCCGCGCACGTCCCTGGGGTCTGCCTCGATGGCGCTCGAGAACGCCGCCAGCGAGTCTGCAGGGCGGTTGGTGCGGAGGTAGACGGTGCCCAGTATCATGCGGGCGGCCTTCGACGTCGGCTCTTCGAGGAGGCTCTTTCGTGAGTAGCGTTCCGCGGTTTCAAAGTCGCGGAGCCTGAGCGCGTTTTCCGCACGCAGGAGACTGTCTGAAACCTTCTTCGCTGTGGTCATGGCGAGACCCTCGATGGCCGCGCTGTCAGTTCGCGCGAAAATTCCCCGATATGGGGTGGGTTCGCGTCGTCGTACGCGGCGACCGCGATAAAATACAGTGACCCGTTCCTGAGCCCGTGAAGCGTGATGCTCGTCGATTCCTGCCCTGCAACCGATACGGGGCTCGGCCCTTCCTTTGCGCCCGTCCCGAAATAATCGCCCGATGAATCACCGTAGTATACCATATAGCCTTTGATGTCGCTTTCCGATACGCGCGACCACCGTATGGTCAAGCGGCCGTCACCGCTCGACGCCGAGATCGAACCGGGCGGCGTCGGGGACGCATCGGGTTCGTGGACTATCCGTATCGACGAAACGGCCGGTGATTTCTCTCCCTGCGCGTCGGGATAGAGCGCCATCCTGATCTGGACATAGCGGCCTTTCGGCGGCGATCCGGATGCGCCGAGCGGGGTGCCCGGCGAGAACGATATCCATTCGGGCGCCTCGTCACGCCATCCGGCGGAGCTGTCGCCTGCTCGGTAGCTCCAGTGGACAGCGGATTCACCGGGCAGCCTGGTCTGTGTCTCGATGGATAGAATCGTCGCATTGGTCGAACCGAGGTCGAAGATGGGCGACGTCGCCGTTCCCCCGGAAGCCGGGTATCTCCTGAGGACCGGATTTTCCACGAACGCGCCTCGGAGCGCGAATTCATCGATGAGCCCGGTGTAGTTCTGAGCTATCTCGAGCCAGCCAGAGCCGCCCGACACGGGATTGTAGACGTCGCCCGATTGCTTGCCGGTAGAGGTCGCCCACGCGATTGCCTCGGTCTTGCCGTTCATCAGGTATTCAACGAGGCCGGTCGCAGAGTCGAACCTGAGCAGGTGGTGCGACCATGCGCCGGGGACGAGGACGGAAACACCCTGGAGGCTTATTGTCGTCGCCTTGCCCGCGGGCGCGGCGAAGAAATTCATGAAGCCGAAGGTCATGCGGTTGCGCAGTATGATGCTTGAAACCTGTTGCGCAAGCCAGGCCGAGCCGGCCCGCCTCCTGGCCTTCCACAGGAATACTATCTCCCCCGAATCCGCGCGCGCGGGCTTGAGCCAGAATTCGAGGGACAGGTCGCCGAGCGGCATGTCGGGGGCGAACATCGCTTTCGGTCCCGGCTTGAGCACCAG
This sequence comes from uncultured Treponemataceae bacterium, assembly GCA_964576835.1. Classification (GTDB taxonomy): domain Bacteria; phylum Spirochaetota; class Spirochaetia; order Treponematales; family UBA12059; genus SZUA-370. The sequence goes on along the minus strand of CAZNXK010000056.1, from coordinate 12,680 downwards.
CCTGGTGGCCGGCGCCCTGAAGGAGCCGGCCCCGGCGCCGAACCTGGAGGCCTCCTCCCGCTCATAGGGGCCTATCGTCTCGACGGTCCAGTGTCCGGTGACGTCAACGGTGGTTTCACTGTCGAATGACACGAAAAGATCCGCGTCGGATCCTGCGCCTGCCGGACCCGGTTCCAGCGCTATTTCGTGGCCGGACGGCCCGGGAACGGCCGCCGTACCGTCGAGCGTCCACTGGAGCGGTGACGATGGCGAACGGCTCGCGGCATCTATGACGAGCGTCTCTTCGGCCACGGCGACCATGGGTAAAGCGAATATCGTCGCAAGGCTCATCGCGACAGCTATCGTTCTGACTGAGGCGATGATGTATGGGCCACGTATTCTTGAATTCATGCTGCGTCGATCCTCGATCCAGGTGAAATTGACCGGGTGGCCTGAAAGGCTCCACTTTTTGCGGAATCCTCACTATCATAGTATCGAAGAATATGGACGAGAATAAAGCCCGGCCTTCAAACCAATTGAAAATCATCGCCAAACAGGCCCCCGAAACGCCGGGAGTCTACCTCTGGAAGGATGCCGGAGGCACCGTCATCTATGTCGGCAAGGCAAAGTCGCTCAAGGCAAGGCTCGCCTCGTATTTCTCCGGCAAGCGGGAGATCAAAACGCGGATGCTCGTTTCGAAAGCGGCGACGCTGGAATGGATACTGACGGAGACGGAATACGAGGCCCTGCTCCTCGAAAACACCCTGATAAAGCGGCATGCTCCACGCTACAACATCAACCTGAAAGACGGAAAGACCTATCCCGCCATCCGCATAACGAACGAGGAATTTCCCCGCGTGTTCAGGACCAGGCGCATCATCGACGACGGCAGCCGCTACTTCGGTCCGTACCCGAGCGCCGACGTGATAGACCGCTACCTCGACATGGTCCGCAAGCTTTTTCCCCTTCGGCGCTGCAGGACGCTACGCAAACGCGAGACGCCGTGCATGTATTACCATATCGGCAGGTGCTCCGCCCCCTGCGCCGGGAAGACGACCCGCGAGGAATACGCCCTCCAGGTGGAACGAGTCGCGACGCTCCTGTCAGGTGACTCCGATACGCTGGTCACCGCGATGAAGGCGGACATGGCGGAGGCGTCGGAATCGCTCCAGTTCGAGAAGGCCGCGGCCTTGCGCGACTCCATACAGGCGATAGAGGAGTTCCGTGGAGACTCGGGCGTGGTCGACTTCGCCTATGGGGACCGTGATTACGTGGCGTGGGTTTTCGACGGCAGCCTCGTCGACTTCGTGGTGTTCCAGACGCGTGGCGGCAAGCTCGTCGGACGCGACCTGTTCCGGGAGCGCAGCTTCGGTTCCGAGGCCGAGGCGGCCGCTGAATTCCTCGGCATGTATTACAGCGACGGTCGCCGGCCGCCGCCCGAGCTTTTCGTCAAGGATGCCGCCGGGCTCGAACTGGCGGCCGAGTGGCTGCGTACCGGACTGGGATCCGATTTCAGGCTGTCGATTCCCGACGAGCGGCGGCACGAAGCGGCGATGGCGATGGCGGAACACAACGCGCGCGAGGATCTGGCCAAGCGTCGCCGCGAAGCAGGGGACGTGGAGGCTCTCGAGTCGCTCAGGTCCGCGCTCGGCCTCGACGTTTTGCCCGAATTGATAGAGGGCTTTGACATAGCACAGCTCTCGGGCAAGCATACCGTCGCTTCCCTGGTATCGTTCCGTAACGGCGCGCCTGACAAGAAACGCTACCGTATCTACAAAATCAGGAGCCTGGAAGGCGCCATCGACGATTTCGGCGCGATGCGCGAGGCTACGGCCAGGCACTACACGCACATAGCGAACGACGAGGCGGACGCTCCCGATCTGGTGCTCATCGACGGCGGCCGCGGGCAGGTGAACGCGGCCTGGGAAATGCTCGACGCGCTCGGCCTGGACCTGCCCGTCGTCGGCCTGGCCAAGGAGAACGAGGAGCTCTGGCCCCACGGCGAGAGCGTGCCGATCGTCCTGCCCAAGGATTCGGCCGCGCTGAGGCTCGTCGTCGCCATCCGCGACGAAGCCCACCGCTTCGCGACCGGCATGAACCAGCGCCTGCGCGGCAAGGCGCTCGGTTTCCCGGTGCTCGAGGCCGTCAAGGGAGTCGGTCCGGCCCGGGCAAGACGCATCATGGACGCGTTCGGGTCGCTTTCGGCGGTGGCCGAGGCTGAGCCGGCGTACATCGCGGCCCGCTCCGGACTGGACAAGACAGCGGCTGCCGCGGTCAAGGCGGCTGCCACCCGCGCCGCATCCACGGGTCTTGGCGGCGTTGCCGGGGTGCTGGACGAGCCTGTCGATTCCAGGCGAAAGTAGCGCCATGATCCGTAAATTTCCCGCGCTCACTATTATCGTCGTGAGCCTGATACTCGTCGCAATACTTCTACCCGCTTCCGCTCTGCCTGATGCGCCGGGGATTCCAGGCTTGGACAAGCTTGCGCATTTCACGATGTTCATCGCGCTTGCCGTGGCGGTCCGCTTTGACTTTGGCCTCGGCAGCCGTAGACGGCTGGTCCTTGCCTTTACCGCCGCGCTGGCTTTCTCCGCGCTGACCGAGGCTCTCCAGCTCCTGGCTGACGGGCGCTCGGCGGAGCTTCTTGACATGTTCGCTGACATAGCCGGTTTCGCGGCCGGTCTGGCGGTCAGGCGTCGCCGTCCCGGAGCATCCGATTGGACATAGCCGGCCTTCTTCCTCCGTCGCTTCTGGCCGAGCGGCTCGAGGAGCTCGCGTGTCTGTATGGCAGAGCCGATGCCGCCGTAGCGGTATTCAGCGAAAGCTCCGGTATCTCTTGCCCGGACTGCTGTGGCATGTGCTGCGAATCATTCGTTCCCGATATCCTGCCTATCGAGGCTTCCTGCATAGCGGCGTTCCTTTCCGTCACCGACAGAACACTGGCATGCACGATCGCGGCCGAAGGACTGAAACCGCGGGTACTGTCCGATGGACGTACTGGTTGCCCTCTGTACCGTGACGAGAACCCGTACCACTGCGGCATCTACGAGGCCAGGCCGCTGGTATGCAGGATGTTCGCGTTTTCAGCCGTTCGCGGCAAGAACGGCGAGTCAAGGTTTTCGGTGTGCCGCCATGGCATCAGCGACAAGGCGGTTCGCTCGTTCTCGGGGCATCGGCTCGCCGAGGAATTCTGCGCTGAACCCCCGGTGATGGCCGACATGGGCTCGGAACTCGTCGCAATCGACCCGTCATCCGCTGGTGGCAGGAAGGCCCTGCCCGAGGCGCTCGCTGAGGCAGTTGGCAGTGTGCTGTTCCTCATCGGCATGAACGACCGGCAAGACGAGGACCCTGACCTTCAGCCACCGTTGCCGCGGGCCAGTTAGGAGTATCGATGAGGCAGCGAATCTCGAATTCCGATGCCCTGCTCGCCTTGCAGCGTGGCCTGACCGGAAGCAGGGTACTGGCAGGCACCCGGTACATGGATGATCCAGCCTGTCTGGCCGCGTATGCAGACTACTATATGGCGGTGTCAATGGCCCAGGCGATCAGGGCTTGCGCGATATCAGGGCTGCGCCCGTCGTCGGTCCTGGACATGGGCGCTGGACCGGGATCAGTCTCCCTGGCGCTCGCGGGACTGGGCGCGCGGTCTTTCACTCTCGTCGATTCCTCTCCCGGGGCTCTGTCGATGGCCAGCGACGCGCTGGCCGTCATGTCGCGCGAATCTGGCGAACCGTTCGCGGTTTCGACGGTGGTAGCCGACCTGGAATCTCCCCTGCTCCCATTGCCACCCGGGGCGACCTACGACCTGGTGGCGTTTGGTCATTGCCTCAACGAAATAGGCGGCGCCGATACCGGAGCCGGCGCTGCGACCCTTGCACGGAGACTCGCCATCGTCATGCGCTCGGCGGCATTTCTCGCTCCCGGCGGCTCGGTCCTCATCATGGAGCCGGCGACGCTCCAGGCCGGCCGGGCGGCTATCGCGTTGCGGGATCGCCTCGTGGCGGCGGGATGGGCGGTGAACTCGCCGTGTTCAATCGCCGGACCGTGCCCGGCCCTGGCCGCGGGTCCCACGACTACCTGCCACGACGAGTCGAGCTGGGATGTACCCACGGTCGTCCGCAGCCTTGCCCAAGGGGCTGGCCTGGACCGCGACCTCATCAAGATGACCTGGTTCGTCTTGCGGCCCCCTCCGGCCGAAGGAGGGGGGCTGGTTGTCGTGCCGTCACCCGGAGACTCGTACCGGGTTGTCTCCGCGCCGATGCTCAACAAGGGCGGCCGAGTCCGCTACCTGCTGTGCGGACCCTCGGGCAGGTTCCCCTTCTCCGCGCGCAAGGACGACGAAAACGCCGCCCATGAGGGCTTTTTCTCGCTCGGCCGCTACGATCTGGTCACCATCGCGGAGCCCGAGTTCAGGGAAGGCGGCTGGGGTTTCGGGCCGCGCACCAGGATAAAGCGCCTTGACCGCTGACGGCTTGCCCCGGGGCTAGCCTCCGAACTAGAATGGGCCGATGGGAACGAGAATCGCCTGTTTCATAGGCTGGTCGAATACCGGCAAGACCGGTTTCATCGAAGCTTGCGCCTCCCTGCTCCATAAGCGGGGACTGAAGGTCGGTGCGGTCAAGTGCGTTCATCACGGCGCCAGCTTCAACCCGCAAGGCAAGGATTCGAGCCGATTCTTCGATGCCGGCGCGGAAGCCGCCATCGTTTCCGATGACGAGACGGTGAGGATATCGCGGACTCCGCCGTCCTGGGAACGGCCGTATATCGAATCGCTTTTCCCCGGCGCCGATGTCATACTGATCGAGGGCAGGGTGGTTTCGTGCGCCGTGCGCGTCTTGATCGGGGGCGCTGCCGAGGACGAAACGGACCTCAAGCGGCCGCTGGATGATTTCGATGTACTGGTCACCGGCTTTTCCGGTCTAGCCGAGCGCGGCCGCGCCGCAAGCAAGACCGTTTTCAACCCCGAAGATTCGGGGTCATTCGTTGAAAATCATCTGCTTGGAGGAAATGCCATGAAAGCACGGGATGTTGAAGTGACCAATGGCGGCATCGAGGTGCCGCTCAACGCTTTCGTTACGGAGACGATCGAGAATGTGGTGCTTGGACTCGTGAAGCCACTCAAGAATACCGACCTGGATCGTGAGATCATCATCAGGATTGGTCCGGCTTCGAAATAGACCTTTTGGCCGTCACGCGGCCAAAGGCGCATGCGGTGGTTCAAGCGAGAACGTTGGACGCGCCGGCATGCGGCGCGTCCTTCCCCGATCAGCCCTTCTTGTTGTGCGAATCGAGCTTGAAGGGGATGTAGAGCAGGCAGGTGCCCGCAAGACTCGTGAACACCATGATCAGGGCTACGACGCCCATGACTATCGCGACCGTGCCGCTGATCTGCCCCGTGAAGTACAGCGCGGCTATCAAGACGGCGAACGCGATCCGTACGAGCCTGTCCAAAAGACCCATATTCTTGATCATATGCGCCTCCTCAGTCATCAATAAATATATATAAAATTTAACTTGAAAGCAATTGTGCAAATAAAACGCCTTCCGGAGCGGAAGGCGCCCGTATGCCCGGTCAGGCTTTCTTCATGCGGTGATACTCTTCCTTGGTGTTCACGTTCCTGTACCAGGAGGCGTTTCCGAGTTCCACGTACTTAACGCTCAGGCTGAACTCGGCCCGAGCTTGTTCGGACAGGATGGATACTACACGGCGCGCGCCACGCTCGAGCATGGCGCGCATGGCCGGCAACGCTTTTTTCGAGTAAACGGCCAGAAGGGGTTCGGCTCGACCTTCCGCGTCCAGGGGCATGACGACGTCCGCGGTGCGGGATTCGCTGACGAGTCGATGAAAGAAGCTCGGCGGGATTTCCGGTATGTCGCAGGCGACGACGAAGATTCTGCTGTTTCGGGCGGCCTCGAGGCAGGACGCGATCCCCATAAGGGGGCCGCAACCCTGTTTCCTGTCCTTGATTACTGGCAGCCCGGTAAACGAGTACGTGTCGGGATCGTTGGCTCCTATGAGCATGTCATCTGTCCAGGGTTCAAGCTGTGCGATGATATGTTCGATCATTGTCCTGCCGGCAATCGGGAGGAGGCTCTTGTCCTCACCCATGCGGGTACTCTGGCCGCCTGCCAGGACCGCCACGGACAGACCCAGGGACGTTCGCCATCGTCCTTCTTGGAAGGTGCAGCTAGCGGGCGAAATCCCCAATCCCCCGACGTCCATGATGACCGGACAGTTCAGCCCGGTCAGGATGTCGTAGCCATCATGGCCAAGCGAATCGTCCGCGAGTCCGATCACGCACGAGCCGCGCGGCAAGCGGGAGAGCAGAGCGGCGAGGCCTTCTTCCATGTCCGGGGGAGCTGCGCGGAGGGTCTGTACCAAAGAAGCCCCCGCGTCGAGAGGGAGCCCCGTCTCCGCCGGAGAAACGCAGGTATCCTGCAAATAGGGTCCGCTCAGGCAAACCACATGCACCGGGCGCATGGCAGCGTGCTGACGTATGAGGGATAACGCAAATTCCCGCGCGGCTGGATGGCTGGCTGGAGTTCCTATGACGATCATATTGGCTACGGAAAGCATGAAGGTCCTATGTTGTACTTCCACCGTCTTGCCAGACAGCTTCATCCTGCCTGTTGTTGCTCGAGCCTGAACAGAATGATATCACACAAGTGACTGTGGTGATGCTCTCTTTTGAAGAAAGCCACGACAACGGCGATTTCCCGGCAGCCCAAGGACGTTGTGCCGGGACAACCCAGGACGTTGTGCCGCAAGCCGAGCCTACCGGCTCGGCTTGTCGGCACGAACGTCCGTCACTTATTGTACAGTTCCAGTTTTTGGTAATGAGTGTGCAGCAGCTGGTGAGCCTTGTGGCTTCCGGGCTGTTCGAGGAATTCCTTGTACACAGTCCCGATGTGGGGATTGTGGTGGGAACAGCGGTACGTGCTGTGCTCGTCGTCGGAATAGATGCCGGCCATGCGCTTCTGGCGAACCGCATCGGTGGAACCGTAGGGTTGTCCGCCGCCGCCTATGCAGCCGCCTCGGCAGGCCATCACTTCGATGAAGTGCCACGGGACATCCTTGCCCTCAGCCTTGGCCTTTCGGACTTCCTCGAGCACGGCCGCAATGTTGCCCATCTGGTGGGCTACGGCGACACGGACCTCGATTCCCTTGATGTGGATGCGGGCTTCCTTGATGCCGGAGATGCCGCGGACCCCGGTGAAGTTGACATCCTTGAGGTCTTCCTTGGTGACGAGGTAGTAGGCCGAGCGGAGCGCTGCCTCCATGACGCCACCGGTAGCGCCGAAGATCGTTCCCGCGCCGGTGTACGGACCCATAGGGCTGTCCTCGTCCTCATCGGGCAGGTTGACCAGATCGATTCCCGCCTGCTTGATCATCCTGGCCAGCTCGCGTGTGGTGAGCACCACATCGACATCGCGCTCGCCGGAGCTGAACATGTCCTTGTTGCGGCCGCTTTCCCATTTTTTGGCGGTGCACGGCATGATGGCTACCGAATAGATCTTTTTGGGATCTACTTTGGCCTTGTCTGCCCAATAGGTCTTGATCATCGCGCCCATCATCTGCATCGGGCTTTTTGCGGTAGAGAAATTCGGTATCATGTCATCGTAGTACTTCTCCATGTAGTCGACCCAGGCCGGGCAGCACGAGGTGATCAGGGGCATCATCTCCTTGTTCTTGCCTGCGGCGAAGTCGGCGAAGCGCTTCACGAACTCGGTGCCTTCCTCCATGATGGTCAGGTCGGCGGAGAAGTTGGTGTCGAAAATCACGTCGAAGCCAAGGCGGCGGAGGGCCGCATAGATCTTCCTCGTGATGACAGTACCCGGCTCGAGGCCGAATTCCTCGCCAAGTGCGACGCGGACCGCGGGGGCGATCTGAACGACGCATGTCTTGGCTTCGTCGCCACCCTTCATCAGGGCTTCCCAGACCTGTTTGGTCTGGTCGTTCTCGTAGATTGCTCCGACCGGGCAATGGGCGGAGCACTGTCCGCACTTGATGCAGGGGCCATCGGCCAGGCGCACGTCAGCAGCCGGCGCGATGCGCGTGCTCTCTCCTCGGCCAAGGAATTCGATCGCCCAGACGTTCTGCATTTGCTGGCAGACGGTGACACAACGACCGCAACGGATGCATTTTTCCGGGTTGAGGATCAGCGAGCCGGTAGAGTCGTCTAGCGGAAGGTCGCGGAGCCGCTTTTCGAAGGGCTGCTCGCGTATGCCGAACTCCGCCGCCAGGGTCTGGAGCTCGCACGACTGATTGCGTGGGCACTGGAGGCAGTCGTCGGGATGGGTCGAGAGTATGAGTTCGATGACTGTCTTGCGGACCTGGACTATTTCCGGGTCATGGGTGATGACACTCATGCCTTCTTCGAGGGGGGTGCAGCAGGCGCGGAGCATCTTCGGGTTTCTCTCGACTTTCACGATGCAGATGCCGCAGGCTGCCCACGCGGGCAGATCGTCGTTGTAGCACAGTTTTGGAATGCGCACATTCACCTTCTCGGCAGCGTCGAGTATCGTCGTGCCTTCGGCAACCTGTACCGGAATCCCGTTAATCTTGGCGTTGACCATGGGGTCTACTCCTTATTTCTTGAGGACGGCGCTGAACTTGCAGGCCTTGAAGCATTCGCCGCACTTGATGCATTTCGAGGCGTCGATGGTGAATTTCAGTGTCTTGTCGCCTGAAATACAATTGACCGGGCACTTGCGCGCGCAAAGCCCGCAACCGATGCACTTTATCTTGTCGATGCTGAAGAGCAGCAGATCCTTGCATTTGCCCGCGCGGCATGTGCGGTCGACGATGTGCTCGAGGTACTCGGCCCTGAACCGCTTGATGGTGGACAGCGTCGGGTTGGGCGCGGTCTGGCCGAGGCCGCAGAGCGCCGCCTTCTTCATCGCCAGCCCTATCTTCTCGAGTTTTTCGAGGTCTTCGAGCTTGCCCTGCCCCTTGGTGAACTTGATGAGCAATGAATGCATCTGGTTGGTGCCGATCCGGCATGGCGAGCACTTTCCGCACGACTCGTCGACGCAGAACTCCATGTAGAAGCGCGATACATCGACGACGCAGTCGTCTTCGTCCATGACGATCAGTCCACCCGAGCCCATCATGGAGCCGAGAGATGTCAGGCTTTCGTAATCGATGGGCAGATCGAGGAATTCCTCGGTGATGATTCCGCCGGACGGGCCGCCGGTCTGTGCGCCTTTGAACTTCTTGCCGCCCCTTATGCCGCCGCCGATGTCGTAGATGATCTCCCGGAGCGTCGTGCCCATCGGTACCTCGACGAGGCCGGAATTGTTGATTTTGCCGGTCAGCGCGAAAACCTTGGTGCCTTTGCTCGTTTCGGTACCTATCTTCGAGAACCACGACGCACCCTTGGTGATGATCACCGGGATATTAGCCCAGGTTTCGACATTGTTGATGACGGTTGGCTTGCCCCACAGACCCTTGATCGCGGGGAAGGGCGGGCGGGGAACGGGCATGCCGCGATTTCCTTCGATCGACTGCAAGAGGGCCGTCTCTTCGCCGCAGACGAAAGCGCCGGCGCCGAGGCGTATCTCGATGTCGAAGCAGAAATCCGTGCCCAGGATGTTGTCGCCGAGGAGGCCGTATTCATGCGCCTGCTTGAGCCCGATCTTGAGGCGCTCGATGGCCAGCGGGTATTCGGCGCGGATGTAGACGAAACCCTTGGTCGCGCCGACCGTGTAGCCGCATATGGCCATCGCCTCGATGATCGAATGGGGGTCGCCTTCTATCGTGGACCGGTCCATGTAGGCGCCCGGATCGCCCTCGTCGGCGTTGCAGACCACGTACTTCTGGTCGGCAACGGTGCCCTTGGAGAACTCCCACTTGCGCCAGGTTGGGAAACCCGCGCCTCCCCTGCCGCGGAGACCCGAGGCTTTGAGTTCAGCCACGACGTCGTCCGGCTTCATCGACGTCAGCACCTTCTCGATGGCGGCATATCCGTCGCGGGCGATGTACTCGTCGATGTTCTCCGGGTTGATGATGCCGCAGTTGCGCAGCACGATGCGGTACTGCTTCTGGTAGAACTGGATGTCTTCTACCTTGATGCGGTCCTTCTGCCGAGCGTCTTTGTAGAGCAGTCTCGTGACCTCACGACCCTTGATTATCTGCTCGGAGATGATTTCCTTGGCGTCAGAGGGCTTTACCTCGACATAGAACGACTCGGACGGAAGTACCTTGACGATCGGCCCCTTCTCGCAGAAACCGAAGCAACCGGTCTTGACGACCTGCACGTCGTTCTTGACGCCCATGGCTTCGGCATTGGCGATAAGTTCCCGATAGATTTCGTCCGCGCGGCTTGACTCGCATCCGGTGCCGCCGCAGACCAGTATGAAGTGTTTGTATGCCATGATTTCGACCTCCGCCCTAGCTCTTGACGATATCGACCGCGGGCCGGTCGTAGATATGGTTTTCGACGAGCGTCTTGCCTACGACATGCTTGACCACGATTTCACGCGCGGTGGGGACGTCCACCCTGCCGTATATCGTCGCCGGCATGCCGGGCATCACGATCTCGACCGTCGGCTCCACATAGCAGAGGCCCATGCAGCCGGTCTGCCTGATGATGACGTCTGCGCTCATTTTGTTCTCGTCGACCGCCTTGACTATCTCGTCAAAGGTCTGCTTCGCGCCTGCGGCGATTCCGCAGGTGCCCATGCCGACGATTATCTGAATATTCTTGCCTTCCACGTTCCGCCTGACCATGTCACTCTTCTTCTCCTCGCGGAGTTTCCGGAGCTGTTCCAGGTTCATCTTCGCCATGATGTTTCCTTTCGTTACGAGGCCTCTTGCGAGGCGAGGAATTCCCGGGCGTCCAGCAGCGCGCCCGCATCGCTCAAGTCCCCGACCGCGTCGAGGATCTCGGATCGCCTGATCTCGTACTCTATTGCCCGGGCAGGTGCCCGTCGCAGCACTTTCAGTTCGTAATCACCGTCAAAGCACATCGCCGACAGAAACATGCCCGCCAGATCGCCCATCGGAGGCGTATCGACGCCCCCTGCCGGAAAACGGAACGACAATTTCGTTCCTTCGCCCTTGCGGGACTTCAGCTCGTATGAGCCGCCTGCTATCTCGAGCGATTGCAGGAGGAATGGTATTCCAAGGCCCATTTTCCGCCTGGGATGCTTTTCCCCGTCTGAATAGAAGGGATCCTTTGCTCTCTCCAGTTCCTGTTCATCCATTCCCTTGCCGTCATCCTCGACGTATGCATCCAGAACGCCACCCTCCTCGATGACACCGACCGCGATGGTGGTCGCGCCGGCCTCGACCGAATTCTGCACCAGGTCGAGGAGGAAGTCACAGATGGCGAAGTGCATGTTATTATCCGATGTTCCTGAACTTCGCTATGATCTCTGGGACCTGTTCCTTGGTCAGCTTGCCGAATACCTCGTCGCCCACCATCATGACGGGTGCCAATCCGCAGCAACCGACGCAACGGACCGCATCGATGGAGAAGAGTCCGTCGTCCGTCACCTCGCTGCCCGAAATGCCCAGGATGCTCTCGGCTTCCTCGATGAGGCTCTGGCTGCCCTTGAGGTAGCATGCCGTGCCGAGGCATATCGAAATACGGTGCTTGCCCGGCTTCGTGGTCTTGAAGTAGTGATAGAAGGTGATTACGCCATATATCTTGGCCAAGGGAATTGTAAGGTCCCTCGACAGCCTCTCGGCGGCCTCCCTAGGTACGAAGGTGAACTCCTGCTGCACGCGATGGAGAATCATGATCAAGTTGCCAGGCTTGTCTTTCCACTCTTGCACGAAGCTCTGGAGCTCTTTCGAGAACTCGATCTGAGCGACTGCCATATGTGTACCCCCTGAAATTCATCGATAATATTGTATCGATAGTATTATTTCGACAGTGTATCCCAGCTCAAAAAAAATGACAATTGGGTGAATGATACCGAAACCTGTTTTTCGTGTCTTATTTCAATATACGAGCGGATCTTATTGCCTGGTAAAACGGAATAGCGAAAAAAGGCGCGATGAAACGGCGATCTCGGGATGCGGTCCAGACCGTTCGGGAAACAATGGAAAAGTCTGTATGAAATGATTACTATGTTCATATGTTTGTAAAAAGTTTTGTCGAATCTGTCGCTGGCATCCTGCCAGCGGGACAGCTCGCCCTTCTGTGGTTCTGGCTCGCCTTGGCAGCGTTTGCGACCGCCCTTGCGGCGTACCGCAAGACCTACGCTGCCTACCGCGCGGCGGCCCTCCTTTTTTGCCTGTCAGCCGTGGTCAGGAGCGCTCCATTCCTCTCCTCTCTTGCTGACGTACCGGTTTTTCCGCTTGCGCTGCTTCTGGCCGCCCTCGCGCGCGCCGTCCTGGCGTATGTAACGGACCTTGCCTGCGACCGGCAGGTACACAAGGCATGGCGCATCATCTCGTACTCGACCTCCGGTATCGTGTCCGGCGGAGCATTGGCGGCGTTCGTACTCGGTCCTTCGCGGTACCGGTCAATCGAAGCCGGGGCAATGGCGCTTTTCGCCATCCAGTCCCTGGCCGCGACCCCGTTGTTCGCGCGCGCTGCGAGAACGGCTCCGTCGGCCACTCGGCTGATCGCCGGCTCGGTGCCCTGGGGCCTGGTCTGGGGCACCGCGGCGACACTCTCCATGCTGGGCTTGCTGGATTCCAGCCTCGGTGTTTCCCTCGTCCCCTTCGTACCCGCCGCAACTGCCGC
>CAZNXK010000055.1:225-21598 GCA_964576835.1 uncultured Treponemataceae bacterium | reverse complement strand
AGAGACCGGCTATATCAACGGCGTTATCGCCGGCATGGTCACCAAGACCGGCATCATCGGCGTGGTCGGACCGGTGGACGCAGGCGACTCCGCCCGCTACAACCGCGGCTTCTGGCTCGGCGTCAAGTCGGTAAATCCCAAGGCCGACATAAAGGTCGCCCACACAGGCTCGTTCGCCGACTACGTGAAGGCCGGCGAGCTCGCCCAGACCCAGATAAAGGCCGGTGCCGACGTGCTGACCGGCGCTGCCCAGCAGGCCACCGGCGCCCTCCGCGCCGTCGCCGAGTACAAGGACAAGCCGATATGGTGGCTTGGCCAGGACACCCTGCAGCTGTCCATTCCCGAGGGATTCAAGGTGATCGCCGCGGCCAGCTACGACTACGCGCCGGTCATCGAGGCGATGATAGACAAGCGCCAGGTCGGCGTGCTCGGCGGCGAAAATATCCCGATGACCTTCAAGAACGGCGGATTCATCTTCAAGTACAACGACAAGGTGGGCGCGGTCCTGACAGCGGCCATCCGCAAGGCTGCCGACAAGGCACGCGCCGACATCACCGCCCAGACGCTCAAGCTCGACTGGCAGGCCGTCAAGTACTGATCCGCCTGCAGAAGAGACAAGAATGGTAAGATGGCCACAGAGGCACTGTGCGACGCTGCGTGTCTCGCGTCGCACAGTGCCTCTGTGGTTCAAATCTTCTCTGTGTTTCAAATTATTTTCTCGCTTTCATAATCAAGGAGCTCGAGATGGGCCACGAACCGATACGGAGCCTCGAGCTGCGGGGCATCACCAAGCGCTTTCCCGGCATTCTTGCCTGCGACCACATAGACCTGTCGGTAGGCGAGCACTCGGTCAGGGCACTCGTCGGAGAGAACGGGGCGGGCAAGACGACGCTGATGAACATCCTCATGGGGCTGTACCAGCCCGACGAGGGGCACATCTTCATCAACGGCAAGGAAGTCAGGTTCCGCTCCCCTAACGACGCCTTCGACCATGGCATCGGCATGGTCCACCAGCACTTCATGCTCGTCCAGAACATGACGGTCGCCGAGAACGTCGCCCTTGGCATGAAGTCGGCCCACCTTCCGTTCAGGCTCGACCTGGCCTCGGTGCGCAGGAAGATAATCGAGGTGGCGGAGCGCCATGAGCTGCCGGTCAACCCCGACGCGATGGTCTGGCAGTTGTCGGTGGGCGAGCAGCAACGCGTGGAGCTGGTCAAGACGCTCTGCCTCGGGGCGCGTTTCCTGATACTCGACGAACCGACCTCGGCCCTGACCCCGCAGGAGACCGACGAGCTGATAGCACTCCTTGCAAAGATGTCCGGCGAGCTGTCAATAGTATTCATCAGCCACAAGCTCCACGAGGTCAAGGCGCTTTCCGACACCGTGTCCATCCTCAGGCGCGGTCGCATAGTCTTCGAGGGAAGGACGGAGAACCACTCCCCCTCAGAGCTCGCCGCGCTTATGACGGGGCACGAGGTCGAACTGCCCCGGGTCGATTCGACGGGGGTGGACCGTTCCGGCGACCGCGGCCTCCTGTCCGTCCGTGACCTCCGGGTCCGCGGCGACCGGGGCAACCTGGCCCTCGATGGCGTTACGCTCGAGATTGCGCCAGGCGAGATAATCGGACTCGCCGGCGTCTCGGGCAACGGCCAGCGCGAGCTCGCCGAAGCGCTCAACGGGCTCCGCCGTCCGGAATCGGGTTCCATCACCCTCGACGGGGTCGAGCTGGCCGGCAGTTCGGCAAGCCGCATCATTGCCGAAGGCATGGGCTACATACCGGAAGACCGCAACACGGAAGGCATCGTACCGGGTTTCTCCGTGCGCGAAAACCTGGTGCTCAAGGACATAGGCCAGCGCGACTGGAGCAGGGGAGGTTTCCTAAGGCTGGGAGCGATATCGGCCAACGCGACAGGGTTGCGGGAGCGATTCGACATACGCTGCCCGTCGACCGATACGGCCGCCGGTTCGCTTTCCGGCGGCAACATACAGAAGGTGATACTCGCGCGGGAACTCGCGCGCGGCCCCAAAGCCCTCGTCGCGGTGTACCCGACGCGCGGCCTCGACATGGGAGCGGAGGAGTTCATCCACAAGCAACTCCTTGCCAGGCGCGCGGAAGGCGTCGCCATTCTCCTCATCTCCGAGGAGCTTGAAGAGATCATGAACCTGTCCGACCGCGTGGCGGTCATCTACAAAGGGAAGATACTCAAGGTGGTTCCGGGACGCGACGCGACGAAGCGATCGCTGGGCCTCCTGATGGCTGGAGTCTCAGATGAATAAGTCGTTCAAGTTCGCCTACAACGCGGCCATCGTCGCAGCAGCAGCCACCGCCGCCATGGGCTTGGGCGCTGTCGTGCTCGCCGCGGTGGGCGCCGATATCGGCAAGGCCTATATGGTCATCCTGACCGAGCCGCTCAAGGACATGATAGGCATCACCGAGATAGTGGTGCGTGCCATACCGCTGTCGCTGATAGCCCTCGGCATAGCCATAGCCTTCAGGAGCGGAATCCTGAACATTGGCGCCGAGGGTCAGATGATGATGGGAATCCTGGCGTCGAGCGCCACGGCGATAGCCCTGCCGGACCTCCCGAGGCCGCTGCTCGTGCCTCTGGCGATTCTTGCGGGCGCGGCCGGCGGCGCCATCTGGGGCGGCTTGGCCGGAGTGCTCAAGGCAAGGCTCGGCGTCAACGAGATATTGTCGACGGTAATGCTCAACTACATCGCGGCCCAGTTCTACACGTTCCTCCTTCGCGGGCCGATGATGGACCCCGAGGAACTCGTGACGGGCTCGGGCACCCCGCAGACAGTACGCATACCCAGGGGAGCGTGGCTCGACCGCATCCTGCCCGGGACGCGCCTGCATACCGGCGCCTTCATTGCTCTCGGCCTTGCATTGGTCGTGTTCTTTCTCTTGTGGCGGACAAGCGCCGGCTTCAGGATGCGGGCGGCAGGCGCCGAGGCAAAGGCCGCGCGGTACGCCGGCGTCAAGGTCGAGCGCTACCTCGTCATCGCCATGCTTCTGTCCGGGGCCTTCGCCGGCATGGCGGGCTCGGTGGAAATCCTCGGCGTGCACCGGCGGGCCATCGAAGGCGTGACCGGCGGCTACGGCTTCACCGGCATAGTCGTCGCCCTGTTCGGCGGCCTGCATCCGGCAGGCATCGTGCCCGCGTCGCTGTTCTTCGGCCTCCTCCTCATAGGCGCGGACATGACCCAACGGCTCGCCGAAGTACCGGCAAACATGGTCCTCGTGCTCCAGGGCGCCATTATCCTGGCGATAGTTTCTGCCAGGCAATTCATGAACAATCCCTATACCCAGGACAAGGCCGCCCGATTGCTGTCCCGACTCTTGGGAAGGCCCGAGCCGCCAGCGCCACCGGGCTCCATCGAAGCCTGCCCGGATCCGTCGGATTCCGTCGATCCATGCCTGGCCGGAGAGCCCGGGGAGGCGACACGATGAACGCCGGATCGTTCCTGCTCAACATACTGATACTGGGCGTGCCGTTTTCGGTGGCCCTCCTGCTTGCCGGACTTGGCGAGACCATAAACCAGCGCGCCGGCGTCTTCAATCTCGGCTGCGAGGGCATCATGGCGATGGGCGCGTTCATAGCATTCCTGCCCCCGTACTTCCTCGCCGGCACGCCGCTCGCCGGCAGCGCCAACCTGATCGGGCTGGGACTGGCCATGCTCGTCGGCACCGTGCTTGGCCTCCTGTTCGCCCTGGTCGTCGTCACCTTCCGCGCGCCGCAAGGCATAGCCGGAATCGGTCTGCAGATGCTCGGCTGGGGCATAGCCGGAACGCTGTTCAGGCACTACGTCGGCGGCGTTACCGGCGTTCCGGGCATAGCGCCCATGCCCATACCCCTTCTGTCCAGGATACCTGTCCTGGGTCCTGTCCTGTTCAACCACAACCCCCTCGTCTACATCGCCTTCCTCCTCGTGCCGCTGTTCTGGTACATCCTGTTCAAGACTCCGTGGGGACTCAAGGTAAGGGCGGTGGGCACTTATCCGCGTGCCGCGGACTCGCTCGGCATCCGCGTGGCGCGCGTCCGTTACCAGGCGCTGGCGTTGGGCGGCGCGATGGCCGGACTCGCGGGAGCCTACCTGAGCCTCGCCCAGGCCAAGATGTTCGCCGATGACCTCGTCGCGGGCCGCGGTTTCATAGCCGTGGCGCTTGTCTATTTCGGCAGGTGGCATCCCGTCGGCGTCATGTTCGGCGCCCTCCTCTTCAGCCTGGCGCAAGCGCTGCAGCTGTCGATACAGGTAGCCGGCATTGACTTCCCCTACGAATTCGCCGTCATGCTGCCGTATGTCCTCGTCATCGTCGTGCTTGCGCTGGTCCGCAAGGCCAGGATGATAGGACCCACCGAGCTCGGCAAGCCCTTCGACCGGGAACAGCGGGTCTAGGAGCCTGTCGGACTTAGGACCACGAGATGAAGTTAACAGACAAGAAGTGAAAAAAATGGTCAAGATGTCTAAGAATGTTAGCTCATTTGACGTTTCTTGGCCCATCTCGGCGCCCCGTGGCGCAAAATCAGCTCGTCAATCGGGCCATACGGGCAGTATGGCCCTCAATCCTCGCCAATTTTTCACTCACGGCTCGCCTTCGCCGGGTCAAGATCCTAAGTCCGACAGGCTCCTAGCCGCATGGACGATGCCGCCCGTGTGGAGAGCCGCAGGACCGGCGGCCTCAGCGGGCGAGCTTCTTCTTCCGGTACGCCGCGTACCACGCCAGGACAGCAAGAGGCGGAATCGCCACGAGAGCCGCCGGCGGTCTTGCGTCGTGGTAGACGGCCGCATGGCCTATACTCTGCAATGGATGCTGATCGAAGGGCATGCCGTATCTGGCACACAGGTCCTGTACGTTGAGCACCTGGATGACCGGCTTTCCGGCGGCCAGGAATTCCTGCATGAGGCCCGTACCCCCCGGTACCGCCTTTCCCGGCAGCGTGATTACCCCCGACAACAGCGACAGGCGGGAGTCGGCTCCTGTCGACGCGTAATTCCCCCCTATCGTCAGCAGCAGGTCCGGTTCGCCCCTCGAACGGAAGGCCGCCATGCGCGCGGCAACTGCTTCGTCGAGGGAGGCTGGCCTGATCACCATGATGCCCCGCCCGCCTGCCCGCGCAAGGGCTGCTTCGAGGGCGGCCGGGTCCAGGTCGAGTCCTTGGTCGTCAGACCCGCCGGGAGTGACGGCGACAAGGGAATCCGCGCAGGCGAGCGGGAACGCTCCCCGGTCTATCGCCGCGGCCACCATGTCCGCCACGGTCAACGCTTCCAGGTTCGCTCCCCAGCTCGACGAGCCAATGGAGAGGATGATGCCGGCATCCAGGGAAAGCGCGCCGCACGCGGAGACCGCGGCCAGGGCAAAGCCGGGGAAGGAGCCCGACGCGTTGACGGCGATGCGCCATCCAGGACGGGCTCCCGCCTCCCTGAGCAGGCGCACGAGCAAGGCGGCCGCCTCGGGCGTCGCCGCGCTCCGCTTGGCGGGAAGGCTTCCGGCTGTACTCGTCAGCCCGGAGAGTGCCACCCCGATGAGCCCCGTTCCGTTCGGGTCGTTCATCGGATCGAGGGGAATGCCGCGCTCCAGGCGTTCCGCCCGAACGGCCGCGATGGCCGCTTCCTGCATTTTCGCCGCCCCGATTGCGGCGGGGTCAGGCGGAAGGGCGCGTCCGTACATGGAGATGGCGATGGCCCATGTAACGATGAAGAGGCAGAGGGCGGGGAAAACCTTGTCCGTCCTCACCGACGTCACCGGACGACCATCGCGACCATGGCTACCATAGCGGCGACGGCCGAAAGGGCCAGAAGGGTGCGAACCGGACCCTGCTTGTCGACATCGGAGGCCATGATGCCGGGTATGAGCCAGCCTATCGCCTCGATGCCCTCGAGGGAAGGAAACAGCGACGGGACCAGGGCTTCGGCGAGCGCCCTGACGGCGAAACCTGCAAGGAGGAAAAACGCGAAGCGGCGGCGGCCATACAGGAGCAGGTATTTACCCGCGAAGCGAACCAGAGGCACCGTGGCCAAGGCGATGCCCGCGGTAAGCGCCAGTCGTCCCGGTCGATCGAGGAACATTGCCGCGTAGCCGGGAACTATCATGCCCCCTGGAGAAATGCCTGTAAGCTCGGTCAGGAGGATGCCTAAGACGACGCCGACCAGCAAGTAGGCTTCCGGACTCATATCGCCTCCGGGGTGCCGGCCTTCTCCATGGCCCAGTCATGGAGAAGCTTGCCGTGGCCGCCGCGGTTTCCGGCGGCGACGATGATGCGCGCAGGCTCCGCTCCGGAACCGGAAGGCGCACCGGCTAGACCGGGTGCCGTTTCGAGTTCAGATGGCCTTCGCAGGAAGCGGTAACGTATGCCCGAGCGCCGAAGGACGGCGCGGACCGCAAGGTGTACCGGACCAAGGAAGGCCACTTCGTCGTACAAGCCGCCGGGAATGCATGCAAGCGTCGCGTACTCGGCGAATTGAATCGATCTGTCGGGCCTGTCGGCCCTTGTTGCCACGGCGAGGACGCGGTGCATGGCCGCGATCGCGTCGGCGCCGGCGTGCGCATAGGCGAGCCTGGCCAGGCGGTCGGTCGACCCGGGTTCGTTTGCGGCCGACGCGTCCAGGAATATCGTCCTGCTTCCGTCCTCCCGTGACCATGACGACTCTGCGAACGCTCCCGGATCCTTCTTGTACACCGACAGCGCCATCGCGGCCCTGTCGCGGGCAAGACCGAGGAGGTTGGCGACGCCAAGGGCGCAGGCTACGTTCTCCGGCATGTCGCCGAGGTTTTCGCCTTCTGCCGGATCGATGAATACAAGCCGCGCGCCTCGCTCGGTGGCCGCTTTTTCCCATAGCGGGCGGTTGGCGGCGTCGGAGCTCACCACGGTTCCGCCCGGAGGTATCGTGGCCGCGAAGGCCAGCGCGGCATCGGCTGCCGTGCCCTGTTCCAGCCGGTGGTCGAGCCGGGCGTTGGTTATGACGAGGATGTCGGCTTCAAGGTAGCGCGCCGAAACCATCTGCAGCTCCGGCCTGACGGCGTTGCATTCGAAGACCAGGGCGTCGCCCCCGGCCGCCGCGGCCTTCAGGACCATGTCACGCTGCTCGCGGACGCTGGCCGGGCCCAGGCGCCGTATGAGGCGTTCGCTCCCATCGGGCAGAAGGAGCCTGGGCTCGGTGCCCGTCGTCTTGCCAAAGGCTTTGTATCCGGCTTCGAGCAACACGGCGTGTATCATGCGGGTGACCGTAGACTTGCCCCTTGTCCCGTTGACGTGTACGACGAGCCTGAAGCGACGCCGGGCATGCTTGATGGCCAGGCGTTCCACGACCAGGAAGAGCAGGGCTGCGGCGAATGCCATGAATCCTGTCAAGGTGGATGCGTTCATGGCTTGCCCGCGGAAGGCGAGAAAGAGCTTGCTTGCGTGGTGCCTGCGCCCATGCCCAGGATATCCATGGCCGTATCGACGAGAGCGAGGAAGACCGCAACCCTGGCGGCCCGGTCAAGCGCGTCGGGAACCTCGACGAGCAGCGACGGTATGCCAAGACGCCAGTCGATCGTCGCCACGAGGCTGCCCGCCGGTGGAGGGCCGGTAAAAGAAAATGCCGAAAGCGCGGGAGATTCGAGCAAGGCCAGCGCGAACTCGCTGGACGACGTCGACGGCGGCACCACCAGGGCGGGGCCATCGCCTTCGTTCCAGCTTGGGTCGCTCTCGTGAAGGTCGAGCAGCAGGTCGGGATGCTCGGCCTCAATGAAAGCGAACAATGCCGATGCCCTGACGGCAGTCCTGTCCTGGGCATCGCGGCGACCATCCATACTGAATGCCCTGTTCAGATCGGACCAGCCTGGAGCCCAGCGCTGGCCGGCCGCCAGGGCTTCGGGGTTGGCGGCGGGTACGATGACGAGCCTGCCCCGGGCGGGCGGATTCCCGGCGGCAAGGATTTCGGCCGCCTCGGGACCGGAGCCCTCGTCGCCATGGATGCCCGCGACAACAAGCAGTGTCGGGCCGCTATCGCGGCCGTCAAGCCTGAGGGTTCGAAATCCCGCTGGTATCGCCTCGTACCCTGGCGATGCGCCGTACCCTGGCGATCGGTCCACGCTTCTGCATCCCAGCAGCGAAAGCACCACCAGTGCAGCCAGTCGGAGGCTACACTGCCTCACGGAGCCGTCCTGAGGAAGGCTCCCACTCCGCGCTCAGCCAGCGCCTGGTATTCGGGAACCCCTTCGAGTTCTATGGGCTGGTCCGGGTATTCGCTTGACATGGCGAAGGCGAACTCGACGATGGCCGTCAGGTGGCGACCGACACGCTCCTCGATGGGATGCCCCTTTTCATCATAGGGCACGTAGAGGCGGCCGAGCTTCTGGGCCTTGACGTAATATGGGTCGATGCCGGTCAGCACGAGCGCCTCGTCGGTTTTTCCCCTGAGCCTGCCCTGTGACGCGTTGGCGGTTTCCATGAGGACGGCAAGCGTATCGGTCGAGTCGCCGAGTTCGCGGTGCGTGAGTCCCCGCAGGTTCTTGGGAGACGGCTCGAGGCCTATCTTGATGTCGCTGAACTCGAGGCCGAGCACGACCTGCGAGGCTATCGGCATCGCGCGCTCGTGCGCCACGATGGCGTTGATTACGGGGTACTCCGGTGACGCTTCGTGCAGGTCGATGCTGATGCTTATCTTCTCGCCGCGTATCAGCTGGGTTATGCCGTAGCATGCCTTCTCCGTCAGCGTCCCGTCGGTGCGGCCGGGGTAGCCGCGGTTCAGGTTGCGCGTCTCGTTGCCTGACAGGGCCTGGCCGCTGGCCGCGTGGATGTAGACGTCGGGATCAGGCCATTGATCCACCGGGCTGGTCGCCCTGGAACCGTAGCGGAATGTGCGCGTGGATCCATCGGGCAGGGTAAAGTGATACGCGGTCGGCGCGCCTTCCTGCGGGTCGTTGTGCGAAAAGCCCGAATTATTGGCCCGGGGTATGACATAGAGCGTACCCGAGGCGACCTCGGCATTCTCGATGAGGAGTACCGCGGAGAGGAAGCTCGAGGGTTCGTTGGGATGCGTGCCCCCGAGAACGAGCATAGAAGCGCCGGGAGCCTTGCCCCTGAACACGTAGACGTCGGTATCCGCAGGAGTCCCGGCCAATCCGGGATACCACTTCGACAGCTTGGCGATCTCGGATATGCCGGGGCCGGCGACGATTGGCTCGACCTTGCGGTGCTCGAGGAAGCTGGCTCCGGCAAGCGCGCAGGCAAGCAGCGTCAAGACTGTGATGATGGTCGCGCTTATATGGTGTTTCTGCATGCGCGTATCCTATTTCACGAGAAGGACGCGTAAAAGCAGCGGCACGGCTACCATGGCGGCCGTAGCCTGTTTGCGCCAGTCCTTCTCGGTCCAGAGATTCCACGCGGTAAGTGCCAGGACAGCCGCGGTTATGGTCAGGTAAACTATCTTCATCGCTGATTTCCTTTCAGTACAATGCGGCGATCTGCTTCGAGTACGCTATGAACACGAGGGCCCACGCCAGGATGACTATCGACGGGATGATCAGGTGCTTGAGTACCCGCGAATACTTCTCCACGCCGACGACCTGGGCGGCGAAAATGGCCGAGAGCGCCGTCGGCGGCATGAAGTCTCCGAGCGACGCGATGAGCGACAACGCGGCTGCGGTGACTATCTGGTTCTTCCCGAGCAGGGCCAAGAGGAACGGAACTCCGAGAACGCTCGAAGCGCCGAACGACGAGACCGCTCCGAAGAGCGGTATGGTCACGGCAATCGCGGCGTACAGCAGTATCGGAGGCACCGACAGCGCGCTGACGACGACGAAGCCGCGTACCCCGGTCAGAGTCATCACCTGGATGAACATGCCTACGCCCGCGAGTATGCCGAGTACCGGCAGCGCGTCGGCTACGGCTGATTTGGCAGCGACAAGCGGGTTGAAGCGCTTGCCGACGACGCAGGCGAGTGCCGCGCCAAGGAGGAACATCAGGGGCAGGCCCATGCCGAAGTATCGGGGAATAGTCTTTCCCAGTACCATGAGGATGGCGACGACTATGATGGGCGCGAACAGCCGAAGTCCGAAGCGCCTGTACGTCTCCAGGTCGAGCCGCGGTGCCAGTTCCTCCCAGGAAATTTTCTTGATGTGCCTCAATCCGAAGATGAGGGAAAAGACAATGGCGAGGGGCATGGTCAAAAGGAGGAGGGGCAGCTCGAAGCCGACGAACGGCATGTCTATGCCGCCGCCGATGATCATCGCGGGAATGTTGACCGGTGGAGCTATCATGCCCAATATGCCCGCCATGGCGATGAAAGCGCCCGCGCTTTCGGCCGGAAGGCCGAGTATCATCAGCACCGGCGCGACCACGGCCCCGGCGGTCAGCACGGAGGCGCTCGAGCTGCCGGTAATCATGCCCGGGAACATAGCCACCAGCATCAAGAGCGGAAGGAGCAGGGCGGGAATAGTCCTGAAGCGCTTGATGATGACTACACTGAGGGCGTCAAGGGCGCCGGATTCCTGCACCGCGCGCATGAATACCATTGCGGTGGCTATGACGAGTATGGTGTCGACATAGCCAAAGGTTCCCTCGACCAGGTGCCGTATCCCGATGCCGTTGCCCGACACGAGCAGTCCGGTGACCGAGGCCACCAGCATGGACAGCGAAACCGGCAGCTTGATCGCGAAAGCGCAGGCCGCGAATACCCCGACCATGGCGATGAAGAGAATGAATTCGAAGGGCACGATCGCGTCCTTACTTGAAAGCCGCGGCGAGCGGGGCGCCGGCGGCGGTAATCTTCTCGACCTTGACGACGGGTATCTGGGTCGGGGCGGCCAGCTTTCCGAATATGCCGTCCTTGTCGCCGTCGGCGACGACTATGACAAGGTCGCCGGCCGGGACGCACAGCTCGATGAAGGCGTCCGACAGCGCGCCCCGACGGGCCTCCCCGCCGACATGAATGACGATGATCTTCATTCCCAGTTCCCTGGCCCGCTTGATGAGCGCCTTTGTTCGGGCTATCTCGTCTTCGCTGCTTATGCCTGCCGCTCCGAGCCCCTTGGAGCTGCCGCCTACCGACAGAATGAGGGTCTTGGCCGCGCCGGGCAGACCCGTGGACTTGACGAGGGGATCGGCTGTGAACTGTATCTTGGCTCTGCCAAGAAGGACCTTGACCATCTCGAGGTCGGCACTCTGGCCTATCGACGTCAGCAATGCGGGTTTTTCTGCTATGGCGGTCGTCGCCTGGGCAGCCAGCGAGGAAATGACCAGGGCGAGCATCGCGATGACTGCTGTAGTGCGTCTCATGGGGTATCTCCTGACGCAATCGATATGTGCGTCCTTTTCGAGTCGATCATGGAAACGCCGCCCGGCGGAACCTCGCGGCAAGCCAGGCGGCGCAGGTACTGCTTCGTTAGAAGCCTGCTGCCTGACCGTCGCGCCTGGGGTCGGCGCCGCCTTCCAGGAGCATGGCAGCCCTGTTGAACACAACGGCGTGTACTCCACCGAAGTACGCGTCCCAGTCGGCGCGGACATTGACCGTATGGCCGAGAGCCTCGAGCGCCTTGACGGTGTTCACCGAGGTGCGACCCTCGAGCTGAACCGTGCCTGACGCCATCGCAAAGAATCGAGGCGCATTGATCGCCTCCTGTATCGACATCTTGTGGTCGACCACGTTGGATATTGTCTGCGCGACGGCTTCGATGATGCGGGTAGCGCCCGGCGAGCCGACCGCCATGAACGGCTTGCCGGCGGGATCGAGCACCATTGTCGGGCTCATCGAAGACAGCGGGCGCTTGCCTGGCTCGATGGACTGGATGTGGCCGGGCTTGAGCACGAAATCGTCCATGTGGTCATTCATGATGATGCCGGTTCCCGGTACGACGACGCCCGAGCCGAAGAAATAGTTGATGCTCTTGGTGACGGCTACCATGTTGCCGGCCTTGTCCATGACGGCGAAACTGGTCGTCGAGCCGCTCTCGAAGCGGGTCGGGTCGTCGGCAGTGGCGCTCCCCATCGCTTTGTCCATGGAGATCTTGGCGGCGAGAGTCTTCGCATAGTCCTTGCTGGTAAGTCCGGAAAGCGGAACCTTGACGAAGTCAGCGTCAGCCATGTACTTGCTGCGGTCCGCGAAGGCGAGCCTGAGCGCCTCTATCCACAGGTGGTCGGTCTCGGGAGTCCCGTCTCCATACTTGGCCAGGTCGAAATTCTCGAGGATGTTGAGGATCTCGACTATGATGGTGCCGCCTGAACTGGCGGGCGGTGTCGATATGAGCGAGTAGCCGCGGTAGCTGCCGCTTATGGGCTTGCGCACCTTGACTTGATAGGACGCGAGGTCGGCCGCGGTCATGATGCCGCCCGAGTCGCGGACCGCCTTGGCGATTTTCTCGGCCATTTCGCCTTTGTAGATGGCGTCGACCCCGTCCTTGGCGATCAGTCTGAGCGTGCCCGCGTAGTCGGGATTCTTGATAGTCTCGCCGAGTTCGTAGGGCAGGCCGTCCTTGGTATAGATTTTGGCGGTGGCAGGGTATTTGTTGATCTTGCCAAGCTCGCTCTGGATGATGCCGGCAAGGTTGACCGTGACGGGGATTCCCTTTTCTGCCCATTCAATCGCCGGAGCGATGATCTTGTCGCGCTTCAGTTTCTTGGAGCCGTAGTTGTCAAGGGCGTACAGGAGGCCGGCGACCTCACCGGGGACGCCGGAAGAGAGACCGCCCACGACGCTGGCATTGTCGATGATCTTGCCATCGTCGCCGAATTTGTACATGTCGGGAGTCGCTGCGGCTGGAGCCGACTCGCGGAAGTCGATGACGACCGCTTCCTTCATGTTGACGAGCTTGATGAGCATGAACCCGCCGCCGCCGACGCCGGAGGCGTTGGGCTCGAGAACGCCGAGCGCGAATGCCGTCGCGACGGCCGCATCGACGGCGTTGCCGCCTTTCTTCAATATGTCGATGCCGACTTGCGACGCTTCGGGCTTTGCCGCCGCCACCACGCCCTTGGCGCCTTGCGCGGCGCGGCCGTACAGGTTGACAGGGTTCTGTGACGTCGCGATGACCGCCGTACAGACGATCAGCAGCGATGCGATAAATGCTTTCCTCATCATCTTCCTCCTTCGAACTTTTACGTCGCCTCCATGGACGCGGCGACTGGTTCATTGTCGTGCTCCATAGAAACGATGTCAAGATTCAAGGCGCTTTGTCCACAGGGGCGCTGCCATCCCGGCCGTCCGCGCGCCCGTGAGGCTTCAGGCTTTCCGTATCCCCACCGGAATGCCATGCATCACCGGCGCCATGGCCGGACCCGTGACCCCGGTGGATGTGAGCATGTTGACGGAACCGCCGAGGCCGATGCCGTCGGCGCCAGGGTCAATCCACGAGCCTTCGTGGAGGCAGGCGACACCCGGCGCTATTTCCTCGGAGACTGCCACCCACGCGCGCAACTGGCCGCGGTCGTTGCCGACAATGGCTTCTTCGCCCGGGGCCAGTCCCAGGCTCGCGGCGTCGGCGGTGTTGAGCGTCAGTTCACCGGAATCGACCAGTCCGGCGCCTGGTTCTGCCGATCCGGATATCCAGGACGCGCCTCCGCCGCCCTGCGAGTGGGTGCGGTGGATGGTCTTGGGCGTGATGAGAGAAAAAGGCCAGCGCGGGTCACCCGGCGGGTCGGTCCAGGTCGGGATGGCCGGCCGCCCGGTGTCCCGGGCATAGTCGTCGCTCTTAAGCTCCACCTTGCCGGAAGGCGTGGGCAGCGGGCTGGCGGCAGGATCGGCGGAGAAGTCGGCCAGTCCGACCCGTTCGCGTTCCGCGCCGAAGTACACGCCGCTTGCCTTGAACTCCACGGGGTCGGTTATTTCCGAGTCGGCGATGAAAGCGTCGATCCATCCGGAAACCGTACGCCCTCCGGTGAACGCCGAGCCGCAGCCCATGCGTTCCGAGAGTTCGCCGAAGATGTCCCAGTCGCTTCGCGCTTGGCCTCGCGCGGATACGGCAGCCCGCTTGTGCAGCAGGTAGTTCCCGAGCCACGGAATCCCGATGTCTTCCTTTTCAAGAGGCGAAGCGACGGGGAGGACCACGTCGCACAGGCGGGCGGTCGGCGTCATGAACATTTCATGGCAGACGGAGAATTCCAGCGATTCCATTGCCCTGGTCGACTTGCGGCAGTCTCCTCCCTGGCTGACCGCGTTGAAGCCGGCCACGTACGCGGCCGCGATGTCGCCGGGGTAGCCTCCCCGCCGTCCCTCGAGGATGGCGTCCGGCCAGCGGGCGACGGGTACCGTCGGGGACGGCAGCCCGGCAGCGTCCGGGAGGCTCGGGAGGGAGCCCAGAGCCGGAGTGGGCAGGCGGTTGTTGAGCGAGCCAGTGGATCCCCCGGCGACGCCGAAGTTGTCGGTCGCCACCTGCAGGGCGACCGAGAGGCGGAAGGTCTCCTCGCCGTTCAACACGCGCTGGATGGAGTAGCCGGGTACGAGCATCGCGGGCCTGGCCGCGGCGTATTCCCGGGCGAAGCCGGTGATCACCGCGGCCGGGACGCCGCATATGCCCTGCGCCCAGGCAGGCGAGCGCACGATGCCGTCCAGTGCGCCCGAGACGTAGCGTTCGATATCCTCGAGGCCCGTCGCGAGGCGGGAGGCTCTGGCCATGTCGACGAGGCCGTCGCCGAAGAGGACGCCGAGGACGGCGAGCATCATCGCCGCGTCGGTCCCCGGCCGTATCGGAATCCAGCGCGCGCCGAGGGCCTTGGCCGTCATCGTCTTCCTGGGGTCTATGACTATGACCCTGGCGCCCGAACGGGCGGCTTCGGCGATGGCCGATCCCAGCTCGGCGCCGAGCCTCGCTTCGAGGATGTTGGCGCCCCATAGCACGACGAGGCGGCTGTGGCGGACCGTCGCCGCGTCCCAGCCGGATCGTTTGTACGCGTCGCCGAACAGGTATGGCAGGACAAACTTGGCCGCGCCGTTGGAGTAGTTGCCCGATAGTCCGGTAGCGCCGCCAGTCAAGGCCAGGAAGCGCTCGAGCAGGCCCTGGCTGTCGTGCAGGGCGCCAGTGGAACCGGTGCTTCCGAGGCGCATGACGCTCGCCGGGCCAAGCCGGGAGCGTATATCGCCGAGCCGCCGGGCGACGAGCCCGAGCGCCTCGTCCCAGCTTGCCTCGCGGAAACGGCCCGACCCGCGGGGGCCGTCCGCCACCAGCGGCGACAGGAGGCGGTCGGACGCGTAGTGCGCCTGGTGGAGCGAGTACCCTCGGGGGCAGGCCTTGAGGTTGCCGCCGGCCGGGTTGCGCTCGATGCGGCTGACGATGCCGTCATCGACAACAGCCAGGAGGGGACAAGCGCCCCCTCCGCAATCTTTTCCGCAGAAGGTGGGTATCCGTTCGGTCATCGATGCTCCTTGCCGCGCCAGAGCGCCTTGTGTCGAAGTAAACGATGGCCCGACCGTTCCGGTCAAGCCGTGGCGCAGTCGCGGACACACTCATCGCGGGGCTTTGACAGGACGGCCGACCGGGGACATACTGCCTTTGCCGTTCGCCATCGAAACAAGGAGTCCCCACCATGAGCAAGACAGTCATAGCCACCAAGTCGGCGCCCGCCGCCATCGGACCGTATTCCCAGGCCATCAAGACGGGAGGCCTCCTGTTCTGCTCGGGCCAGCTTGGCCTTGAGCCCGCCACCGGCGTCCTTGCCTCGGGAGTCCGTGCCCAGGCGGAGCGGTCGATGAACAACCTGAAGGCGGTCGCCGAGGCGGCCGGTTCAACGCTCGACGCTGTCGTCAAGACGACGATTTTCCTGGCCGACATGGCGGACTTCGCCGTGGTCAACGAGGTGTACGGATCCTTTTTCGCCGGCGACAAGCCGGCGAGGTCGACGGTGGCCGTGGCTTCGCTTCCCAAGGGCGGCCTCGTTGAAATCGAAGCCATAATCGCCCTGTAAGGCATCCCGCATGTACGATTTCGACAACCTCATCGACCGCTTGAGTACCGGTTCGGTCAAGTGGACGGCGCAGACCTCGTGCAGGTCAACCGTCTGGCCGGACGTCATCCCGATGTGGGTGGCCGACATGGATTTCGCTTCGCCTCCGGCCGTCACCGAGGCGCTGGCGGCACGCGCCGGCCACCCCGTCTACGGCTATGCAGCCAAGCCCGAGGCATTCTTCGACGCCTTTTCAGGCTGGATGCGGGGCCGGCACGGCGTGCGGGTCGAGCGGCCGTGGCTTTCGTTTTCCCCGGGCGTAGTGCCGGCGATAGCGACGGCCATACGCGCGTTCACCGCGCCGGGCGATGGCGTCGTCATAACCACGCCCGTCTACCACCCGTTCAAACACCTGATCGACAAGAACCGGCGCACGACTGTCGAGGCGCCGCTCGCCCTCCGGGGCGGCCGCTACGAGCTCGACCTGGAGGCTCTGGACGCCGCCTGCGCGCGCTCCAGGCTGCTCGTGTTCTGCAGCCCCCACAATCCGGTCGGCCGCGTCTGGAACGCCGATGAACTGCGCGCCGTCGCCGAGATAGTCGTCCGCCGGGATGTCGTCATGATGTCGGACGAGATACACGCTGACCTTGTCTACGGGCCAGGCAGGCTCGTGTCGACGATAGGGCTCGACGAGCGGCTGCAGAGCCGGCTCATCGCGGCGTGGGCGCCGAGCAAGACATTCAACATCGCCGGGCTCCAGGCGTCGTGCATCGTGACGCCTGATCCCGACCGTCGCGCCGCCTTCGACCGGGAGAGCGAGGCGGCCGGCATAGGTTCGCCCAACTGCATGGCGCAGGCCGCAGCCGTGGCAGCCTACACCAGGGGCGGACCATGGCTCGACGAAGCGCTTGGGTATATGAAAGGCAACTACGACCTCCTGGCTTCCGCCCTGGCCTCCAGGGCTCCCGCTATCAGAGTCCACCCGTGCGAAGGCACCTTCCTCGCATGGCTGGACTTAAGGGGTGCCGGGCTCGACGGTGACGTCGGCGCCGAGCTCATGGAGCGGGCGGGTCTGTGGCTCGATGCCGGCGTGCGTTTCGGCACCGGCGGCTCCGGTTTCGCGAGGCTCAACTTCGGCTGTCCCCGCTCCGTCATCCGGACGGCGGTCGATCGCCTGTCCAAGGCCTTCGGACCCTGACAGGCTGTTGAAAGACGCGATGCTTTTCAGCACCCTGCCGGGCCGGCGCGGCTGATGCTCAGGCAAGCGCCAATTCAGGCTCGGCATGGACGCTCCCCGCGAAAGACCTGGCGAAGCCCTCGAAAGACCTGACGTAGCCCCTGGCGACGCACAGCTCGGCGAGCAATACCGTCCCGCCCGCCGCCCCGCGTATGGTGTTGTGCGACAGCACCTCGAACTTCCAGCCCAGCACGGGGCAGGGCCTGAGCTTGCCCATGGTCGCGCTCATGCCTTTACCTGTCTGGCGGTCGAAACGGGGTTGAGGCCGGTCGGGTTCGTCGACGTAGACCAGCGGCCGATCAGGCGTGCTCGGCAGGCCCAGCCCGTCGGTGTCTGAACGGTACTCGCGCCAGGCCCTCAGGACGGACTCCCTGTCGGGGGGCAGGTCGAAGGCCGCGGCCACCGCCTCGAGATGGCCGTCGCTGACAGCCACCCGGTGGCAGGCGGCGCTTATGCCGAACGACGCGTTCTCTATCCGCGCCCCGTCCTGTGCCAGCTTGCCAAGGATCTTGAGCGGCTCCGTCTCGAGCTTCTCCTCCTCGCCTGAGATGTACGGCACGACGTTGTCTATCAGATCCATGAACGGGACCCCCGGGTAGCCAGCGCCGGAGGCTGCCTGCAGGGTCACGACGTTGACGGCGCGCAGGCCGAACGCGTCGTCGAGAGGCTTGAGGGCCATCACGAGGCCAATGGTCGAGCAGTTCGGGTTGGTTACAATCCCGCCGCCGTCCGGGTAGGGTTGCGTCTCGAGCAGACTCAGGTGGTCGGCGTTCAGTTCGGGCACGACGAGCGGCACGTCGCCGCGCATGCGGTGGCTCTTGGCGTTGGACACGACAAGCACGCCGGAACGGGCCCAGTCTTCCTCGATGTCAAAGGCGACGTCGGCGTCAAGGGCCGAAAAGACAAGTTTCGGACCGGGGAACGTGGCGCAGGGCAGCACGACCATCGTGGCGGCTGCCGCCGGCATGGCGTCCGCGAGTATCCATCGCGTCGCCTTGGCGTAGGGTTTGCCCGCGGAACGACCTGAGGCGCACAGTGCCACAGGCTCGAACCACGGATGATCGAAGAGGATCGTTACGAGCCTCTGCCCCACGGCCCCGGTGGCCCCCAGGATCGCTACCGGAATTTTTTCCATCACCGTCTCCTTCCACACATCACGCATCGATATACCGAGCCGCGGCCCTCGGGACGAGTACCGCGGTAACGCTGAATTCAGGATCAAGTTGCTGCCCGGACGTCGTCCGCAGTCCTATTTCACCCGCGGAAAGAAGAGCCAGAAGGTCGGCGTTGGACTCGACGCCGGGGCAACCGGGGAAGCCGAACGAGTAGCGCTTGCCCGCGGATGCGGCTCCCCTGCCGGAAAGCCAGAGCGCCAGGCGTCTATGCGCCAGTTCGGCGGCGGCTTCGGCCAGGCCGGCCAGGAGGCCGTGGGCGCGGAGGTAGGCGGACGAGTCTCCGGCGGCGCGGACGGACGCCAGATAGTCGGTGGCTCGGCGCCCCAGCGTGACACAGAAAGCCGCCGCCACGTCGTCGTTTGCCAAGTAGTCGGCCACCGACCGCCGCTCGCCGCCGGATTCCCTCGGGAAGCGGAACGGAAAACAGCGGTTTGAACCGGCTGACAGTTCGACGATGTCGTCTTCCCTGACGCGGGCGATGAAGTAGCCATAGCGGCACGCCGCCTCTACGCCGCCTGAACCGCGGAGCCGGGTTACCGCTTCTGCCAGCGCCCTGCCGCCTTCGCCGGCGTCGGAATAGGCCCAGCGCGAGCGGACAACGGCGTGAGTATCGATGGCAGCCACCAGGTCATCGAAGGGGATGGCGTCCATCGCGGCCGACCCTATGAACGGAGGCGTGAAAGCCGGCCCGTCGACCATGCCGGCTCGCCTTGGCCGAAGGCTTGCCTGTTCAGCGACGCGCGACGGTCCGTCATGGTGCATGCCCTGTGGCTCGCCTGAATGCGCACATGATGGCGGGGCCGATGGCAGCGCGGTTTCCGCAGTGGCTGCCTCCGGAACCGGCAGCGGCCGCTCGAGGAGTCCGACCGCCTCGAACGGATCCTTCCCGTAGGCGACGAGGCCGGGCCTCAATGGCTCGATGCGCTCGGTTACGTAATCACGGTCCACCGCGGCCCCGCCGCAAATCAGGAGCGCCTTCGAATCCGCGTCTCCAAGAGCACGGGCTACCTTCTCCATTTCCGCCAGCGACCGGGTGAGCAGTCCCGAAACCCCGACCGCGATCGCACCCGATTCGACGGCTGCGGCGGCGATGTCTTCGGCTTTCCTGTCGGTGCCTAGGTCGCGCACTTCGAAGCCTGCCGCCTCGAGCACCATGCCGACGAGATTCTTCCCGATGTCGTGGAGGTCGCCGCGGACCGTCGATATCACGACCGATGCCCCGGAATGGCCGGGGGATCCCGGAGCGCCGCGCGGCGATGAGACGCGGAGCGCCGAAAAGGCGTCTCGCGCCGCGTCTGCGCTGCGGAGGACAAGCGGCAGCGCCATGAGGCCTGAGTCATAGCGCCGTCCAAGTTCCGCCATGGCTCCGGCGATGGCCTGGGCCATGGCAGTCGGGTCGAGGCCCGCATCTGCAGCCGCGGCTGAAACGGCCTGCACCGCGCGCCTGGAGTCACCGGCGATGACCGCCGCGGCGACCTCGTCCGGAGACCCCGCCTCGCTCGGACTCCCGGGCGGCGCGGACGATGGCGCGGAAGCTGGCTGTGCGCCGGGCTGGCCGAGCGACAGCAGCCGCTCGATGGCTTCGCCGTAGCCTTCCACGCCTCCACGCGCCTCGATCAGCGCGTCGGCAGCGTCTGCCAGGGCCGCGGGTACGGTGAGCGCCAGCGTGGCCGGGTCGACGATGGCCGCGCCAAGCCCCGCGGCCTTGGCTGCCGCGACGAAGCGGGACGTGAAGGCGGGCCGCTGCGACTTGGGCAGCCCGAACGACGAGTTGCCCACGCCAAGTACAGACAGGCTGCCCGGGCATGAGCCGCCCAGACCGCGTACCGCTGCCAGCGTCTCCAGCGCGGAGTCCGCCATCGACTTGTCCCCAGAAGCCACGGGAAAGGTGGCGGTATCGAACAAGAGGTCCTCGGGCGCCAGACCCCTCGACAGGGCCAGCTCGTAGAGGCGGCGGCAGATGGCCAGCTTGGTCGCGCTGTCGCGCGCCGGGCCATGCTCGTCCATGGCGAGGCACAGCACTGCCGCGCCGTGCTCGCGCGCCAGGTCGAAGAGGCGAAGGGCTCGTGCGGGATCCTCGAAGTTGACGGAATTGACCAGCGGCCTGCCCCCGACCAGCGGCAGGACCGCAGCGATGACTTCCGGATCGGTTGAGTCGATTGAAATGGCCGCGGCCGCCACCGGCGCGGCGCGCGATACGATGTCGACCATCGCGGCGCGCTCGTCGCGGGCAGAGCCCGCGACCGAGACGTCGACCGCGCCCGCTCCCCTGGCCGCCCTGTCGACGACGAACCGCGCGGCAGCGTCGGAGTCGCCCGACTTGACGATGGCCTTGAACGCCGCGCTCCCTGCCGCGTTCGATCTCTCGTCGATAACGAAGAGCCCGGCCTGGCCGGAAACGGCGGCCGTTTCCGCGGTGAACGCCGATGCCAAAGCGAATACCCTGCGGGGTCGGGCGGCTGGCGGGGGCGCGCCGGCCATCACCTCGACAAGCGCCGCGATGTGGCCAGGCCCGGTACCGCAACAGCCTCCGACGATGGCCGCGCCGTGCCGCAGGCCGATGGCCCCGGTCTTTGCCGCGAAGTCCTCCGCGCCGAGAGGCCAGCTCACCTTGCCATCCGCCGAACGCGGCAGACCGGCGTTTGGCATGATACAGACAGGCGCGCTCGATACCGCCGCGAGCGTTCCGAACGCCGACGCTAGCTCGCCAGGACCGCCGGAGCAGTTGAGCCCTATGGCCAGCGGTCCGAACGGTTCCATGATGGCGGCGAAGGCACTCGCATCGGCCCCGGAGAGCATGCGACCCCTACTGTCGACGGTGGCGCTGACGATGAAAGGCAGTGGTCGTCCCGAGACGCGACCGGCTTCAGAGAGCGCGCCTATCGCGGCCTTGGCTTGCAGCGGGTCCTGCACAGTCTCGATGAGGACCAGGTCGGCGCCGCCGTCGATCAGACCCAGCATCTGCGGCAGGTACGAGTCGCGCAGCTCGCCGTAGCTCGAGCCGCCCAGACTCGGCGCGTCCGATCCCGGACCTACGGAACCGGCCACCCAGCGCGGGCGGCCGTCGGCGGTGACCGCCCCATCGACCCCCCCCCGGG
>CAZNXK010000055.1:0-215 GCA_964576835.1 uncultured Treponemataceae bacterium | reverse complement strand
CAAGCCCCGCCGAGGCCCTGTTGAGACTCCTGGCCAAGTCTTCCGGATCGCCGGCAAGACCCTGACCAGACGAGCCTGGGTAAAAGAAGCGCCCGAGGGCGCGGACATTGGCGTTGAACGTGGCTGTCTTGATTATTTCCGCGCCGGCTTCGATATACGCCCGATGGACCCGCGAAGCGATATCGGGCCGGTCGAGCGCGACCAGGTCCCGCCTG
>CAZNXK010000054.1:15704-21754 GCA_964576835.1 uncultured Treponemataceae bacterium | reverse complement strand
CGGAGGCCGCTCCGTTTCGTTCGCCGGAGAAGACGCTACCCGCAGCGGTCCTGGCACCGCCTCGATGGACAGGAACGGCTTCCTGCCGCGGCTGTCAGTCGGAGAGACGGGATACGCGCGGTACTTCGAGCGGGATGCCGGCACGACAGAGGCGGACGGCCGGGTATCGGCAATGGTGGCCATGCGCTTCGACGAGCGGGTCGACGACGCCGCAGCAAGCCTGTCCGCAGCGCTGGCGACAATGGTAAGTTCTGGCCGGATATCTGGTTCGTTTGGCCTGTACCTGCTCTTCTTCTCGGCCAGCCTTGTCTTCCCGCTTGCCGCGCTTGCGCTACTCTTCGCCACAGGTGCCTCAGATTGGCTGCTGAGGCCTGTCGCGACACTCTCGGAAGCGATAGCGCGGGTCGGCGCAGGTGCCAGGCGCGCGCCTTTCCTCGCGAAGCCCGGTGACGAGGCGGGCGACCTGGTGGAAGCCTTCAACGCCGTCCTCGAGAACCTCGAGAGGTCCAGGGGCGACGAGGTCCGCAACGAGAAGATAGGCGCATGGCGCGACATAGCCAGGAAGCTCGCCCACGAGCTGCGGAACCCCCTGACGCCCATCAGGCTTTCAGCGGAGCGAGTCCTCAAACGCTGGAAGGCCGATCACGCAAGCATCGACGACATCCTCGAGAAGTCCATGGTGGCGATAGTGCAGGAAACGGCCAACATGGAATCGCTCCTGACTGAATTCAGGGACTTTGCGCGGCTTCCCGAGCCACAGAAGGAATGGATGGAGCTCGGTTCGACGGTGGACGAGGCCGCGCACCTGTACTCCGCCTCATGGCCGGCACTCATCATCGATTGTACAGGCATCGATCCCGGGATCGTGCTCAAGGCTGACCGGGGCTACCTCAAGCAGGCCCTCGGCAACCTCATCGCCAACGCCGCCGACGCCACCGGCGGTTCGGGCCATGTCTGGATACGGGCCGATCTTGTCAAGACGGCGGAATCCAGATACTGTAGGATACAGGTCCGTGACGACGGCGTCGGAATACCGGCCGAGGCGAGGGACAAGGTCTTTTCCCCGTATTTTACAACGAAACCGGGCGGAACAGGTCTGGGCCTGGCCATAGTGGCCCACATCGTCGCCGCTCACGGCGGCAAGGTCCGGTTCGACTCGAGCGAAGGCGCCGGTACGGTTTTCTATATCGACATACCCGCGGAGAGCGCATAATCAGAAAAAGGGAGTCATCCATGGGCGCCATCCTCGTGATTGACGACGAGCCCGGAATCAGGGCCACCGTACAGGACATCCTCGAGGACGAAGGCTACCTTGCCCTGAGCGCCGAAGACGGCCCCGCGGGACTCGAGGCGCTGAAGCGGGAGAGCATCGACGTCGTCATCCTCGATGTCTGGCTTCCCAGGATGGGCGGCATCGACGTCCTCAAGGCCATCCGGGCAGACTACCCCGCGGTCGAGGTAATCGTCATATCGGGTCACGCCTCGATAGACATGGCCGTCAACGCCGTCAAGCTCGGCGCATTCGACTTCATCGAGAAGCCATTGTCGATAGAACGCCTCATAACCGCTGTCAGGAACGCCCGCGCCCTTTCAGACTTGCGACTTGAAAACGCCAGGCTCAAGAGGACGGCTCAGGAGAGCGACGACATCGTGGGCAGCTCGGCCGCGATGGCCGAAGTGCGCGAACTCATCGACCAGAGTGCCCGCTCGGACGCGCGCGTGCTCATAACCGGGGAGAACGGCACCGGCAAGGAGCTGGCCGCCAGGCGTATCCACGAGCTGTCGGCTAGGTCGAAGGGCCCCTTCGTCGCGGTCAACTGCGCCGCCATGCCCGATACGCTTATCGAAAGCGAACTATTCGGCCACGAGAAGGGCTCGTTCACCGACGCTGTCGCGAGGCGCAAGGGCAAGTTCGAGACGGCGCACACCGGCACGCTGTTCCTCGACGAGATTGCCGACATGTCGCTCTCGGCCCAGTCGAAAGTGCTCAGGGCGGTTCAGGAAATGCGCTTCGAGCGGCTCGGCGGCGAGAGCACCATAGAGGTCGATGTCCGCATCGTGGCGGCCACCAACAAGGATCTGCGGCAGGAGATAGCCGCCGGCCGCTTCCGCGAGGACCTCTTCTTCAGGCTCAACGTGATACCGCTGCGCATTCCCGCCCTCCGCGAACGGCCGTCGGACATCGCCGAGCTGGCCGACTTTTTCATCGCCCGCCTTTCGAACGGCGCGGCGCGGCACCTGTCCAAACCAGCGCTCGCCATACTCGAAGCCTACGAATGGCCAGGCAACGTCCGCGAACTCAAGAATTTCATCGAGCGCGTATCGGTGATGAGCGACGAGGACGAGATATCGGCCGAGACGGTCGAGCACTTCATCACCAAGCCTGGCGGAGCCTCCGCCGATCCGACGCTGGACAGGCTGGACATCCTCTCCGAACTGCGCATTTCGGAGGCCAGGGAAGCCTTCGAGCGCGGATATTTACTGCACAATCTCAGAAAACACGGTTATAATATCGCGAGGACGGCGGAGTCCATAGGAATGTATCCAAGCAACCTCCACGCCAAGATAAAGAAATTCGGTATCGAGGTCGGCGAATGAATGATCTTACAGAGCGACAGAAAGAAGTTTTCGAGTACATCGAGACCTTCATACGGGAAAATCCCTACCCACCGACGATCCGCGAGATCGCGGCCCATTTCTGCATGTCGGTCAAAGGCGCCTACGACCACCTCAAAGCCCTAGAGCGCAAGGGCCGCATACGCTCGGGCGGAGGCAGGTCGAGGAAGATAGAGATCATCGGCAGGGCCATGCACGAAGGCAGGTCGCCAACCATAGAGGTTCCCGTACTCGGTTCGGTCGCGGCGGGCAAGCCCATATTCTCGGAGGAAAACTACGAATCGACCGTGCACGTGCCTGCCTCGATGGTCGGCTCGGCCCGCTGTTTCGCGCTGCGCGTCCGCGGCGACAGCATGGTGAATGCCGGCATCCTCGACGGCGACATGGCGGTGATAGAGCAGAAGCAGGTGGCCGAAGACGGCGAAATCGTGGTCGCGGCCCTCGAAGACCTGGTCACCCTCAAGCGCTTCTTCAAGGAAAAAGGGCGGATCAAGCTGGCTCCCGAGAACGACGCCTACAGCCCCATCTTCACCCAGGACGTCCGCATCCTCGGGAAGCTGCGCGGCATAGTCCGTACCTACTAGGCCGGCAGTGGAAGCGGTTTTCGCCGTCGGCGGGCCTGAACTCGGCCGCCGAAACGATTTCATACGCCAGCTCAAGGCCAGGTGCGCGGCCGAGTGGCAGGGCGAGCCGGAGGAGCACCGGCTCTACGCCCACGAGACGCCCGTTCCCGCCCTCCTCGACCTCCTCATGAACGGCTCCCTGTTCTCCGCGGGCAAATTCGTGCAGTACCTCGGGGCCGACCAGGTCAAGGCCAAGGCCGACGTGCAGGCTATCGTCGACTACGCGGGCAAGCCTGCCCAGGCGACCGTCCTCGTCCTCGTGGCCGACGGTCTAGGAGTCGACAAGGCCATAGAGGCGGCCATACCCAAGGACGCGAAGAAGATTTTCTGGGAACTCTCGGCCCAGGAAATGGGCCGCTGGGTGCGCGACTACTTCTCCGCCCAGGGCATATCCGCCGACGAGGAAGCGGTGGAGGCGATGCTTGACCTCGTCGAGAGCAATACCGAGGCCCTCAAAACCGACTGCTCCAGGCTCGCGCTCTTCTTCCCGCCAGGTTCGCGGATATCCGTCGATGACATAGAGCGCTACATCGCGCACAACCGGGCGGAGGATGCCTTCAGCCTCTTCGACAGGATGGCCGCGGACAGTTTCGAGCAGTCGCTCGAGACGCTGGCGGCGATACTGGCGGACAGGGAAGGCTCGGGCGTCGGATTGATGGCAGGCCTGTCGTGGTCTTTCAGGCGCCTGTCGTCGCTGCACGCGGCGCTCGCAGGCGGGACCCCGTTCGATCAGGCCGCGAGGAACCTCCGCATCACCCGCCGGTCGGCGCTGGCCAGCTACGACTCGGCCAGGAGACGATGGCCCGCATCGGTCTGCGATCGGCTCGTGGCGTTCGGTGTCGAAACCGACGCCAGGCTCCGCGCCATGGGGCAGACGAACGAACGTGTCATACTCGAGCTGTTCGTCTACGGTTGCGTCGTCGCCAGGGGTCCGGTTCGACTTGGTAGATTCTGACGAACGTCTCCAATAATCCGGGAAAGAGCGCCACGAATACTGCCGATACTAAGAAGCGTAACAGGGCGACTCCTATCATATATCCGGAGAATTATGGTAAAGTATACTACAACCAAGCCTGCCGAGTCCTCGATCGCGTGCACCTGTTGCTGGTTGACTGGACGGTAGACTTCATAGATGCGCAGTGACGACAAGGCGGACGAAGGCAAGGGCCCATGGGGCGAAACATCGGCGAGCGACAGGCTCGCGCTCTCCAGAACCCTGCTGTCCATGATGAAAGACGGCGTATTTTTCGCCGACAGCAAACTCCGCGTCAGGTACGCAAACCCCGCTTTTTCGAGGGCGGCCTGTCTCGACACCCACGAACTGGAAGCGCCGACGCTCGGCGAGCTCTACCCCGAGCCCATGAACGACCGCCAGCTGGCCAACGCCAGGGTCGCGATCGAATCGGTGGGGTACTGGAGCGGAGAGCTGACCAGGAGCCGCGAGGCCGGCCGCCCGGGAGTCGAGGAAATCCGCATAGCGCTTGCCGACGAAACAGCGGCCGCTCCAGCCTGCGCTGACAGTCTGCGCTACGTCGGCGTCGTGCGAGACATCACCGACGAACGCGAGGCCCTCGAGCGGCTTGCCTGGACGCGCAACCACGATGAATTGACCGGGCTGCCCAACCGCACCCTGTTTTCGGCGGCCGTGGACTCGGTGATCAAGAGGAGCGACGCATCCACCAGCTGCCTCGTGATAGTCTCGGCCGACCTCGACGACTTCAAGCGCTACAACACCGACCACGGCCACGATTGCGGCGACCGGATACTCCGTGCCGTCGGCAAGCGGGTGGCCTCGACGGTCAGGGCCGGAGACATCAGTGCACGCACCGCCGGCGACGAATTCAGCGTCCTCATGCCGGTCCGCACCGTCGACGAGGCCGACGAGGCGGCGGCCCGCGTCAAGTCCGCCTTCGACCAACCCATACTCGTCGAAGAGAAGCGTTTCCCCATACGGGCCAGCCTGGGCGTCTCCATATGGCCGAAGGACGGGGACTGCGCGGCTGACCTACTGGCCGCGGCCGACCTTGCCATACAGGCATGCAAGGGAAACAACCGGGCAGGAATCTGCAAATTCCACGAGGGACTGTACCAGGACCGCCGCGGCCGCGCCTCGATGGAAGCCGACCTGAGCGCGGCCATCGACTCCGGGCTTCTGGCGGTCCACTACCAGCCGGTCGTCCGTGTCTCGACAGGCGCCATCGAGAGCGTCGAAGCCCTCGTGCGCTGGGACGATCCCATCCGCGGCGACGTCGCCCCTGAAAACTTCATACCGCTCGCAGAGGAAACCGGCCTCATCATCAGGCTGGGCGAACTCGTGATGCGCGCCGCGTGCAGGCAAGGCGGCGCCTGGTCTAGGGTGGACGGTTCCCTGCTCAAGGTTTCGGTCAATGTATCGCCGCTTCAGCTCCAGCGCCCCGAGTTCCCGGGCATGATAGCCGAGGTGCTCGAGAGCACGGGGTTGTCGCCGGACAGGCTCATCGTCGAGATTACGGAAAGCGTCCTTCTCGAGAGCCTGGACGACGCGGCGCTCGGACTCGCGCGGCTCAAGACGCTCGGGGTGTCGCTGTCAGTCGACGACTTCGGCA
This sequence comes from uncultured Treponemataceae bacterium, assembly GCA_964576835.1. Taxonomy (GTDB): domain Bacteria; phylum Spirochaetota; class Spirochaetia; order Treponematales; family UBA12059; genus SZUA-370. The sequence goes on along the minus strand of CAZNXK010000054.1, from coordinate 15,930 downwards.
CCGGCTACGCTTCGCTGTCGTACCTTAAAAACCTGCCCATAGACATCGTCAAGATAGACCGCGAATTCGTCAAGGACATAGAGAATTCCGGCGCTGCCCTCGAGATCGTCAGCGGGATCATAGGCCTGGCCCACCGGATGGGCCTTTCGGTCGTCGCCGAGGGCGTAGAGACAGCGGAACAATTTTTCCTGCTCAAGTCTCTCGACTGCGACCACGCCCAGGGATT
>CAZNXK010000054.1:12465-15694 GCA_964576835.1 uncultured Treponemataceae bacterium | reverse complement strand
CTGCCCTCGAGCTCGAAGGACGTTACCTCTCGCGTGGCGGCGGTTCCCGCTACTCGTCGTTCCTGTTCAGGCGCTGAAGCATTCCGCGTTCACCCGCAAGCCGCCATCGCCGTTTGACTCGCCGGGCTACCCGGGATACCATAGGCCAATGGAACAGGAGCCATCGCCCATAACGGCGCCGGTAGCGGCCATACCCGACGACGAGATAGCCGAAGAAGGCACCCTCCAGACCTACAGCCTGGCTACCGACGCACCGGACGCCCCGCTGCGGCTGTCCGAAGGACTACGCGCAAGAGTCCGCGAGATGGAGCGCATAGGCACACGCCAGGCGCCAAGACACAGGATGGCGCTTATCGGCGCCTCCGAGCTCGACGAGGCGCGTCCGTCCAAGTCGCGGTCCGGCGCCTTCAGGCTGCTCGAGGCGGTATACGCCCGCGGCGAACGGCACTGGCTCGACCCTGAACAGGCCATAGCTCCGCTCAAGGACATCCTTTTCAAGGAAGGCGCGCCGCTGGGGGTGGACCGCGGCGTGCATTTCGTGCTGACCAGACTCGCGCGCGCGGGTATCTCCCCGGCGGCTTTCGCGCTCCACGTGGTGATGCCGAGGATGGAGGTGGACTACGACTGGCGGCGCTGGAAGTCCCGGCACACCTGGGTGCTCGGCTCGATAGCCGACATCCTGATCGACCTGCGGGCTTCCCCTCCGTGGGATGGCGAACGCCTCGGTTCGAGCGCGGTGCTCGCCGACGTGGCACTGTGCAAATACGTCGGAAGGCCCTTGGCCCGTATCCCCTCGGAGCGCTTCGCCGAGCAGGAAGGCCACCTCGTCGCTTGGGCCCAGGCCTGGAAGAGCTTCTCGTTCTCCAGCCCCGGATTCCTCGCTTTCATGCGCCGCACCGTCCTGCCCTGCCTGTACCGGCTTTCCGGCCGCATCGACCCCGAACAACTCGCGCCTATTGCGCGCTCCCTGTCCGACCTCGGGACGCTCGGCAGGCGCATATCGGCGATGTCGCCGGCGGCGGCCCAGACATTCCTCGAGTCCGCCGGCCTCTCCGACTCCTTCGAGATCCGCATCGAGAAGCGGGCAGCTTCCGGCGCCGGCGCCTACGCGCTGGCGATGGAGCTGCGGGGCTACGCCGAACTCGCGGCGGAGCTGTCCAACCTGGACGCGGGGCCGGCTGTACTTGGCAGGGCGGCGAGCCTGAGCCTCGGCACCGACGCCGCGTACCTCGGCGACGCCGCGGCGCTCGTCCGCGCCATCCGGCACGACGAAGGTGCGGCGCTTGCCCGCTGGCACCTCGACGACTTCTCGAAACTGCCATCGAACGGAAGGGCCGCGTACATCGCCGCGGTCGCTGCCAACGGCGGCGCCCATCCCCGCTGTCCATTCGCCCGGCCGCAGGCGGCCTACGAACGGCGCTCCTTCGACGCCGAAGCGCTAGCGCTGGCGCTCGGCCTCGACATAGGTCCGCTGCTGGACAAGGATGGCTCGCCGCCGGACCTGCCTGCGATGAGGCGGGCCTATTTTTCCGCCGCGCCAGCCGCCGCGCGGCTTTACGACGAGATGGCGACAGCCGTCGCTTCGGGCGCGGACAGGGGCTGGGACGAGCAGACGATACGGCGCTTCGACGGTCCGGGACCAGGCTTCCACGAACTGGCAATCCGAGGCTTGATACCCGGACTGGGCACCGGATTCTCCTTCCAGTCGCTCAAGGAGCCGTCATTGGCGGCCCTGCACTCGCGGTGGGGAGCGGCTTCGGCAGGCAGCGCGGTGAGGCTGGTTCTGGCGCTCGAGCTCGGCTCGTCGGTGGAAGCCGGCAGGAGCGTGGAGGCCGCCGGCAAGGACGCCGTCAGGGCCAGGATAGCCCTGTCCCTCATCGAAGGCGCCTGGCGCGCGCTTGTTTCCGGGGACGGCGACCCCGAATGCGGCTCGGTATTCGCGGCGCTCGGCAAGGAAGCGGCCCAGGCACGGAGGAGGCTCGCCGACGCGAAGGCAGGCGCCAAAACCGATTCGGCTGCTGACGGCGGCAGCGCGCGGTCGATACTGGCGCTTGGCTCGAGGCTCGCCCTCATGGACGCCGCATTCGAGTCGATGAAAGACGTGCCGCCCGCGTCGGGCGACCCGAGGCGCTTCGCGCTCGCGATGCACATGGCGGCGTTTTTCTTCAAGCAGGGCGATACGGCGGCATTCGATGCGCTCGCCGGAGCGGCCGCGCGCTACGCGTCGGACCAGGCCTTCTCGCGGGTGGCGGCCAGGCTTGCCTCCGACGTGGCTCCCGGCTTCATGGGCGTCGAACAGGCAGCCCTCGTCGCCGACGCTATCGATGCCCTCTGCCATGCCTGCGCCGCCGACGCTTCGGTGGGCGGCGCTCTCGCCGGAGCGGACGGGGAACTGGCCGCCGCGCTCCGAGGTTCGAGCAGGCTTAAAGGCGGGGTAGCCTCGACCGACTCGATGGACGCCGCCCTCCGGCGCGCCGGGGCATACCCCCGCATCACCGCGGAGACGGCCAAGTGGCGGGACCTCCTGGCAAGGCTCGAGACGGGAGAAGCGCCGCGCAGGCACCTGACCATGGTAACGTCGCGCAGCTTCGACGACGCGTACTACGGCGACATGGGCGGCATCTGCCTGTCGGCCAAGCCGGAACTGATACTCAGGCCCGGCACCATGGTCTGCAGGCTGTGGGACGACGACGAGAGGCGCATCAGGGGCATGTGCCTCTTCGTCTACTCCGCCGGACCGGCCAGGAGCGCGGGCATAGGCAAATTCTGGTACGCGTTCGCTTTCAACCCGCTACGGTCGATGACCCGCGGCATGGGTTCACGGGAGCTCGCCATCCTGTGGCTGGGTTTCAGGGCCGTCGCCGAAGAGCTGTCCGCCAGGAGCGGCCTGCCGGTGCTTATACCAGGCCTGGGCCAGCATGGCCCGAGCGTCCAGGGAGCCGTGTCGAACGACGGCGCCTTCGCGACCCTGGTGGCGAACTACGAACTGGCCGCCGGCTCCCCCATCGTCACCGACGCGTCGGGATTTTCAATCTATTACACGAAGGCCGTCTTCGCCGAAGCCGCCGTCGCGATAGACCCGCGCCGCCCCGGGAGCTACCGCGCCAGGGCGGAGCTCGCAAGGCTTGGCGCCCTGAGGCAAGCCTGAAACGCGGATCTTCGCCTGGCCTCGGGACCGCGGGGAATCACTCGAAACCGAATTCAAGCTCCAGTCGATACCGGCGGGGCC
>CAZNXK010000054.1:0-12455 GCA_964576835.1 uncultured Treponemataceae bacterium | reverse complement strand
AGCGTATCCGGGCCGCACGATGCCGTTCCCAGGCCCGCTTTGGGCAGCTCGGGCAATGCGGCATCCAGATCGAAGACGAAGCTCACCGCCGGGCCGGCCGGCGCCGGAAACAGCGAGACGCGGACCGTCCAGTTTCCGTACCAGGCCTCCGGATCGAGCCCTAGGCCGTCATGTTGTAGCGGGAAACAAGTTCACCCTGCATGTTCACAAATCCGGGGGTTACCGGCTCGAGTCTTCCGCTCTCGGGCAGGACCAGAGACCAGTGCAACTCTACGACGCGCAGGCGGAGAGCCTGCTGGCCAGCCGATGAGCCGAGGTATTTGCGCAAATCGGTATAAGATATACGCATATTGAGTATTGTTGCTTCCGGAATCGCGGTATAGGCTTGTTTCGTACAGGAGGCATGCCATGTCATACGTTTTTCCAAAAGCCACGTCCGCCCTTCAGTCAGCTGGCAAGGACGATCTGATCCTCATAGCCGGCGCGGGCGGCTTCATAGCCGGAACCCTCGTCCCGTATTTCAAGGACAAGGGCTTCACGCGCATCCGCGCCGTTGACAAGAAGCCGGTCCACGAGTGGTATCGGGTGACTCCCGGCGTCGAGAACCTGTGCCTTGACCTCTCCGACGAGCCGAACTGCCGCCGGGCGGCGGAGGGTGCCGTCGAGGTGTACAACCTGGCGGCCGACATGGGCGGCATGGGATTCATCGAGACCCACCGGGTCGACTGCCTGCGTTCGGTACTCATCAACACGCACCTGGTGGAGGCGGCCTACCGCGCCGGAGCCAAGCGCTACTTCTACGCATCCTCTGCCTGCGCGTACAACACAGACCTGCAGACCAGCCCCGATGTCGTGGCCCTCAAGGAAAGCGATGCGTTCCCAGCCATGGCCGAGCGCGGCTACGGCTGGGAGAAGCTGATGTCGGAGATGTTCTGCCAGGAGTACTGGGCCGAGCGCGGCATGCCCACCTTCATAGCCCGGTTCCACAATGTGTACGGGCCGTACGGCACCTGGGACGGCGGACGCGAGAAGGCACCCGCCGCCATCGCGCGCAAGGTTATCGAGGCCAAGCTCTCGAAGTCCGGCGCCATCGACATCTGGGGCGACGGTACCCAGACACGGTCATTCATGTACATCGACGACTGCGTCAAGGGCATCGACATGATCACCCACTGCGACGAACTTGTCGCCACGCCGATCAACCTGGGATCGTCGGAACTCATCGAGATAAACCGCCTCGTCGACATCGCCGAGCAGATCGGCGGCGTCAAGCTCAATCGCAGCTACAAACTCGACGCGCCCAAGGGCGTTGCCGGCCGCAATTCCGACAACACGTTCATCAAGAAGGTGCTTGGCTGGGAACCGTCCATCGGTTTCAGCGAGGGCCTCGCCAGGACCTACCGCTGGATAGAGACGCAGGTAGCCAGCCGCGCCGCGGGCAAACGGACGATCGAGTAATGGTTCCTCCCGTCGCCGGGAGCCTGCCCTACAGGCTCGCGCTGGCGGGGGGCTGGATAGACCAGCCCTTCGTCTCCAGGTTCGACCCGGCGCCGCCCGGCTCCATGACCGTAGTGTCGGTGGAACCCGATTTTCGCTTCATGGACCGTTCGGGCATGGCTACGAGCACGCGCAAGGCCGCGGTGAGGCTTTGGGGGGAGCGCCTCCCTGACCGGACTCCCGCGGCGCTGGTGCGCGAGCTGTATGCGGCGGAAAACGCCGGTCGTACGGAGCCGTCCGGAGCGCAGGACATGGTGGGTATCTGCTACCCTGGCGTCAGCCGCATGGACTTCGACGCGGCGGTGGACGGCGGCGTCTTTCCGGTGCGCGTCGAGACAATCGAAGACCCCGACATCGCCGCATGGCTCGAGCGCGTTATAAAGATATTGCCCGTGGCGCAGCGGCCCGTGGACTATAATCCCCTGGAAACCAGGCACATAGAGGCATCCTGGGTACGCCGTCTCGGGCGCTCTGGCCGCGATTGTTGGGACGCCATCGTCTCGCGTGACCTGCATGGCCTCGCCCTCGCATTCAACGAGACGATGGAGGCCTGGACCGCCATGCTCCCTGGTACGGTCCGGCACCGCAGCCTCGACGCCGACCTCGAGGGCATAGCCGCCGCCTATCGCGCTGAATACGGTGGCGCCCTCTATTCAGGCTGCGGCGGCGGCTACCTGTTCGTGCCCACCGAGCGGCCGGTTCCTGGATCGTTCGGCATACGGGTGCGTCGCTCCGCGGGCCGCGCGACCGGAAGAGCCGAAGCCGAAGAGCCCGCAGTCAATGGCGCAGGAGGCCGGTCATGAAGCGTGTCTACGTTTCCGGCTGCTTCGACGACCTTCGTTCAGGTGCCGTCCGTTTTCTCGAAGAGGCGTCGAGGCTCGGATCGGTAACGGTATTCCTTCGGGACGACGAAGCGGCCGAGAGCCTGCTGGGCCGCCCGGCCAAGTTTTCCTTTGGCGAGCGCCGCTATTTCGTCGAGGCGCTTCGCTGGGTTGACCGGGTCGAACCGGTCGGACGCGGCTGCTCCCCCAGCTCGCTGCCTGACCTGGTGGCGGGCGATTCAGGAGCCCTGGAGGCATGGGTCATGCTCGACCCGGCCGTGGAGGGCTTGCCTGGCTCACCGGCCCCGGAGCGCGCCTCGCCGGACAAGATCGCGTACTGCCACGCCTGGGGGCTGGAGCCAGTCGTGCTCGGTGCCGCGGAGCTTGCGGGTTTTCGCTGTCTGGCCCTGTCCGGCACGTCCGTCGCCGAGCCGGTCGCCGCTCCTGTCGTCGCTCCCGGTATTAAAAAAGCCATAGCGACGGGTAGCTTCGACTGGCTTCACTCCGGCCATGTACGCTTCTTCGAGGAGGCCGCCGACTGGGGCGAATTGACGGTCGTCGTCGGACACGATGCCAACATCAGGCTGCTGAAAGGCGAGGGCCACCCGCTGGTAGCCGAAGCCGAGCGGCGCTACATGGTCGCCTCCATCAGGTACGTCGCCCGCGCGCTCGTCTCGACCGGTTCAGGCTGGCTGGACGCGGAGCCGGAGATAGGAATCGTCAAGCCAGATCGCTACATCGTCAACGCCGACGGCGACAATGACGAGAAGCGCCGGTTTTGCAAAGCGCACGGCATTGACTACGTCGTACTGTCGCGGGAGCCCAAGCCAGGCCTGCCGCGCCGCTCCAGTACGGATTTACGCGGGTTCTAATGACACCCGGAGCGCGTACCTGGCCTGAATGGCACTGCCTGCGATAGTCCAGCTCGGACGTTCCCTGCCATGGCTTGCGGCACGTGACCGGAAACATGAAATTCGTATAACCGACAGTTTTTTCTTGACAGATTTCCAAAGCGGGTTGATCATCCGAAGGTCGCTGGAAAACGTTTACCAAACAGTTTCAGGCTTGAGGATCACCCTGTGGTCCACCAAGCAAAGATTGGTAAACGTTTACCGATCCTGGATGATGGAGACCGACATGCTGATAGGAATCGCGCCGTGCATAAGCCCCGAACTCCTTGTGGTACTGGCCCGCATGGGGCACGGCGACGAGATAGTATTGGCCGACGCGTTTTTCCCCGGAGACAGCTGCAACGCCCGCGTGATCCGTGCGGACGGCATTCGGATGCCTGAACTCCTTGACGGCATCCTTGCCCTCATGAACCTGGACACCTATGCGGCGGCGCCCGTGGCTATGATGGCGCCTGTGCCAGGAGACGAGCTCGACCTTGCCGTGGAAGCCTCGTACCGCGCGGTGATCGACCGGCGCTGGCCTGACACCCCGGCAATCCAGCGGGTGGAGCGTTTCGCTTTCTACGAGCGGGCCCGCAAGGCCTTCGCCGTCGTGATGACCGGAGAGACGGTCAAATACGGCAATGTGATCCTTAGAAAAGGAGTGGTACCCCTCGCCTGACGGCGCGGAAACCGCCTTTTTTTTAGGCCGGCGCCTGGCGCCGACCTCAGTGTTTCCTTGAAGGAGAGCGCCCATGAAGAAATTGTTCATTCTCGTCCTCGCCCTCACGCTCATCGCCGGTGCGGCCTTCGCCCAGCCCAAGATCGTGATCGGTGCCCTCATCCGCAACCTCGATGAGCAGTTCGTCGCGGATTATGCGGCCAACCTCAAGTCTCTCGCCGCCGCGGCCGGTGTAGAGCTCAAGCTCCTCGACTCCCGTTCAGACCAGGCCACTCAGCTTGACCAGCTCAACACCCTGCTCACCCAGGGCGTCAAGTATTTCGTCATCGTTCCCAACCAGACCGAGGCGACCGAGCAGATGGCCAAGCTGATCAAGGAACAAGGAGGCGGAGCCGCCTTCTCCAACATCCAGCCGTCGGTCGCGGCCCTCAAGGTAAGCAAGAACTTCTTCCTGGCCTCTTCCCCCGAGTCGGTAGCCGGCCTCATCCAGGCCGACATCATCGACCAGTACTTCAAGAAATTTCCCAAGAAGCTTGGTCCCGGCAAAGCGATCAACGCGCTCTTCCTGCTCGGCCAGCTCGGCCACCCAGCCCAGAAATACCGCACCGAGGCTGTCAAGTCGGCACTCGTCGCCAAGGGCTACAAGCTCAACGTGATCGCCGAAGACACCGCCAACTGGAAGCCGGACGAGGCCCAGCAGAAGATGGACGCCTGGATCGCCGCTTACAACGGCAAGTTCAACATCGTCATCACCAACAACGACGGCATGGCCCTCGGCGCGGTCGAGTCGCTGCTGACTGCCAAGTACGTCGACGATCCCAAGAATCCCACCAAGGACGTTGACGGTGACGGCACCGTGCTCAAGGTCCCCGTCCTCGGCGTCGACGCCACCCAGGTCGCGCTCAAGTCCATGAGCGAGAACAAGCTCTACGCCACGGTCCTCCAGAGCGCCAAGGGCCAGTCCGGCACCGCGTTCGCCCTCGCCCTTGCCATGGCCAATGGCAGCTACAAGCCCGGCTTCGTGGCCGACGGCATCAAGCCCGAGACCAAGCCCGGCGCCGAAGCGCCCGCCAACGACGCGGCCGTCATCGGCCAGTGCTACCTCGTCCCCTTCGAAGCCGTGACCAAGGAAAACTACAAGTCCTACATGACAAAGTAATATATTCAGGCTACCAGTCCACTGGAAGGCGCGGGCGACCGCGCCTTCCTCTTGAAGGAAACGACGGAGGGGACATGTCTACTGAATCGAACGGGGGCTACGTCCTCGAGATGCGGGGAATATCCAAAAAGTTTCCCGGAGTGCAGGCCCTCGACGACGTGACGATCAGGGTGCGGCCGGGCACGGTGCACGCGCTGATGGGAGAGAACGGCGCCGGAAAGTCCACCCTGATGAAGTGCCTGTTCGGCATGTACCACGAGGATTCCGGCGAAATCTACCTGAAGAGCGAGCGCGCCCGCTTCCATAGCGCCAAGGACGCCCTCGAGGCAGGCGTCTCGATGATACACCAGGAACTGTCCACCGTCCCTGAGCGGTCGGTGTGCGAAAACATCTGGCTCGGCAGGGAACCCCTGCGCCGGATCGGTCCGTTCCGCTTCCTCGACCACCGGAAGATGCACCGGGACACGGTGGCGCTGATGAAGAACCTCGAGATGAAGGTCGATCCGGCCGACCGCATGGGCGGCCTGTCGATCTCGAAGCAGCAGGCCTGCGAGATAGCCAAGGCGGTCTCGTACGACGCCTCCGTCGTCGTGATGGACGAGCCCAGCTCGTCGCTGACGGAGACCGAGACGGAGCACCTGTTCCGCATCATCCGCGACCTCAGGAACCGCGGCGTGGCGGTCATCTATATATCCCACAAGATGAGCGAGATATTCCAGATCGCCGAGGAAGTCTCCGTCATGCGCGACGGCAGGATGCTCGGCACCTGGGCGGCCTCGGAGCTCGACGAGGACAAGCTGATAAAGCTGATGGTCGGTCGCGACACCTCGAACCGTTTCCCTCCGGTCGAGACCGTGCCCGGCGAGCTGCGGCTCGAGGTGCGCGGCCTGACATCGGTCGACCCCCGCTCGTTCAGGGACGTCTCGTTCGACCTGCGCCGCGGCGAGATACTCGGTATAGGCGGCCTCGTCGGCGCACAGCGGACCGAGCTGGTCGAGGCGATATTCGGGCTCAGGAAGACGGTCGCCGGCGAGATCAGGGTAGACGGAAAAACCGTGTCGGTGCGGTCGCCCCGAGACGCTATACGGTTCGGCATCGGGCTGATCACCGAGGACCGCCGCGGCTCGGGCATTTTCCCGCTGCTGTCGATAACCGAGAATACCGCGGTCGCGTCGCTCGGCAACTACCTGAAGGCCGGACTCTTCATCCGGCACAAGCGGATAGAAGCCGAGGCGCGGAAGCTCAACGAGCAGCTGAGGACCAAGACGCCGTCGATGTGGGCCAAGATCCAGAACCTCTCCGGCGGCAACCAGCAGAAGGTCCTCGTCAGCCGCTGGCTCATGACGCTGCCTGACATCCTGATCATGGACGAGCCTACCCGCGGAATCGACGTCGGCGCCAAGTACGAGATATACACGATCATGGCCGAGCTGGCCAGGAACGGCAAGTCGATCATCATGGTATCTTCCGAGATGCCGGAACTTCTCGGCATGTCCCATCGCGTCATGGTGCTCTGCGCCGGACGCCACACGGGCACCCTCGGGAAGAGCGAAGCAAGCCAGGAAAGCATCATGCGTCTAGCGACGCAGTTCGTGTAAGGAGCCATCGATGACAAGCAACGCCGTAGGCGCCCTGGTCCAGAAGAAGGGCATAGGCGCCTTCCTGTCCAAGAACACCAACCTCGTCACCTTCGTCCTTCTCGCGACTATCCTCGGCATCATGACCAGGGGCCGTTCGTTCGAGTGGCCGTCGGTCAGGAACCTGATGATAGCAGAGTCGATCCGGGCCTTCGCGGCCCTCGGCGTCGGCATGATCATCATCACGAGGGGCATCGACCTGTCGATCGGGTACGTGGTATGCCTCGTTGCAAGCGTCTCCGCCTCGTTCGCGCAGACGCCCGATTACTCGGCCGCCCTCTATCCGGGCGTCGACTTCCCGATCTATCTGCCATTCGTGGCGGGCATCATCACCGGCGGCCTCTTCGGCTTCATGAACGGCGCACTCGTCGCGTACGGGAAGCTGCCCGCATTCATAGCGACCCTGGGCACCATGTCGATAGCCAGGGGCGCACAGCTGATCTACACCAAGGCGGCCGTCGTCGGCAGCGTCAAGGACGCCTACAAGGCGGTCGCCCAGGAGTCGCTCGGACCGATCCCCAACCTCGCGCTCTACGTCGTCGTGGCCGCGACCCTGGTCTGGATACTGCTGCGCCACACGAAGCGAGGCACGAATTTCTACGCCATCGGCGGCAACCCCGTCGCGGCCCGCGTGTCAGGCATAAACGTTGAAAAAGAACTGGTCATAGTCTATACCTATGCGGGCATCCTCTACGGGATCGCCGGCAGCCTGCTCGCGGGGCGCCTCGGACTCGCCAATGCCCTCACGGCGAACGGCATGGAACTGGACGCCATCGCAGCCGTCACGGTCGGTGGCATCTCGCAGGCTGGCGGCGTGGGTACCGTAGGCGGCATGATAATCGGCGTCCTGACGCTGGGCATCATCAACTACGGCATGACCTATCTGGGCGTGGATTCGTACTACCAGCTCCTTGTCAAGGGAGCGATAATCCTCGTGGCCGTCTACTTCTATATCAGGAAGTATTCACAGCGAGCATGATTGCCTCGTGGAGGTGACCGACACGGTCCAGCCAATTCATGACACTATTCGGAAGGCGGGGTTCGATGATAGTTCCGGAACAGCATAATGAGCAGGATTCAGCCAGGCTGGACGGTCTGGCATGAAACCCCGCGCCGCAACCATCCATGACGTTGCCAGGGAGGCTGGCGTTTCAACCGCCAGCGTCTCCCGCGTCGTCAACGGAGACCGACCCGTGCTGGACGATACGACCAACAGGGTCAAGGCCGCCATTGAAAAACTGGGCTACAAGGCAAACCAGGTGGCCCGGAGCCTCAAGACGCGGGCCACCAGAACCATCGGCGTCGTTGCCCCCCTGCTGGCCAGCGAATTCTTCATGCTCATAGCCGAGAGCATGGAGCGGGAGCTTTCAGCCCACGGGTACAGCCTCATCGTCTGTTCCTCGAATGAAAGCGTCGAGGAGGAGGCCAAGCGGCTCAGGCTCCTCTCCGGCAGGCTCGTCGACGGCATCGTCATGATACCGACGAGCGATCATAGCGCCCATGTGCGGGAGATCCAGGCCAAGGGCATACCGGTGGTGTTCATAGACCGGCTCGCGCTGAACGTTGAGGCGGACGCCGTACTCGTCGACAACGAAGGCGGCGCCCGCGAGGCAACACAAGCGTTGATAGCAGACGGCTGCAGGCGCATCGGATTCCTCGGCGCAGGGCTGGACGTGATGACGGCGCGGGAGCGCTATGAAGGCTACTGCTCCGCCATGACCGGCGCCGGCCTGGCTGTCGAGGATGCGTATACCAGCTTTGGCAACTTGCACATCGAATCAGGTTACAACTCGATGCAGGAGATGCTGTCGCATACCGACGCGCCCGACGCCTATTTCATCGTCAACGCCGATACGCATATCGGCGCCACCAACTATCTCATGACCGCGGGGAGAGCGCACCGGGAGCGCATCGTATTCGCCTCGTTTGACGAGATGCCGTATTCCCCGTTGCTGCAGTTCTGCCGCTACTCGGTTTCTCAGCCAATCGCCCGGATGGGCGAGCTGGCTGCTCGCATGCTCCTGGGCCGGATAGAAGGAGGTTCCGTTGGAATTCCCGAGATCGCACGGCTCAAGACGACGCTCATAAGACATTGAAACGAATGCAATTTCCCCCCTGCCGTACAGGCGTTCGGGAACGATGGAGGATTACATGGCTGACATGAAAGACATGAAGACGGCTGCCCCGGAGACAAGGCTTGCGGGAGGGTTGCCAAAAATCGGAATAAGGCCGACGATAGAGGGCCGGCGCAACGGCGTTCGTGAATCGCTCGAGGGACCGACGATGACCATGGCCAAGGCCGCCGCCAGGCTCATCTCCGGGAATCTCCGCCATCCGAGCGGCCACGCCGTCGAGTGCGTCATTGCCGACTCAACCATCGGCGGCGTCGCGGAGGCTGCCGCCTGCGCCGACAAGTTCGCACGCGAAGGCGTGGCGGTGACCCTGACGGTTACACCATGCTGGTGCTACGGTTCCGAGACCATGGACATGGACCCGCACACCATCAAGGCCGTATGGGGCTTCAACGGCACTGACCGTCCCGGCGCCGTGTACCTCGCCGCGGTGCTCGCGGCGCACAGCCAGAAGGGTCTTCCGGCATTCGGCATCTACGGCCGCGATGTCCAGGACCTGTCGGATACCGACAGAATTCCCGCCGATGTGGAAGAGAAGATACTCCGTTTCGCGAGGGCCGGACTCGCCGCCGCGTGGATGAGGGGGAAGAGCTACCTGTCGGTAGGCTCCGTTTCCATGGGCATCGCCGGTTCCGCTGTCGCTTCTGATTTCTTCCAGGACTACCTGGGCATGCGCAACGAATACGTCGACATGTCCGAACTCGTCCGCCGCGTAGACGAGAAGATATACTCGGACGCGGAGTACAAGCGCGCCATGGCGTGGGTCAAGGAAAACTGCAAGGAAGGGCCCGACGCCAACGACCCCAAGATCCAGCATTCCCGCAAACGCAAGGACGACTCCTGGGTCATGAGCGTCAAGATGGCCATAATCGTACGCGACCTCATGGTCGGCAATCCCGACCTCAAGCGCAAGGGCCTGCATGAGGAAGCGCTGGGACACAACGCCATCCTGGCCGGCTTCCAGGGCCAGCGCGCCTGGACAGACCACTTCCCCAACGGCGATTTCATGGAGACCGTCCTCAATTCCAGCTTCGACTGGAACGGCCTGCGTCAGCCCTATGTCGTAGCCACCGAGAACGACGCCCTCAACGGCGCGGCCATGCTGTTCGGCCACCTGCTCACCGGCACCTCCCAGATCTTCTCCGACGTGCGCACCTACTGGAGCCCGGAGGCCGTCCAGCGCGTCACCGGCTGGAAGCCTGTGGGACCAGTTGCAAACGGTTTCATCCATCTGATCAATTCCGGTTCCACGACGATGGATGGCACCGGCAGGCAGCGCAGGGACGGCAAGCCCGCCATGAAGCCGTACTGGGAGATTGAGCCGGCAGAAGCGCAGGCCTGCCTGGACGCGACGAGCTGGCGCTATGCGGACCTCGGCTACTTCCGGGGCGGCGGCTATTCGTCTGACTTCCTCACCGAGGGCGGAATGCCGGTAACGATGACCCGTATAAACCTCGTAAAGGGCGTCGGGCCAGTCCTGCAGATCGCCGAGGGCGTCACCGTGACCCTGCCCGGCGAGGTGCACGACACGCTGGACAAGAGAACCAACGAGACCTGGCCCACCACCTGGTTCGTGCCGCGCCTGACTGGTTCCGGGCCGTTCAAGGACGTGTATTCGGTAATGGCCGCCTGGGGCGCAAACCACGGCGCGATCTGCTATGGGCACGTAGGCGCGGACTTCATGGCGCTTGCCGCCATGCTGCGCATTCCGGTGTGCATGCACAACGTGGATGAAGCCTCCATCTTCAGGCCGAGCTACTGGAACGCGATGGGCATGGACGTCGAGGGGGCCGACTACCGCGCCTGCGAGGCATTAGGCCCATTGTACAAGTAGCGGTTATTTTCCCGTATGAAGCCGGGCCTAATGGCGCGCATGGAGGCGCACTGAGTAACGGCAATGGAGAAACGCGGCTATTAGCCGTGCTTCTCCGACGGCACGGATGCCGCGTTGTATGGTAGAAAGTAGGCGATAGCATGAATACTTGCGGGGGGAAGAGAAGGGGGATCCCTTCTCTCCCCGCCCGCGCCCCCTCACTCATCCCCATGGGGATTTTATGCAATCAGAAACAATCCTGGGCACGTACCTATTGTCCGTGAATCACTTATGACCGCTTCGTATACCTGTCAAGCTTCCGCACGGCCTGGTCCGAGGCGCTTGAGCTCGGAGAAGGACACGCGCGGATTCCGGTACTGGAAATCCTCCTGCGCCGACTGGCGCCGGTACCGGATCGCCTTGGCGGGGCAGCGATGGACGCAGGCGAAACAGGACTCGCACTTTTCCGCGCTCTCCCTGCGGGGGGTAGATCCCTCCATCGCGATATTGGAGACGGGACAGGCCTCAGCGCAGACGCCGCAACCAGTGCAGCGGGCCGCATCGAAGCGGAGATCCTTGAAACCGAGGACGCCCTCGCAGAAGCCCTTCATCGCATAGCCAACCAGCGAGCCCGCCGTTCCCGGATTCGGGTCGAAGCCGGGTTCCCGCGCCGCTATCCGCGCCGCGATGCGGTCCAGATTGCCAGCCGCTGCCGCGAACATCGGCGCGTGCAGCTCAGGCCGCGTGGGGAACACGATGCTATTGTCTGGCAGGATCACGCGGAAGCCCGCGTCCAGACGAAGGCCGCCGCGCGCCGCCAAACCGCGGACGATGCTCAGCGCGCCGCCGTCCCGCTGCCCGCAGGTATCGAGAGCGAAGGCGTATTCGGCTCGCGGCGAGTCCAGCCGGGCGACGAAGGCGCGGACTATCCGGGGCAGGTTGAGGAAGTAGATCGGGAAAAGTATCCCGACGACCTCCGCTTCCGTAGATATCCGCCCCTCCCCGAGGAGCCCGGCGATCGACGTCAGCTTCGCTCCGCCGAGGCGCGCGCGCAGCTCCTTGGCCAGGTACAGAGTGTTCCCCGTTCCAGTGAAAAAGAATAATTCCGAGTTCATCGTTCACTCCTTGCATTAGTGTGCACATATGCACTATTTCGAATAAAAAAATCCGCTATCTTCGATCCACTAGCTTCGGCCCGCGCCCTCGTCGCAGCTTTCGGGACAGTTGGCGTCGATCAGCGCACGGATCCGCTCCGTCGTGGCCACCAGATCGCGTAACAGGGCCCGGCCGTCGAATTCGTACACAATGTTCCGGCCCCGTTTGGAAGCGGTCACAAGGTCTCCGTCGGCCAGCTGCGCGAGGTGGCGGGAGATCACGGAACGATCCTGAGGGAAGGCGGCCGCGACCGTCCCGACGTCGCTCGGACCCTTGGCCGCCAGGAAGGCGAGCAGGCGTAGGCGGACGGGCTCGGACATGAGCTTGAAGAAATCGCTCGATACGATATCCTCGATCTCCGCCTCGGTCGCCCTCGACCCATCGTAGCCTGCCATGATCCGAGTATATGTGCACGCATATGCACCTGTCAAGATCGGGGCGAGGGTTGGGTTCCCGAAAGCGGTGGCGGCCCCGCCACAGGGCACGATTCCCGGACGTTGAGCCTACCCACCTCAGCACCGACAGTAGAATCGCCTGATAAGTAACCGTCGATAGGTTACTATCGGTTCCATGTAGCCACCGAGAACGACGCCCTCAACGGCGCGGCCATGCTGTTCGGCCACCTGCTCACCGGCACCTCCCAGATCTTCTCCGACGTGCGCACCTACT
>CAZNXK010000053.1:14278-21758 GCA_964576835.1 uncultured Treponemataceae bacterium | reverse complement strand
GGGTGCTCGGCGCCGGCGACAATCCGGGCCGGTACTCGCACATGGCCTTCAAGTCACTCCCCCGCCACGGCTATGAACCAATACCGGTGAACCCGCGCCTGCGGGAAATGGAAGGCGTTCAGGTGTTCAGCGATATCGATGACGTGCGTGGACCCGTGGACACCGTGACCCTCTATGTGTCGCCTGGCCGCCTGGCCGACATGGTAGACTCCATCGTCGCGCTGAATCCCAGGCGCGTGATCGCCAACCCCGGAGCTGAATCGGAACTCATGCGGCAGGCTGCCGAGCGCCACGGCATCGAATACCTGGAAGCCTGCACGCTGGTGATGCTGTCTACGGGGCAGTTCTAGCGTTTATACACGGCAGCCATGCCGTCTGCTCCTGCCGCTGCGAAGAGCGCCACGAGGCGTTCGCTCCGGGGCATGGAGAATAGTGCTACCCGCTGAAGCTAGTATCTGAAAAGAATTGGACAGGAGGAAACGATGAAGAGCCCGCTGGAAGTCATCCAGAAAAACGACAAGGACCTCTTCGATGCCGTCATGGCAAACGGCAAGATGGCCTACGCTGACGGAGCGCTGGGACGCAAGGAGAAACTGCTGATGGCCATGGCCATCGACGCTACACATGGAGCCGTCGATGGTGTGCATTCCTTAGCCCTGCAGTCGAAGGAAGCGGGAGCCACACCCTCCCAGATAATGGAAGCGGTCCGCGTCGCCTTCGCGGTCTCCGGAACCGGAGCCCTGTTTACCGCCGCCCGCGGTCTGGACGGTGTCCTGTAAGACTGGATTCGGTGCGCGTGGCAGCGGGAACCGGTTCTTCTGTCGCCATGACGACCTCGACGAGGTAGCCCTTGCCCAGTCTGCTGCCGTAGCCTGGCGTGAAGAATACGCCGACGTTGAAGAGCCCATCGGCTTCGGGGTTGACCGTCTTGCCACGCGCGGGCCGGTTTATCCTGAGCCTCCACCACCCTTGGCAACGCTCTTCGAGCGCCCGGTCCACACGGTCGAAGACATCCTTCATCCTGTCGTCCCATTCATTTGTCTTGGGGTGGTATATTGTTTTATACCATCGTAATGCCTTCAAGCCGCGCACGCCAGCCCGAATTCCGCTCTGGCACCTGATCGGTCATGCCCCTGCCTTGACCGGGTATGCTGCTTTGGCCATCATATCGCCATGACCATCCTTCCCGGCCTTACCAGCACCAAAAAAGAACGGATTCCATCATTCCTCGAGGACCTGCGCCGTTCCGATGTCCGCCGCATCGCGCTTTTTCCCACGATGCTTTCCGCGGACGAGCGCCAGGCGCTGTACCTCGAGCTGGCGGCGGTACCCGGGCTCAGGGTGCCCCATGTGCACCTGCGGTCAGACTGCGGGGTCGACGAGATCGACTATCTGGCTGAAACGTTGGGCACGGAGGTCTTCAACATCCATCCACGCGCCAGTACCCATCCATTCGGGCCGCTGCCGGCGCGCCTTGCCTCGAAAATATTCGTCGAGAACGTCGATATGCCGGCCGAGGATGAGGAACTCGAGGGAGACGGCGGGACAGTGCCCGGAGGGATGTGTCCCGATTTCTCGCACCTGGAAAACAACCGGCTTTGCGGCCACTCCTCATACGTCGACACGGTGATGAACCAGCTTCGCCGTTTCCGGATAGGTTGCTGTCACGTCTCGGCGGTCAGGGTGGGTGTGCCGAACGGGTGGTCGGGGGAGTGGGATCACCATGAGTACGCCATGGTGGATGATCTGGGCTACCTGTGCAGGTACCGCGACTATCTGCCTGACACCTGGGTTTCCCTGGAACTCGAGAACGGACTGGAACAACAGCTGGCGGCCAAGGCCATGCTTGAGAGGCTGTTGCGCCGCAAAGCCATTGCACGCACCCGGCAATACGACCTTGCCCGCTATTGCGTCATAGACCTCGAGTCATCATCCCGGTAAGATGCCGCCATGCTGAATGCCGTCGGAAGCGTTGTATCGGTCATCGTCATGATATCCATAGGTTTCGTACTTGCCAGGCGCGGTTGGTTCGATGCCGGCGCTGGTACCATGATTTCCAAAATAGTCATTACTATCTCGCTACCCGCGTACATGATTTCCAACATGACGGGAGGTTATGATCGCGCTAGGCTCATCTCGCTGCTCCCCGGGCTTCCCGTTCCATTCATGGCCATGGGAATCGGGTTCCTGACAGCGACCGCGCTGACGATGGTCTTCAACGTGCCCAAGGGCAGACGCGGTACCTTTTCGTCCATGTTTTCACTGTCGAACACCATCTTCATCGGCCTGCCCGTCAATTTCATCCTGTTCGGAGAAGCCAGCCTTCCCTACGTTCTCCTCTATTACATCGCCAACACAGTACTGTTCTGGACGATCAGCGTGTACGGGATATCAAGGGACGGCGCCTTCATCGCAGGCAAGCCAGTACCGGCCATGGTTTCCATCGATGGGATAAAGCGTATCCTCTCGCCGCCTTTCCTTGCGCTTCTGGCGGCGGTGACGCTCATCATGCTGGGGATTCGCCTGCCCCGCGTAGCCTTGGACTTCTTCAAAACCCTTGGCGCGATGACCACGCCCCTGTCGATGATTTTCATCGGTATCGTCATATCGCGGGTCGAGTGGAAAAAAATTCGCCTTGAGCGAGATCTTCTTCTGGTAATCGCGGGGAGATTCATCGTCGCGCCGTCGGTACTCATCGTCATCGCGCGCTGGAGCGACCTGCCCCTGCTCATGAAACAGGTTTTCCTGGTTCAGTCGATGATGCCCGTCATGACGCAGACTCCCATTCTGGTCGCGGCGTACGGGGCGGACGCCGAGTACGCGGGAATCGCCACATCGCTGTCAACCGTGCTGAGCCTAGCCATCATCCCCGTGTGCATGGTTCTTGCCGCTGTGTGTTTCCCGTAGGCGGGCTATCTCCACCCGGTTGCGCCCCTTTTCTTTCGCCAGCCGCTCGGCGGCATTGGCTGCTTCGAGCAGGCTCTGGAAGCAAGCGCAGCCTGGGTCCATGTTCGACACGCCAACGCTGACGGTCACCGAGAGTTGCGTGCGCCTGTCTGTCGAAGGTACCGCGAGCGATGCCACGGCGGACCTGACCCGTTCGGCGATTATCGCGGCTTCGCCCGGTGGGGTTTCGGGGAGTACTATGACGAATTCCTCTCCGCCGTAGCGCGCGAACAGGTCTATGCCGCGGACGCAGCCGCGGACCCTGTCGACGACCGCCACGAGCACCGTGTTGCCCGTCGAGTGTCCGTGGATCGAGTTGAAATCCTTGAAGTTGTCTATGTCGAAGAAGACGAGCGAGAGTCTCCTTGAAAAGCGATGGGCCTTGGCGAATTCCATACCGCCCAGCTCCATGAGGCTCCTGTAGTTGAAGATGCCGGTCAGTCCGTCTGTACTGGACAGCAGGCGGAGTTCGTCGTAGAGCCTGGCGTTCTCGAGGGCTATCGCCGACTGCGCCGCTATCGTCTCGACGAGCTGCACGTGACGGGCTGAATAGGCGTTGGCCTGACTGCTCTGGACCGACAATACGCCCAGCACCTTGTCGCGGTACAGGAGCGGCACTCCGATGAACGCCCTTGATGGGATCCCGCCTGTTCGAATGATGTCGTAGGTGGCCTGGACTCCCGGTAGCGACGCGTCTGGCAGGCTGAGTGGCAGGCGCGTCCTGATGATGTGACCGCTCATGCCTGGTTTCTCCCCGATATTGCGTGTCTGCATGGCGTGCACCTCGCCGTTGTCATAGAAGAGGGGAAAACTCAGTTCGTCCTTTCCCTCGTCATAGATCGCCAGGTAGAAGGTGTCCAGGTCGATGATGCTCCTGCATTGTTCGAAAATCGTATTGATCACCTGGTCGAAGTCCTGACCGGAGTTGATGGCCATTCCTATGCGGTTCAGGACGGCCAGTTCCTCGGACCGGTGCCGCTCGTCCTCGAGGAGCCGCATCTTGGCAACCGCGAACGAAATATGCCTTGCGGCGTGCTCGCTTCGCGAAATTTCCCGTTCGGTGAACCGGTGCAGGGTATCGAAGCTGATGATGACGGCGCCCAGGATCCTGCCGTCGGAGAGCATGGGAATGCCCAGGAGCGACCTGGCGGGGAAATTGGAGGCTATCCTGGAACTCACCTTGCTGGAGACCAAGGCGTCCTCGACGACGATGGCATGGCCGGCCGCGGCTATCGCCGCCGTGAACGTCTGTTCTCCCGGTTCCTGGACAAAGGCAGTATAGGATGATCGATAGGGACCGTACGCCGCCGCCGGTACGGCCATACACCGCTCGGCGTCCCAGAAGGTGATGTAGCAGCCATCGGCGTCTATCACCTCGGCCATGCGGTCCGCGAGAGCCTGGACCATGCTGCCGAGGTCGCTCGTCTCGAGGGCGGCCTCGGTCAGTGCGTTCAATAGGCGCATGAACTCGACATCGTCGATATCAGGGTTCAAGTTCGGGTGCCTTTGGAACCTCGACTGGATCCGCGTTGTCATGGAGGCAGTCTAGCCGAGACGGGCGGGTAGAGCCAGTCACGGCTCCTAGCCCGAAAGATCGCTGCCATCGAGATCGGAGCTGTCGTTGTCCCTCTTGTAGCCATCAAGGATGGCTCCGAGCGGATCGTCGGACTTGATGTATTCGAGCAGGTTGCTGCGTATGAAGGCCAGCGGCTCCTTGAGGAAGGCCTCCTTGTCGTCGGCAATCGAATAGCGGTGCCACTCCTCGATTGCGGCGTAGAACGACCGGAAGCGGCGCTGCCATTCTTCTTTCTCCGTCTGGTGACGGCTGTGCCATTCGAGGAGCGTGGAGCGGTCTATCGAATTGAGCCTGGTTTCGGCGGCATCGTAGCTGGCGTAGGCGCCCGCGTAGACTCCATGCCAGACGACAAGCCACACGTCATTTTCCTTGGCTCCGTTCAAGCCCGAGCACGAGTCGCAATAGCACTGTTCCTTGACGATGCCCAGCCTGATGTCGCAATCCCTGACCGCGTCGCCGACCCGGTACGTATCGAGCGACGAGCCGAAGTTTCTGCTCTGGGCAGACTTGATGGGCCTGCCGCATTCGCTGCAAGCGATCGGTGAATCGAAAATGAACGTGTCGAATAAACCCATCTGAACCTCCGCCCTGGGGACGAGCTATTGTAACACCACGGGGCGGGGTTTTGTAGGGCAATCAATCGGCGCCTCTGTTTACCGAAACAAGGCGCCTGACACTGTCGCGATTGTCTTGTCGACTTCAATCCATAGAGCCTGTTCGCTGAACGGTTTTGACAGGAAGCCGTCCATGCCGGCCTGGGTGCAGGCTTCCCTGTCAGCGGCACTGGAATGGGCCGTCAATGCTATGATGGGTATGTGGGTAGCGCCCCGTTCGGCCTCGAGGGTACGGATCAGACGCGTCGCCTCGAGTCCGTCCATCCCGGGCATGCTGACGTCCATGAGGATGAAGCTCCACGGGCCATCGGATGCCGCGTCGAGCGCGGCCTTGCCGTCCATGGCTTGCCGAACCTCGATGCCGGCGGCTTCGAGGACCCGCCTGAGGTAGAGTCGGTTGATGGCCTCGTCCTCGGCGACTATGGCCCTGCCGCATCTGCCGTGGCCGGGGGCGTCGGTCGCCGGATGAACCGCCGTAGCTGCCGTCGCATCGACGCGCTCGGGGCCGCTCACCGCGATGCGTGCTTGGCCGCCCACGGCTTCGAGTAGGCCGGAAAACACCCTGTCGAGCTGTTCCGCCGCGGTTCGCGCCATCGCCGGAGTAGCTGCCTGCTCGTCATCCAGTCTACTCCCGGAAAGGAGTTCGGTGGCTCCCAGCATTCCATACAGCGGCGCGCGCAGTTCATGGCTGACCGAGGTGATGAAAGACATTTTATCGCGTACGGCTTCCCGGGCTTCGAGCCTGGCCGCCTCGGATTCGGTCAATGCCGCTTGGAGGCGGTCCTGTGCCTCGGCGTTGCGCCTGGATTCCAGGGACAGCGCTGCGGTAGCCTGTTTCTTGCTGGCCAGCGTCGCCATGGCCCACAGAATGGCCAGAGCCGCCACCGTCAGCGCAGCGGCGACCACGGCGAGCGCCGCGCCGATGCCATTGTCCAGGAGGTACGCATGCCCGATGTCGTCACGTCCCACGGCGATGCGCTTGTCCAGGATGTCGGAGGGGCCTCGTACCGGCGAACCTTTCGGTGCGAACACTCCGTAATTCAAGCTGAGGTACGACATCGAGAAGACGGTGGATTCCTGGTTTGTCGGGCTCCTGTACACGCCCGCCGGCCGGGATGGGCTGCCTCGCGCGTGCGTCGGAATGGTTGCCAGCATGGACAGGATGAAAAAAAGCATCGAATTCCGGTGTTTTTTCAAATTTACCCTTGAACCGATCGGCTTCATCGGCCCTATACTACGCCATTATCACCAATATCGCAAATTTGACCATAGGAGCGCATCCTACGGTACACTATGGCTTCGAGGTGGCAGCATGAAGATCAGGGCAAAGATTCTCGTACCCGTTCTGGGAGTTTCGGTCTTCTTTTTCAGCGCTGCCGGACTTGTAGCCGTGCTTACGACGGTGAGGACGGCTGTCGCGTCAGCCGAACAGCATGTCGTGTCTTCGTCAGAACGATACGCCTACAACCTGGAGGCTCTCCTCGAGAGTCCGTTTGCCACCGTCGGTACGTTGGCGACGATTTTCGAAGGCTATGGCTCGATGCCTGAAGAATCCCGCCGGTCATCATACCTGACCATGCTGCTATCAGTGGCGGAACGGAATCCCGTGTATCTGTCGGTGTGGACCGCGTGGGGACCCGGCTCGATCGACCAGCTCGACGCGGGGTTTGCCAATTCGCGGTTCGGGAACGAAAGCGGCGCCTTCTGCTTCGAGTACGTGAACGGGGCCGAAGGGCTCGAGCTCAGGCCCTTCGAAGACACCATCCGCTCGGAAAAACGCTACATCTCGTCCTACACCACGCTGTCGGCCTCGATAGTCGGGCCGTACCCGCGGAAAGGCGATTCAAGCCCCGAGACAGTATTCAGTATAGCCGCTCCGGTCGTCTCGGACGGTCGTTCTATCGGGGTCGTCGGCGTCGAAGTCGGGGCTATCTTCGTGACGAGACTCCTCGAGTCGATGAGCATGCAGACGGGTGCCGACTACTCCCTGCTCGACAATGATTACGTATTCATCGAGGCCGGCGACAAATCGGTCGTCGGCCGCTCCATCATCAACCTCGATGCGGAGCGTTCCGACGAGTCCAAGGTAGTACGGGACGGCGGGTCCTTGCTGAAACGACTGCGGCTGGGAGGAAACGGCCCGGAAATCATCCGCATTTTCACGCCGGTGCGGGTATCGAATACCGGCAAGCCCTGGTCCCTGATGGTGGAGATGCCTGCATCGGATATCCGGTCGATCTCCGGTTCAACGGCCCTCATGCTGATGCTGCTGGCGACCTTCGGCGTGGTGCTGCTTGCGCAGTTCATAGTCACCGCCGTCGTGGCGGGGATGGTTTCCGGGCCG
>CAZNXK010000053.1:0-14268 GCA_964576835.1 uncultured Treponemataceae bacterium | reverse complement strand
GCCCTCAAGGCTGGCGCCTTGCTCCAGGACATCGCCGAGGGCGAAGGCGACCTGACGAAACGACTTGGACTGCGCAACAAGGACGAGATAGGCGCTCTTGCCCGCTCGTTCGACAGGTTTGCCGAGAAGCTGGCGTCCATTATAGGCGGCACGAAGACGGCGGTCGCCGAGCTCAAGGCGGGAGCCGCCGAACTCGACTCGGGCATGACGGCGGCCGCCAATGCCGTCGTGCGCATCGACCAGGCGATAGACGGCGTCATCGAGCGGAGGAGCGACCAGGCCGCCTGCGTCGACGAAGTCTCGTCGTCCATGGAACAGATAGCGCGGAGCATAGAATCGCTCGACAGGATGATAGAGCGGCAGAAGGGCGGCATTGCCGACTCGTCGGCCTCGATAGAGGAGATGGTGAGCGCCATAGGCTCCATAGCGAAAAACCTCGAGTCCTTCGGCGACTACATGCAACGGTTGATGCTGGCCTCGGATGCCGGCAAGGGCAAGCTGGCCGGCGTGTCTGTCCTGGTCAAGGATATTTCGTCGCGGTCGGAGGGGCTGATCATCGCGAACAAGGTCATCCAGTCGATCGCGGCGCAGACCAACCTCCTGGCGATGAACGCCGCCATCGAGGCCGCCCATGCCGGCGACGCTGGCGCCGGCTTCGCCGTGGTCGCGGCGGAGATTCGGTCGCTGGCGGAGCTGTCGCAGGCCAGGTCCAAGGAGATAGCGCTGAGCATCGGCGGCATACGGGGCGGCATCGACAAGGTGGTAGGCTCGACCGCCGAGGCGGAGAAAGCCTTCGGGAACATCGTAGAACTGGTCAGCTCCGTCGGGGAACTCGAGGCGCAGATAAAGGGCGCCGTCGCCGAGCAGAGCGCCGGATCGAGGGTCGTGCTCGAGGCGCTCTCGTCGATGCGCGACATCACCGACGAGGTGCGCGGCGCATCCGCGGAGATGACCAAAGGCGCTGGAGCGGCGAGCGACGAGATGCGGGCCCTCCTCGAGCTGACCGAGGAACTGAAGCGCAGCATGGAGGCGATCGGCCGGGAATCCGACGGCATCAAGGCGATAACCGCACGCGTGGCCGAACTCGGAGAGCGCAATGCCGAGCTGATAGCCAGGGTCGAAGCCGGCACCGACCGCTTCAAGGTCTAGCCCGGATATCTCACACCTTGCCGCAAATTTATAGTAAGTCATTGTGCTGTAGTAAAATGCGGCAAGGCCCGCATAATCGGGCTGATCCCTGCGTCGTTCCTCGTCTCGGTGCTCACATATTTTATAGTATGCTCCGCGCCTCGACTTCATTCACTTCTTGGGCTAAGCCCGATTCTGCTGTGAGATATCCGGGCTAGCCGGCGGGACCCGATTCAAGCCCGTGGGCTTTCACTTATCGGGAATCTGGTTTATAAACGAGTGATGAAATCAGAATTATCCTATGCGCTCGTCACGGGCGCGTCCGGCGGCATAGGCAAGGAATTCGCGTCTAGGCTGGCTGCCGAAGGCTGGCCGGTGGTGCTCGTGGGGCGCAACGAGGCCAGGCTCCAGGCGGTAAAGGCGGGGCTGGCAGGAACAAGCGCAGCCGAGTCGGTGGTCATGCCGGCCGACCTGTCGCAGCCGGGCGCAGCCGAGCGCCTGCACGCGGAGTGCGCGGGCAGGGGCCTTGTCGTCGACCTGCTCGTCAACAACGCTGGATCCGGCCTCTTCGGGGAATGTCTGTCGCTGTCAACGACAGGCGTAGAGGCGATGATCAATCTGAACGTTTCGGCATTGACGAACCTCTGCGCGCTGTTCGGCGCCGACATGAAAGCCCGCGGATCAGGCCGAATACTCAACGTGGGCTCGTTCGCGGGGCTCAATGCCACCCCGTATTTCGCGTCGTACGCGGCAACGAAGAGCTATGTATTTTACTATAGCCTGGCCCTGCGCACCGAGCTCGCCCGTTCCGGCGTGGTCGTAACCTGCCTCCTCCCCGGCTACGTGCGGACCGACTTCGACGACAACGCGGGCATCGCCAGCGACGCCTACAAGAAGTTTTCCGCCTCCAACAGCATGGGAGCCGGTGAAGTGGCCGCTGTCGGCCTCTCCGCGCTGGGGCGACGGCGGGCCTTTGCCATAGCGGGAGCGAGGAACCGCTTCGCGGCCTTCCTGTTCGGTTTGCTGCCTAGGACTACGCCCCCGGCGGTAATGAAACTATTCCTCGATTCGCTCGTCTAACGAGCATATTCCGTTCTCAGGATGATGCCATGAAGACGAATTTTTCCGTAGTTCCCCAGCTCTTGAAGAAAGATCCTGTTCTTGCAAAGCGGATAGCCGCCAGCTTCTTTGCCGGCAAGAAATCGATGCTCATCGACAACTTCTTTCATCCTGCGACGACGAACGAGCTCGCCTTGATATATTTCAGGTTGACGCCGCTGTGCAACCTCCGCTGCGTGATGTGCGGCCAGCGAGGAGACAAGGGCGTGCTCAAGGGCGCTTTCGCGGCCGAGGAATCGAAGAAAATAGTTCCGCTTGAAGACTACAAGCGCCTCGTCGACCAGATCAAGCACAAGAAGCCCGTCGTCTACCTCTGGGGCGGTGAACCGTTCCTGTACCCTGACCTCTTTCCTCTC
Organism: uncultured Treponemataceae bacterium; assembly: GCA_964576835.1. Lineage (GTDB taxonomy): Bacteria > Spirochaetota > Spirochaetia > Treponematales > UBA12059 > SZUA-370. The sequence continues at coordinate 11,665 of CAZNXK010000053.1, read as the reverse complement.
GTCGATTACATGATGGAATCCGGCCTCACGGTCAGCGTCAACACCAACGGTACCTTCCTCGAGAAATACGCCAAGGAGATAGTGGAGCGCAAGTGGCACGCGCTGTTCGTCTCGCTCGACGGATTCGAGGAGACGAACGACCGCATCCGCGGCGAGGGCTCCTACCGCCGCGTCATCGCGGGCTTCGAGGCGATCAACCGGGAGAAGGCACTCCAGGGTTCTCATTACCCGTATATGGGCGTCGTGACGACCGTGAACAACCTGAACTACAAAGACCTCTACGCGCTCGCCGAGGCGACCAGAACCTTCAAGCTCGCGTGGCACATCTACAATCTCGGCACCTACACGAACGACGCGATAGTCGCCGGGCAGCGTGACTTCATGAAGCGCGAGCTCGATACGGACATCAGCTGCCTGCAAGGATATGCGACCGACTACAACGAAGGCATTGACGGCAAGGAGCTCTACGACGTCCTTTCCAGGATACACGCGATGGACATCGACCACCCTATCATCACGGTGCCGGCGCTTGAGCCGGACAAGATCGACGTATACTACGGCAAGCTCGAGGTGCCGGTCCGCACCCACTGCTCGGTGCCGTGGAGCCAGGCCAACGTCGACTACAACGGCGACGTGCATTTCTGCGCCGACTACAACGACTATCCCCTCGGAAACATCCGCGAGACGCCGTTCTTCGAGATATACAACGGCGAGCGGGCCAGGAAATTCAGGCTGGCGCTCAAGCATTCCAGGGACGGCATTTTCCCCGGCTGCGTCCGCTGCTACCAGAACATGCTCTGCGGCAAGAGGGTCAAGGGTTTCTGATTGCCGATGGCCAAAGCGGAGGTCCCCGATGGAATATAGTTTCCTTCATGCCGCACTGATACTCATCCTCGTCACCGATCCGCTGGGCAATATCCCGCTTTTTATAACCGCGCTCGAGCGCGTTTCCGCCGCGCGGAAGACCCGCGTCATTTTCCGCGAAGTGGCCGTGGCGTTCGGCATCCTGCTCCTGGCGATGGTGGGCGGCCGCGGCGCCTTGGGCGTCCTGGGCATCGGAGACGCGAGCCTCAAGGCGGCCGGCGGCGTGATACTCCTCCTCATCGCGATCAACATGATCTTTCCGGCAGCCGGCGCCAGGATGGGCGAGGGTCCCACGGACGGCGAGCCCCTCATCGTGCCCATCGCGGTGCCGCTGATAGCAGGCCCGTCGGCCATAGCGACCGCGATGCTGGTGGCGGCCGATGATCCGTCGAGGATGCCCGAATGGATAGGAGCCCTGGCGATTTCCATGGCGCTGACTCTGGCGAGCCTCTTCCTGTCGTCGACCTTCAAGCGGCTCCTGGGCGTGCAGCTTTTATCGGCCATAGAGCGGCTGATGGGGCTCGTGCTCACCGCCGTGTCGGTGGACATGATCATGAGCGGCGCCGGGGCGTATTTCGGCGCCCTTCTGTAGCCGCGCTCCCTGAAAGGATACCATGAGCATTTTCGAGGTCATCATGCTGTTGTGTTTTGGAGCCGCGTGGCCCGTGTCGATAGCCAAGTCGCTGAAGACAAGGCGGACAGGCGGGAAAAGCATCGTTTTCCTGCTCATCGTCATCGCAGGCTATGCGGCAGGCATTGCCAACAAGTTGCTGTACCAGCCGGATTTCGTCGTGTGGCTCTATGCGCTCAACGCGACGATGGTCGCGATCGACGCGGGGCTATGGATCCGCAACCGGCGACTCGAAAAGGCGGGCGGCAAGGGATCCTTCGATTGAAGGTGCCCGCCGTCATGGCCTCAGCTCTGTGCCTGGCGCTGGTTTCCTGCGCAAGCCGGGAGCCGGCCCCGGCCATGGCAGCCGCTTTCTCGTTCAGCCGGGTGGAGTTCCAGGCCGTCGACATCGACACGGTGCGCGTCTCGCTTGAGCTGTCGCTGAAGAATGAGGGCGGGCGGGCGTTGGTCCCCGGATCGATTGCCTACGCGGCGACCGCGGGCGAGTCGAAGCTCGAAGGCGACCGGGTACTCGGGCAGGCCCTTCTGGAGCCGGGTGAGTCGACGACGGTGACGCTGGGCTTCGATCTGGACGCGCCTTCCGGCGATTCGCCGCTTGTCCCCGTAATGGTGCAGGCTACGCTGATGTTCTCGGACCCCGAAGGCCGACCCGGAAGCGCAACCGCTACGGTCGAGGGCAACTTTCCCCGCGTCATGCCTCCGGTCCTTGTCATCTGCTCCATACGCATTCTCAAGGACGAGCTCATCAACACGAGGCTCGGCGTCGACCTCGAGGTGCGCAATCCCAACGCCTTTCCGCTGGCCTTCGCGTCGCTCGACTACCGGCTCTACGGCGAAGGCCGGTACTGGGCGAGCGGCAGCCTTTCGCAGCCGTTCGTCGTCCCCGAGGTCGGGAGTTCCACGGCCAGCCTCTACCTGACGATGAACTTCACCGACATGGATCGATCCCTCCTCGACCGGGTGATCAAGCTGTCCGTCGTCGATTATCGACTGACCGGAACCGGGCGCATAGGAACGGGCCTCGAATTCCTGCCTGAATTCGCCCTGCCGTTCGACCTTTCCGGCAGGGTTGGAGTCGACAGGTAAGGACCCGGACCAGATAGAACAGGCTCCTAGTGCCTGAAGTGCCTGACCCCGGTGACGACCATCGCGATTCCGGCGGCGTCGGCCGCGGCAATGCTCTCGGCGTCCCGTATCGACCCGCCCGGCTGCACTATCGCGCTTATGCCTGCCGCCGCCGCTGTCTCGACAGAGTCGGGGAAGGGGAAGAAGGCGTCGGACGCGAGCACCGAGCCGCGGGCCCGATCCCCGGCCCGCGTGACCGCCATCCTCGGCGAATCGACCCTGTTGGGCTGGCCCGAACCTATGCCCACGGTCGCAAAACCTGCCGTGCCCACGGTACCCGCCGCTCCTCCCGGGACAGGCGCCGCCAGCAGTATGGCGTTCGACTTGGCCGAAACGCAGGCCTTCCACGCGAAGCGGAGGGCGTCCATTTCCGGCCCTGTGGGCTGACGCTTGGAGACGACCCTCCACTCGGTACCGTCAGGATCGCCGCGGTCGATATCCTGTTGCAGGAAGCCGCCGCGTACCGACCGGGTCTCGAGTTCGGCAGCGCCTCCCCGGGAATTTGCGTCTTTGCTGCCTTGCCTTTCCATCTCGAGCAGGCGGGCGTTCTTGCGCCTTGAAAGCAATGCCCGCCCCTCATCGGTAAATGACGGAGCGGCGACGCACTCGACGAAGGTGTCTCCAAGCGCGCGGGCCGCGTCGCCGCCGAACGGGCGGTTGACGGCAATCACTCCTCCGAAGGCCGAGACCGGGTCGCAGGCTAGCGCCGATTCAAGGGCGGCCGCCTGGGCGCAAGGCGCGTCGCCTCGTGCGGCGTCGCCACTCGCGGCGTCGCTGGCGGCCGTGGCTATGCCGCAGGGCGACAGATGCTTGACGACGACGGCTGCCGGCTCGTCGAAGCTGGCCGCTATGCGCCAGGCCGCGTCCAGGTCCAGGATGTTGTTGTACGACAGCTCCTTGCCTTGCAGGACCTTGCCGCCCAGGGGGCCGGCTCCCGGCTCGTCGGTGTAGAGCCGCGCCTTCTGGTGGGGATTCTCGCCGTAGCGTAGTTTCTGGCCCGCGAATCCGTACAGCAGAGCCGCGGATCCAGGATCGAACCACGACGCGATGGCGGCGTCGTAGCGTGCGCAGACCGCAAAGGCCTTGCATGACAACTCGCGCCTGAGTTCCTCGCCTATGCCGCCGGCTTCGATGGCGGTGGCGACGCGCCCGTAGTCGGCCGGATCGCAGACGACCCCGACGCGGGCAAAGTTCTTGGCCGCCGCCCTGAGCAGCGCGACGCCGCCGATGTCTATTTCCTCGACGCATTCGATTTCTGAAACACCCGGTTCCGCTATGGTCGATTCGAAGGGGTAGAGATTGGCGACGACGAGGTCAATCTCGGACCAGCCAAGGGCGGCAAGTTCGGCGAGGTCCGCTTTGGTACCCCGTGACAGAATGCCTCCGTGGATGGCTGGATGCAGGGTCTTCACCCGCCCGCCCAGGATCTCCGGCGAGCCGGTATACGCGGCCACCTGGGTGACGGCGACACCGGCAGCCGAAAGGGCATGGGCCGTTCCACCCGACGCGAGGAATCTCCAGCCACAGGACGCGAGCCTCCCCGCGAAATCCGCCAGACCAGTCTTGTCATGTACCGATATCAGCGCTGTGGGCATATTCTACTCCTGGGAAGATAGGGAATTTGAACACAGGGACACAGAGGCACAGAGAAAAGAGAAAGAAGAGAGAATATGGCCACGGAGGCACGGAGACACGGAGAGGAATGAAATAAGAGAAAAAATAACCGACAGACAAGGAGAAGAGGGCGATAAAGAAGGAAACAAGAAATATGCATTGAAACAATTTCTAAAATGATCTGGCTTTTGAAAAATGCTTGCCTTATTCGACATTTCTCATCTCCATCTTGTCTTCCTCCGTGGCTCCGTGGCTCCGTGGCTCCGTGGTTCGCTCGTATGCATAAGCTCCGCCACGGTTTCAACGATCAGGCGGTGCTCGGCGTCGTGGACGCGGGCTTCAAGGGTCGCCAGGGTATCGTCGGGATGGATAAGCAGTTCCGCCCGGAGTATGACCGGCCCGGAGTCGACGCCCTCGTCGGGTACGAAGTGCGTCATGACGCCTGTCTTGTCCAGGGTGCCGGAATGGTAGGCTTCCAGCGCCCGCTCGATGGCGTGGGTTCCCGGGAAGGCTCCCGGCAGGGCGGGGTGCAGGTTGACGACCTTGCCGGGGAAGCGCGAGAGGAAGGAAGGAGTCAGGAGGCGCATCCATCCAAGCAGAAGGATGAAATCCGGCCTGAGGGCGGCCACCCTGTTGGCAAGCGCCGCGTCGTAGTCGCCCCGAGCCTGGCCTTTTGAAAACGGCAACGCGACTGCCTTGATACCCGCGGTGCGGGCCCGTTCGAGCGCGAAGGCTTCTGGCTTGTCGGAGAAGACGGCAACGACGCTGGCATCGAAAGGCTGGGCCGCGCACGCGTCGATGACGGCCTGGAGGTTGGAGCCGTTGCCTGATGCCAGCACGACAAGCCTGGTCAAGCCAGCCTCGTGCGGGCAGGCTCGGCCTTGCCGTCGGCCTTGCCCGTCTGGATGGCAGCCAGGCGGCCGATGACCCAGCATTCCTCGCCGGCCGCCGCGACGAGCTCCCCGGCCCGCCCGCCGTCTACCACGGCGACCATGCCTATGCCCATGTTGAACACGCGGTACATCTCGTCTGGGTCCACGCCACCGAGCCGCTCGATGAGGCGGTAGAGCGGCGGCACCGGCCACGAACCGCGCTCGATGACCGCCTCGATGCCGGCCGCCAGGATCCTTGGCACGTTTTCGATGAAGCCGCCGCCAGTCAGGTGGGCCAGGCCCTTGATCAGGCCCGGCTTGTCCCTCAGCACCGGCCACAACAGCGGCAGGTAAGACCGGTGGGGAGCGAGGAGGACCTCGCCCAGGGGTCTGCCCAGCTCGGGGTAGACGGTTCCCAGGTCGATGCCCTCGAAGGCCCTGCGCGCCAGCGAGTAGCCGTTCGTGTGCGGGCCGTCGGAGCGGAAGCCGACAAGTACATCGCCGGGGCCGACACCGGCCGCGGGCAGTATCGATGCCCGCTCGACGACGCCGACGATGGTGCCCGCTACGTCGAACTCCCCGGGCTGGTAGACGCCGGGCATCTCCGCGGTCTCGCCGCCCAGGAGGACGCAGCCGGAAGCCTGACAGGCTTCGGCCATTCCGCCGACGGCTTCGGCCACCCTGCCCGGATCGATTCTGGAGCTGGCAAAGTAGTCCAGGAAGAACAGGGGCCTGGCTCCCTGCACGAGTATGTCGTCGATGCAGTGGTTGACGATGTCCATGCCTATCGAACGGTAGCTGGCCGCCTGAGCCGCGAGCTTGACCTTGGTACCGACGCCATCGGTCGAGGCGACGAGGACCGGCGCGGCCATCGCTCCCAGCGAGGCGGCATCCCAGAGGCCTCCGAAAGAGCCGATGCCTGCGAGTACCGCCTCGGTGTAGGTATCCTTGACCGCCCGGGACATCAGCCTGACGGCCTCGTTTCCCGCGTCGATGTCGACGCCTGATGAAGCATATGCCGAGACCGTCGCGGGTACAGCCCCGGGGTCTATCCTTGCCAGCCCCCTGGCACCTATGTCGCGCCGCAGCCGCGCGCCGGGGAACGATATCGCATCGACCTTGGCGTATGCCGACGAAATCGCCTCCCGGAGGTCGCGCCCGTACGCCGTCACCCCGAGCACGCGGCCGGGCCGGGAAACGAGGACGCCAGCGTCGAAGCCCGTCCCCGCGTGGAAGACGCGGGCCGACCCGGCGGGCTCGAGGCCCGACAGCGGAACGCCGCCGACAGGCGCCTCCGGATAGCCGTCGCCGGCCATCACGACGCAGGCGGCCGATCCGGATTTCCAGGCCGGCTCCGCCTTCCGGAGGTCGCCTGAGGCGCAGGCCGCGAGCGTCGCGGCCAGGTCGCCGTCGAACAGCGCCAGGATTGCCTGGGCTTCGGGGTCGCCGAAGCGGCAATTGTATTCAAGCACCCTGGGGCCGGAACCGGTGACGATGATTCCGGCATAGACGACCCCGACGAAAGGTGTTCCGTTCGCGGCCATGTCGAGGACGACAGGCTCGATGGCGAGCCGCACGTATCCGGCGGCAAGCTCCGGCGGGCACGCCGGAGCGTAGGCGCCCATGCCGCCGGTGTTCGGGCCGCGGTCGCCGTCAGCCAGGCGCTTGTGGTCCTGTGCGCCGGGCATCACCGACACCCGCTCTCCGTCGCAGAAGGCCAGTATGGACAGTTCCTCGCCCTGGAGCCGCTCCTCGACGACGACCTGGCAGCCGGCCTCGCCGAGCAGGCTTCCACGCATTAGTTCGTGGAGCAGCCCGATCGCTTCATGTTTCGATTCGGGAAGGAAGACTCCCTTGCCCGCAGCGAGCCCGGAAACCTTGACGACGACCGGCCACGGCGCCTTTCTGACGAACTCCGCCGCTTGCTCGAAATCCTGATAGCCGCAGAACGAGCCGTATTCGGCCGTCGGAATGCCGAGCCTGCTCATCGTCGCCTTGGAGAACGCCTTGGACGACTCGAGGCGGGCGGCCGCCCGGCTCGGGCCGAAGCACAGGATTTTGCGCCCCGTCTTCGCGGAGCGTTCCGCAAGCGAGTCGGCAAGGCCAAGGGCGAGCGGCGCCTCGGGTCCGACGACGACGAGGTCGATGGCATTTTTTTCGGCAAAGTCCACCAGCGCATCGATGTCGGTCGCGGCTATCGGCACGTTCCATCCCATGGCTTGCGTTCCGCCGTTGCCCGGAGCGACGAACAGCGCTTCGAGCAGAGGAGACTCGGCCAGCCTCGCGGCTATCGCGTGCTCTCGGCCGCCCGATCCGACAAGCAGAATTTTCATGGTGATTCGAATCCGTTCTTGCCGGCGACGCCGGCTATGTCCAGGGGATAGTCGCCGGTGAAACAGGCCGAGCAGAAACCTCCCGAAGGGTCAGGCCCGGCCATCCCTCCCGCCTCGGCAAGCGCTCGCATCATGCCGCCGTGCGACAGGTAGGCCAGGGTGTCAGCGCCGACGTGCAGCCGGATCTCCTCCACCGACAGGCGATGCGCTACGAGGCTGTCGTACGAGCCCATGTCCACGCCCATGTGGCAGGGATGCCTGATCGGCGGGCAGGCTATGCGTACGTGCACAGCCGCCGCGCCCGCTTGCCGGAGGAGGCGGACAAGCGGCCCTGTCGTCGTGCCGCGGACTATGCTGTCGTCGATGATGGCGACCCGCTTGCCGCGCACCGTACCTGGCATGGCGTTGAACTTGAGGGCCACTCCCTGGTCGCGCAGGGCCTGCGTCGGCTGGATGAACGTACGGCCGATGTACCGGTTCTTCGCGAAGCCTTCGTCGTAGGGCAGGCCCGAAGCCTGCGCGAAGCCTATCGCCGCCGATATCGACGAGTCGGGTACCGCTATCACGACATCGGCGTCAGCCGGAGACTCGAGGGAAAGCGCCGCGCCGAAGCGCCTGCGCGCTTCGTGGACCGATGCCCCGTTCCAGACGCTGTCCGGGCGGGAAAAGTACACGTACTCGAAGACGCAGGACGCCTGCCTTGGCGCAGGCTCGATTCCGCCCCGGTCTATCGGCCCGTCTGATCCCAGTTCGACGATGCGGCCGGGGCCGACGTCGGCGGCGTCGCGGCAACCCAGAGTCAGGAGGGCGCAGCTCTCGCTCGCCGCCGCCGACCCGCCCTCGGGAAGGCTGCCCGCGCAGAGCGGCCTGAAACCCCAGGGGTCGCGCGCGGCGTACGCCGCGTCCCTCGTCAGCACGACGAAGGAGAAGGCGCCCTGCCATTGCCTCATGCAGTGAGCCATGCGCTGCGGCCATGAAGCGCCGGGCGCTGCGGCAAGCATCATGATCATCACCTCGGTATCCGACGACGAGCTCAGGCCCACGCCGCGCTCCAGCAGCTTCCGCCTGAGCTCGGCAGCGTTGACGAGGTTGCCGTTGTGCGCCAGAGCCAGTGGCCCGTGCTGCGTCTCCACCTGGAAAGGCTGGGCGTTGCGGACGCTCGGCTCTCCGGTTGTCGAGTAGCGGGTGTGCCCGATGGACGCGAAGCCGCGCAGCGAGGCCATATCGTCCTCGGCGAAGGCGCGGGACACCAGGCCAAGGCCTTTGCGCATGGACATGCGCTGCCCGTCGGTGGCCGCGAGCCCGGCCGATTCCTGCCCACGGTGCTGCAGGGCGAACAGCGCGTAGAACGCCGCGCGGGCCGATGCGGTGCACGATGGCGCTGTGGATTCCTGGTCGTCGGTGTCGATGCGCGTGGCGACGACGCCGCATTCCTCCCTGGCCTTGTCTGTTTTCATGCCAGCCGCCCCTTGGTGCCGCCATGGGCCGCGGCTGCGAGCGAAACGGCATCGTCGGCGAGTATCGCGTCGGCGTTGGCTTTGCGGAGTTCGCGCACACGGGCGGCAAGCGCGGGATCGGCGAGGCCGAGCATCTTGGCTGCCAGCAGGGCCGCGTTGGCTGGGTCCAGGACCAGGGCCGGAGCCACGCCGCCGGGCATCCTGATCGACGACCAGATGTCCGCGCCGCCTGAGGCGTCGGACGGGGGCGGGCAGGCTATGACCGGCGCGTCCACAGCCCCGTCGACGAAACCCGACAGCGCGTTCGAGCGGCCGGCGACCGTGATGTAAACCCGCGGCCCGCCGGCGGCTTCGTAGTCGGCCAGCATCGTCGCCAGGTGTCCGGGAGTCTTGTGCGCCGAGCCAATCCTCGACTCGTGCCCGATGCCGAAGGAATCGAGGGCCGCTTCGATTTTTATGCAATGCTCCCGGTCTGCCTTCGAACCCATGATAATGACGACGAGCGCTTTGTTCATCGCAGCAGCCCCGCCGCGCGCAGGTTGCGTTCAAGCCTCGGGCCGACCGGGTAATCGCCGGGTTCGAAGGCCGTGCCCGTCAGCTGCTCGTACGCCGATCGGTAAAGCAGGCTTGTTTCTTCCCACAGTGAATCGGGCACCGCCGGCATGGGACCGTCGCCGCGGTAGCCGAGCCTGGCGTAGGCGAGGCGCACGAACTCCTTGTCGAACGACTCGGGCTCCAGCCCGGCCGCGAGCCGCTGGCCGTAGCTGTCCGCCTTCCAGTACCGCGACGAGTCAGGCGTGTGCACCTCGTCGATGAGGAGTACCGAGCCGTCGGGAGCCCTGCCGAATTCATACTTGGTGTCGACCAGGATGAGGCCGGCCTCCCTGGCCCGCTCCTGGCCGCGGGCGAAGAGCGCCAGCGCGGCGCGGCTCACCGTCGCCCATGTCCGTTCGTCGAGGTGGCCCTGACCGACGACCTCGGCGCAGGTCAGGCGCTCGTCGTGGCCCGTCGGCCCGCCCTTGGTCGTCGGCGTTATGATGGCACGGGGCAGCGCCTCGTTCTTGTGGAGGCCTTCGGGGAAGTCGTAGCCGTATATCGACCGCTCGCCGAGCGAATAGCGGTACCAGAGCGCCGTCGTCGTCACGCCGGTGATGAAACCCCGGACCACCACCTCGACGGACAGCGGCTCGACCTCGAGGGCGACGATGGCGTTGGGGTCGGGCACCGAGACGAGGTGGTTTCCGATGATGTCGGCCGTCCGGGCGAACCACCACGCCGACAGCTGGTTCAGGACCTGACCCTTGAAGGGCACCGCCGACAGCACCCGGTCGAAGGCGGACAGCCGGTCAGTCGTCACTATCAGCCGCTTGCCGTCGCCGAGCGTGTACCAGTCGCGCACCTTGCCCGATTGCTTGCCTGGCAAGCCGATTTCACAATCCCTGAAAGCCGTCATAACGCCTCCCATGCATCACTGAAGAAAGAAAAACGGGATATTGAACCACGGAGACACGGAGGCACGGAGACAAGAAAAGAATTGAGTGTAGATGTTCCAAGGAAATGACTTGAAAATTTGTCAAAAAGATATCTTGGCATCCATCTCCCCTTCGTGACTAGAATCTCACACAGCCCCAATCCCAGTTGCCACCTTCTCCGTGACTCCGTGTCTCCGTGGTAATATTTGTATTATAAGTTCTTCGTATAAGCGACGCCGTTTTGCCAGAGCGTCAGGCAGGCCCGGGTCGAAGCCCGCTTGCGCATTCCGTCGCGGGCGCGGGTGATGACGTTGTTTTCCGGATGCGGCATCAGGCCGAGCACGTTCCCTGCCTGGTTGCAGATGCCCGCGATGTCTGCAGCCGAGCCGTTGGGGTTGGCCGGGTAGGCGCCGCCGGCAGGCGATCCGTCGGCTTCGGCGTAGAGCAGCGCCACCTGGCCTCCGGCGCGCAGCTCGCCCAAGGTCGACCCGGGCTCGACGAGGAAGCGGCCTTCGCCGTGGGCTATCGGGCAGGACAGCAACCCCGGCAGGCCCATGGTCCAGACGCAGTTCGACGAGGGGGCGGCCATGGTCGTCCACCTGCACTCGAAGCGGCCATTCTCGTTGCGCGCGAGCGTCGCGACGCCTGGCATCCCAGGGAGGATGCTCGTCATCCCAGGGAGGATGCTCGTCATCCCAGGGAGGATGCCGGCCTTGACGAGGACCTGGAAGCCGTTGCAAATGCCTATGACCGGCTTGCCGGCGGCGACGAACTCGGCCACCTGGTCGGCAAAGTAACTTGCCAGGTCCAGGGCGAAGAGCCGGCCGGCACCGAGCGCGTCGGCGTAGGAAAAGCCGCCGGGTATGACGAGCATCGCGTAGTCGGACAGGCGGCGCTCCCTGGAGTGGAGCGCGTTGACGTGGACGATTTCCGGCGCCGCTCCCGCCAGCTCGAGGGCGACGCAGGCATCCGGGTCGCGGTTGGTGCCGGCCGCGTGCAGCACGAGCGCCCTGGGCTTGCTCATCGTTCGCTCCTTGCGCCGGAAAAGGCCGCCGCCATGTCGTCGAGCGGAATCGAAGCCGATGCGCTTCCTGCAAGCAGCTCGAGCATTGTGGAATCATTGGTCGAACCGATGCGCGACAGGGGCGAGCCGGCCATGATGCGCTCGAACTCCGCCGCCGAAGCAGGCGCCACCTCGGCAAGCAGGCATCCGTTGGTCTCGCCGAACAACGCTGCCACCGCGGCGGCCGGCGCGGCCGCGCCGCCGATGGCGATGGAGGCGCCCCTGCGACCGCCC
>CAZNXK010000052.1:0-21858 GCA_964576835.1 uncultured Treponemataceae bacterium | reverse complement strand
CTACAACACAATGACTTACTATAAATTTGCGGCAAGGTGTGAGATATCCGGGCTAAGGGGCAGCTACACCCTGGTGTTCACCCATGTACCCCTGCGGTATCGCATAAGGATGAAGACGAAGCGCATTGTCTGGTCCATGGACAGGGCTATCCAGGCTCCAAAGAGGCCGAGCGGCCAGACATGCACGAGAAGGTACGCGAGTATGGGGCGGATGCCGAGGATTCCCGCTGCGAGGGATATGGCTGGATACATCGAGTCGCCCGCGCCCCGGAGCGCGCCCGCGTATATCTGGAAGGATGCCAAAAATGGCTGGATTATGCCCGCCAGTATCAAGACGCTGCCGCCGAGAGCGATGATGTCCGGCTCCGTGGTAAAAAGTTCCATTAGACCATGCCTGTAGATGATCATGAGCGCGCCCATCAGAGCCGATATGAGGGCGCCGAGGCGTTGACTGGCCGCCGAACAGGCCTTGGCCGCCTCCGGTTCACCCCGCCCCAAGGCCTGCCCCGACAGGCTCGTAGCCGCGATCCCGAAAGCCTGGCCGTTCACGAACGACAGGTTCAGGATAGTGAGCACTATCTGGTGGGCGGCGAACACGCGGGTCCCCAGGGCGGTGATCATCAGCGTGTACATGAGCATGCCCGCCCGCATGGCTATCTGCTCGGCCGCCGATGGCAGGCCTATCCTCAATATGCGCTTGAGCATGGGAAGGTTGGGAAGGCAGTTATTGCGGGTAAACCGGAGCCTCAGGAAGTTGACGACATGGTCGCCCTCGCCGCGCTTTCGTAGGACCGCGTACATGGCCATCGCAAAGGCCCCGCCGTTGCCTATCACCGTGGCTATCGCCGCTCCTGCCACCCCGAGCCTGGGGAATCCCAGCTTCCCGTAAATGAGCAGATAATTGAAGACTATGTTGACGAGGTTCGCGGTGATGTTGTAGCGCATCGAGGTCCTGGTGTCCCCGATCCCGCGAAGGAGCGCAGAAATTGTTATCGGCAGGATTGTGGGTACGAAACCGAGCATGAGTATGCGGAAATATCCGGCCGAAGCCTCGACGGTATCCGCGTCGGCTCCCATGAAAATGACCATGCTGCGTGAGAAAAAGACGCCGGGAATCGTGAGAAGGAGGGCAACCACCAGGGACAGGAGGACCGACTGGACTGCCACGAGTTCGGCTTCCTGCCTGTTGTCCTGCCCCCTGAAACGGGCGACCAGCGCCGTCGTACCCACGTTGAGGGCGATGAAGGTGGCAAGCATGATGAACCGCGGCTGCGTGGTGAGGCCGACGGCGGAGATGGCGTAGGCGCCGAGCCTGCCCACCATGATCGTGTCCGCGAATTGCGTCATCGAGGTAAGGACGAGTTCCACGACTGCCGGACCGGCCAGCGTGAGTACCGTTCGATATACCGGGGAAATTTTCATCTCGTTCCACTATATCGGGTTCCTGACCTGGACCTCAACACCCGCGGCTTGGCCAATGGGATGAGTTTCCGCAGGGAACATGCTAGAATCCGGCGATCAGCACTCGGGTTTTACAGGGAGGCATGATGGAAGACAGACGAAATATCCTTTTTGACGAAATGCCATTTTCCTTCAAGATCATCAAGGATAAAAAGGCATTGATCCATTACAAGGGAAAAGAAGTTTTGGTCGTCTCGGGCAAGGACTACAACAAACTGCAGCGGGTCATCGCTCTGGACAACAAATACGAGCTGCAGCTGTTCCTCGCAAAGCTGACGGGCAATTTCAAGCGCGGCAACGAGAAGAAGATACAGTCATGAGTTTTCTTGAACTTGCCAATCTCCGGTTCAGCGCGCGGAAATACAGGAGTGCCCCCGTGGAACGGGAAAAGATACTGCGTTGCGTTGAAGCCGCGCGGCTTGCGCCTTCGGCCTGCAATTCCCAGCCCTGGCATTTCGTGATCGTCGACAAGGTGGAAGAGACAGCTGCCCTGGCGGAGAAGACGACGCTCCCTTTATCCAGGCTGAACCAGTTCACCAAGGGAGCCCCTGTCATCATCGCCGTGGTGGCGGAAAAACCGGAGCTGAGCGCCAGGATAGGAGGCATGATCAAGAACAAACCATATTACCTTCTGGACATCGGGATGGCTGCGGAACATTTCTGCCTTCAGGCAGCCGAAGAGGGCCTTGGTACCTGCATGCTTGGATGGTTCAATGAAAAGGCCGTCAAGAAGTATCTGTCGGTACCTCCCGCAAGGAGTATCCCCCTCCTCATCACCTTGGGATATCCCGAAAACCCGTCCCCCCCGGAAAAAGTCAGGACCAGTCTCGATGCCATGTACAGTTTTGGCAAGTACGATGATTCTCCCGGAGGCAGGCCGTGATGCAGAAAAATGACGGCATGAATTACGCGCCGGTCTCCCAGGGCAAGGTCAGTCCGGCCTGCGGTCCCGACGAGTTTCCATTCGCCGTCGTTGGACTCGACCACGGCCACATCTTCGCCATGTGCAACGGGCTTCTCGAAGCCGGCGCCACGCTTACCAAGGTGTACGACAGGGACCCGGAAAAAACCGCGGCATTCATCGGACGATATCCGCAAGCCGTGAAGGCGGAGAGCGAAGAAGAGATCCTGGACGACGCTTCCTGCCGCTTGGTCGCGAGCGCGATAAAACCCTGCGATCGCGCGGCGCTTGGCATACGCGCCATGGACAAGGGCAAGCATTTCTTCGCGGACAAGCCAGGCATGCTCAGCTTCGATGAGCTGGAAGCGGCAAGGGCAGCGTATGCCCGGTCAGGCAGGAAGTACGCCATATATTTCGGGGAACGCCTGCATGTCGAAGGCGCCGTGTTTGCCCAGCAGTTGATAGAGCAGGGAGCCATCGGCCGCGTGGTGCACGTGACCATCCTGGCCCCGCACCGCCTCAACAAGGCCACGAGGCCATCCTGGTTTTTCGAGAAAGACCAGAACGGCGGCATCATCACCGATCTGGGCAGCCATCAGGTGGAGCAGTTCCTGGCGTACTCAGGGGCCAGGTCCATCCGGGTGATGCACAGCACCCTTGCCAACTACGCCAATCAAGACAAGAAGAATTTCCATGATTACGGCGACGGAAACCTCGTGGCGGACAACGGGGCGACCTGCTACTTCCGGGTGGACTGGTTCACGCCTGACGGACTAGGCGCATGGGGCGACGGCAGGGTCTTCATAATCGGGACCGAAGGCACCATCGAGATCCGCAAATACATCGACATCGCCAGTTCACCCGATGGCGACCATGTGTACGTGGTCGACAGAACCGGGGAGCGCAAGTACGAAGTGACCGGCAAAGTAGGTTTCGTGTTTTTCGGCAAGTTCATCCGCGATTGTCTGGACGGAACGGAGACCGCCATCGGCCAGGAACACAGCTTCGAGGCCATGCGCGCCACTCTGGTCGCGCAGACTCAGGCGGAGGACATCTCAGTCAGGCATGGGCATCCGCGCTGATTCCAGCGGGCGCCGGCCTTGCTTGACAAACCCGGGAGCAACGACAAAAATCAGGGCATAGGCGTCGTCTTATTTGCGGTCTGTTCTTCCATCCATACTGGATCGACCAAGGCGTACCAATGACGAAGATGAAATATTCGGTCTGCAACGAATTGTTCGGGAGCATGGGGCTCGGGGACGCGGCCCGCATCATCAGTGATGCGGGATATGGGGGCATCGAGTTCGCCCCGTATACCATCTTCGGCGACTTTTCACCCGGGGCAGTCCGGGCCGGCATCCGAGATGCGAGAATGGCCCTCGATGGAGAGGGACTGACATTCGTCGGTTTCCACTGGCTGCTCGCCAAGCCGGATGGTCTCCACGTCGCGAGCCCGGACAAGGCGGTTCGCGCCAGGACCGTCGAACACCTGAGGCTCCTGGCGGACTGCGCCGGGGAACTCGGCGGAGGAGTCCTGGTATTCGGGTCTCCGCGCCAGCGTGGGAGCTCCCCGGGCGTGACGAAGACCGATGCGGAGGCCGCCTTCGTTGACGCGCTCCGCGAGGCAGCCCCGCGGGTTGCGGAATGCGGTTGCTCCATCCTGGTCGAATCGCTTTCCCCGGAACAGACCGATGTGGTGAATACTCTGGCGCAGGCGGTCCGGTGCGCGAAGGCCGCAGGCAACCCGGCTGTAGGCTCGATGTTCGATTTCCGGAACGTCTCGAGCGAAGCCGAAGCCTGGGACACCCTCCTTGACCGGCACTACGGCAGCATACGGCACGTCCACGCGAACGAGATAGACGGGCGTGCGCCGGGAACCGGAAAGTCCGACTACCTCCCGGCATTCCGGACGCTCAGGGCACGCGGGTACGACGGATGGATCAGCGTCGAGATTTTCGATACCCCGTCCAACCCCGGGAAAATTCTCGCGGATTCTATGGAACTCTTCGTCAGACTGGAAAAACTGGGAGGCGCCACATGAAATTCGGCATCGTCGGCACCGGCATGATAGCGGAATTCCACGCACGAGCCATAGCGGAAATCCCGGGAGCTTCGATCGTGGCTTGCCTCGACGCCGTGCCCGAGCGGGCAAAAGCCTTCGGAGAGAAACACGGTTGCCACTCGTACAGCAGCCTCGATCGATTCCTCGGAGACGCCGAGGTGCAGATCGTCAATGTTTGTTCCCCCTCGGGAGCCCACGTGGACTCCGCGGTACCCGCGGCGGAATCGGGCCGGCACGTCATCGTGGAGAAACCCCTCGAGATAAGCGTGGAGCGGTGCATGCGCATCGTCAAGGCCTGCGACAAGGCCGGTGTGACGCTGTCAGGAATATTCCCCTCGCGATTCCACGGGGCGGCCAGTGAAATCAAGGCCGCGGTCGATGCGGGCCGCTTCGGGCAGCTCTCGATGGGCAGCGCCTACGTCAAATGGTGGCGGGACCAGGCCTACTACTCGGCCAGCGCCTGGAAAGGCACCAAGGCCATGGACGGAGGCGGGGCCCTCATGAACCAGTCGATCCACGCGATAGACCTCTTGCTGTGGTACATGGGAAAGGTCCGGAGGGTGTCCGCCTTCACGGGCATAGCCGGGCATACCGGCCTCGAAATAGAAGACAACGCGGCCGCTGTGGTCGAATTCGATAACGGAGCGCTTGGCGCAGTCCAGGGCTCGACGGCAACCTGGCCGGGTTTCCTCAAACGGGTCGAGGTGATGGGCACATCGGGCAGCGCCGTACTCGAGGAGGAGAACCTGTCGTTCTGGAAGTTCGCCGCTGAAGCGGCCGGCGACGAGGCGACGAGGGCGAAATACGCATCGGCGACATCCTCGGGAGGCGGCGCCTCCGATCCCCAGGCGATAGGTCACCATGGGCACAGGCTGCAGATAGAGGATGTCCTGCGGGCGATACGGGAGGGCGGCAAGCCGCTTGTGGACGGTCTGGAGGCAACCCGCGCCGTCGCGCTCATCGAGGCGATATACGAGAGCGCGAACTCCGGCAGGCCGGCCATTCCCGTGAATCCGGCATGATGCGGCTCGCGGGCTTTTCCGACGAGGCGGCTGACGGGGCCGACGGCCAGATACGGGTGACGACACGACTGGGATGGAAATGGATCGAGGCGCGCAATGTCGACGGCGTCAACGTACACGACCTCGGGGAACGGGAGTTCGAGGAATTCCGCGCCGCTCTCGAGGCGGCGGCCATCGGCGTGTGTTGCCTCGGTTCGAGCATCGCCAACTGGGGCAAAAGCGTGGACGAAGATTTCGCCTTGTCAATGGCCATAGCGCGGAAGGCGGCCGCGAGGATGAAGTCGCTCGGTACCCGGCTCGTCAGGGTCATGAGTTACGGCATCCTGTACGATGAATCGGGCCAGCCCCTTGCCGACCAGAAGAAACGCGAGCGTTTCGGCCGCCTGCGCGAACTATGCTCCGTATTCACCGGAGAGGGAATGATTCCCGTCCATGAAAACTGCCTCAATTACGGAGGCATAAGCGTCGAAAACACCCTCGAACTCCTGTCGGAAGTGCCTGAGCTGAGGCTCGTCTTCGATACGGGCAACCCCTCGCTCACTCCTGACTTTTCCAGGCCAAGGCCCTGGCCGAACCAGGACGCGTGGAAATCCTGGCTGGCCCTGCGCGACCGCGTCAGCCATATCCACGTGAAGGACGGCTGGCGCGATCCCGGGAGCGGCGCCGAGACATACGTCTATCCGGGCGACGGGCCCTCGGGCGTGCGGGACATCCTGGCGGACTGCGTTGCCCGCGGTTATTCTGGATGGCTGTCCATAGAGCCGCATATGGCGGTCGTCTATCACGACCCTTCGGTCACGTCGAAGGCAGCCGTACGTGAGTCGGTCTACGTGGAGTACGGCCGCCGCCTCGAGGCCATGCTGCGCTCGCTCGGATGCGATATTCAAGACGGGGTGGCGTTCAAGTCGAGCCTGGCTGCCGGGACGCTGCCATGAGCGAAGCCGGCGCCCTCCCGACACCGCTGCGTTCGTTTTGCGTGGATCGCCTGAATGTCCGCGTGTTCCGTGACAGGCACGCGATGGGCGCTGCGGCGGCGGGCGATTGCGCCGCCGCCATCCGCCGGGTTCTGGCGGCGAGGGATCGTTGCCGCATCGTTTTCGCCGCCGCCCCTTCGCAGGACGAACTGCTCGCGGGGCTTGTCGCCGCAAGGGGCCTCGACTGGAGCCGGGTCAGCGCCTTCCACATGGACGAATACGCGGGGCTCCCCGCGGGCGACCCGAGGAGATTCGGGGAGTTCCTCAGGCGGGCCATATTCTCCCGCCTGGCCTTCGGGCGTGTCGAGTACCTGTCGCCTTCTCCGGCATCGCGGGGAGCCTCCGTCGCCGCCGAGGCGGAGCGCTACGCCGCATTGCTGGCGGAAGCCCCGATTGACATAATCTGCCTGGGGATAGGCGAGAACGGCCATATTGCGTTCAACGACCCGGCCAACGCTGACTTCGCCGACGCTCTGGCGGTCAAGGAAGTCGAGCTGGACGAGGCATGCCGCCTCCAGCAGGTGCACGATGGCTGCTTCGGGTCGCTCGCCGAAGTACCGGAAACGGCCTTGACGCTGACAGTCCCGGTCCTCATGTCCGGGAGGGAGCTATTCTGCGTCGTCCCCGGTGCCGCCAAGGCCATTGCGGCGCGCGGCATGCTCTACGGTCCCGTATCGCCGGATTGCCCGGCGACGGCGCTCAGGAACCACGCCGCGTGCGCCCTCTATCTTGACGCCGATTCGGCGGGAGGGTTGCAATGACATCGGAAAGGGATGACGGCAGAGCCTTGCTCCTCATCCGCAACGGCACACTCGTCACGCCCGGACTCGTCATCAGAGGCGGCGGGATACTGGTGGAGGGCGAACGGATAGCAGCGGTGTTCACCGGCGAGACCGAGACGCGACAGTGGCTGGCATCGAGCGGCAGGTTGCCGACCATCCTCGATGCCGGGGGCGACTACGTCCTTCCCGGTTTCATCGATCTCCACTGCCACGGCGGCGGCGGCGACGATTTCATGGATGGCGACCCTGACGGTTTCGTCCGCGCCGCTCGTTCCCACATGCTGCATGGCACCACCTCGATGATGCCGACGACCCTTGCCAGCTCGCGGGAAGCCCTGGACGCGGGCATCGCCGCATTCGCGAAGGCGAAGGACGCCCCTGACTGTCCCGAATTCATCGGCCTGCATCTGGAAGGACCATACTTCGCGATCAGCCAGAAAGGCGCGCAGGATCCGGCGCACATACGGAACCCGGACCCGGCCGAATATCTTTCCATCCTCGATTCGTGTGACGGCATCGCCCGCTGGACGCTCGCCCCCGAGCTTCCCGGGGCTCTGGAGATGGCAGCCGAACTCGTCAGGCGTGGTATCCTTCCGGCCATCGGCCACAGCGACGCGACTTTCGACGAGACGGTCCGCGCATACGACCACGGCTTTGCCCTCGTCACCCACCTCTATTCGGCCATGTCGACCGTGAAGCGGGTGGGCGGCTACCGAATTCCAGGCATCCTCGAGGCAGCCTGGCTCATCGACGGGCTGGCAGTGGAACTGATAGCCGACGGCAGGCACTTGCCCCCGCCACTCCTCCGGCTGGCGCACAGGATCAAGTCCTCCAACGGCGCCTGCCTCGTCACCGACGCGATGAGGGCGGCGGGCCTCCCGGACGGCACCTACCCGCTGGGCGGAAGGAACTCAGGCCGCGACGCCGTTGTCCGCGACGGCGTCGCATGGGTCGCCGACGGTACGGCCTTTGCGGGTAGCGTCGCGACAGCGGAGCGCCTCCTTGCCACCATGGTCCTCGACGCCGGCATTCCGTTGACCGACGCGGTGACGATGTGGTCGTCCACTCCGGCGCGCATCGCCGGTCTGTCAGGCAGGAAAGGCAGCCTCGCTGCAGGCAAGGACGCCGACATCGTGAGCCTGGGTCCCGGATTCGACGTCAGGTTCGTGCTCGCCCGCGGTCGGATGGCGCGGCCCGCGTACGCGCCGGATACGCGCCTCTCCGGCAAGGAGGAAAAAGCATGAACAGTGACAGACTGCCTTCGTTGACGAACGAAAAGGACCTCGAGGATTTCATGTCGACGCCGACGCAACGGGTGGTCGACGCTCTCCGGGAATCATCCGATGACATCGCCATCCTCGGCATCGGCGGCAAGATAGGCGTGACGCTGGGCATGATAGCCGCCAGGGCGATGCGCCTGGCGGGAACCGGCCGCCGCGTCATAGGCGTTTCCCGGTTTTCGGACGCCGCGGCGCGGCGCAAACTCGAGGAAGCCGGGGTCGAGTGCGTCGCCTGCGACCTCCTGGACCGTGACTCCGTGGACGCCCTCCCCAACGCGGGCAAGGTCGTCTTCATGGCAGGCAAGAAATTCGGCACATCGGGCGCCGAGGAGACCACCTGGGCCATGAACACGGTGGCGCCGGCCAACGTCGCCTGGCGATATCGCCGGTCCGCCATCGTCGCCTACTCCACGGGCTGCGTCTACGACTTCGAGACCCCCTACTCCGGCGGTTCGGCCGAGACGGACGCTCCGCGACCCGTCGGCGACTATGCACAGTCCGCGCTCGGGCGGGAGCGCGTATTCCAGCACTTCAGCCGCGCGGATGGCACCCGTGTCTGCATCCTCCGTCTCAACTACGCGATAGACCCGCGCTATGGCGTCCTCCACGACATCGCGCACAAGGTGGCGTCGGGGAAAGCGGTAGACCTGGCCACGGCCAACCTGAACTGCATCTGGCAAGGCGATGTACTGGAGCGCACGCTATTGGCGTTCGGCCATGCGGCATCCCCGGCCCTCTTCCTCAATATAACCGGCCCCGAGACAGCATCGGTCCGGCGGATAGCCGTGGAATTCGGCCGGCGCTTCGGGAAGACTCCGGTCTTCACGGGAGACGGGGAGAGCGGCAGGGCCTACCTCAACGACGCTTCCCTTTCGTTCGGGCTGTTCGCTTACCCCCGGGTGACCCTGGCCGAGATGATTGACCTTCAGGCGGCATGGATGACCGCGGGAGGCGGCTCTCTCGGCAAGCCTACCCACTTCGAGACAAACGACGGGAACTACTGAACCCGTGAAGGAGCCTGGCGATGGACAAATCCGCAATTCCCGGCGATCTGCGGGCGGCGCTGCGACGCGGAATGGTCATACCGGCAATTCCGCTCGCGCTCGACGAATCACGGCATTTTGACGCCCGCCGCCAGCGTGCCCTTGTGCGGTACTACATCGACTCCGGCGCTGGAGGCATCGCAGCCGGCGTGCACACGACCCAGTTCGCGATCCGCGAACCGCGGCACGGCCTGTTCGAGCCGGTCCTGTCCGCCGTGTCGGCGGCGGTCGACGAATGGGCCGGCCGCGCCGGCAAGCCGATCCTGAAGATCGGCGGCGTCTGCGGCCAGAGCCCCCAGGCCGTCAGGGAGGCGGCCTTCCTCACAGAAGCCGGATACCACGCCGGCCTCTTGAGCCTGGCGGGCCATGGCGGCGATTCTGACGACGAGCTCCTGGAACACGTCCGTAAGGTAGCCGGCGTCATTCCCGTCATCGGCTTCTACCTGCAACCATCGGTGGGCGGGCGGGTCCTGTCGTACGAGTTCTGGCGCGCCTTCGCAGCAATCGAAAACGTGATCGCCATCAAGATTGCACCGTTCAACCGCTACCGGACCTTTGACGTCGTACGCGCCGTGGCCGAATCAGGCCGTGCGGACGATATCACGCTGTATACGGGCAATGACGACAACATCGTCTCCGACCTGCTCACCGAATACGCCATCATGACGGCCGACGGAGTCAGGCGCCTGCGGGTTGCGGGCGGGCTCCTGGGACACTGGAGCGTCTGGACGGGCCGGGCCGTCGAGCTCCTCGGCAAGGTCCACGAGCTTTCCGCCGCTGGCGCATCCATCCCCCAGTCGATGCTCACCCTGGCGCAGGAGATCACCGACGCCAATGCCGCGATCTTCGACGCTGCCCACGATTTTGCCGGCTGCATACCCGGCATCCACGAGGTCCTCCGCCGCCAGGGTCTGCTGGAAGGCACCTGGTGCCTCGATCCCGGGGAAAAGCTGTCTCCCGGTCAGGCTCGGGATATCGATCGGGTCTGCCGGTCCTACCCGCACCTCGCGGATGACGCTTTCGTAAAGGAACGCCTGGGAACCTGGCTGGCTTGAACGACAGCGAAACCGCCGGGATTCGAGCCAGCGGATTCCTAGCCCGGATATCTCACAGCAGAATCGGGCTTAGCCCAAGAAGTGAACGAAGTCGAGGCGCGGAGCATACTTAAGGTATGTGAGCACCGAGACGAGGAACGACGCAGGGATCAGCCCGATTATGCGGGCCTTGCCGCATTTTACTACAACACAATGACTTACTATAAATTTGCGGCAAGGTGTGAGATATCCGGGCTAGTCGGCCTCGGCCGGCTTCCTCCTGAATACCTTCGCCATGAGCGCGTTGAACCACTTTGCCCTGCCCAGCACTATGAACATCGTCAGCAGGAAGAGGACCAGACAGATGGGCCGCGTGAAAAAGGGCGCGATGCTCCCGTCGGAGAGGATCAGGGCCCGCCTGAGGTTCTTGTCAAGGATATCGCCCAGGATGATTCCCAGTACCAGTGGCGCCATCGGGTACTCCATCTCCCGCAGGATGTATCCGAGCATGCCGAACACGATCATGACGCCCACGTCGAAGAGCCTCGCCTGCAGCGCGAATGATCCGACGACGCAGAGTATGAATACGATAGGCATAAGCTTCTGCCGCGGCACCTGGAGGACCTTGACAAGTGGGCGCACCATGGCGAGCCCCAGGATGAACATCATCACCGTCGCGAGGAGCACCATGGCGACAACCTCATACACGAAGGTGGGAAACTCTATCATTATGAGCGGTCCGGGCCTCACGCCGTGGATGAGCATGGCGCCAAGCAGGACAGCGGCGGGAGCCGATCCCGGTATGGCAAGGGTAAGAACCGGGATGATGGCTCCAGGCACGCAGGCGTTGTTGCCTGTCTCGGAGGCCAGGAGGCCCTCGATCGAACCCTTGCCGAACAAGTCCCTTTCTTCCTTCCTGGCGTTTCGCTTGGCCACATCATAGGAAACCCAGGCGGCGATATCCTCCCCGACGCCGGGGATGGCGCCGATGAAGGTGCCGATGAGCCCCGAGCGGATGATTGTCTTCCAGTACTTGGCGATCTCGCCGATGCGTGGAATGATCCTGTCGATTTTTGTCTTGACGACCTCGTAGCGCTCGATGCGCATGACGGAAATTATCTCGGCGAACCCGAAGGCCCCGACCATCGCCGGGATGAGGGAAATGCCGCCGGACAAGTCAGTGTTCCCGAAGGAGAAACGAACGTAGGCATGGATACCCTCCATGCCTATCATCGCGACGAAGAGCCCGAGGAACCCGGCTATCCAGCCCTTGAGCGGATCCTTTGGCGCGGTCAGGTTTCCGCAGATGATGATGCCGAAGATGGAGAACCAGACGAACTCGAAAGACTGGAACCTGAGCGCCACGGAACCGATCAGGGGCGTAAAGATCAGCATCACCAACATGCCGATTATCGAGCCCAGGAAGGAACCCGTAGTCGCGATGCCGATCGCCTCGCCCGCCCGTCCCTGCAGCGCGAGCGGATAACCGTCTACCGTGGTAGCGGCATTGGCCGGGGTGCCGGGGATGTTGAGGAGGATCGCGCTGCGGCTCCCTCCGTATATCGCCCCTATGTACATGCAGATCAGTATGAGGATGGCGTTGTTCGGCGCCATGCTGAAGGTCAAAGTCGTGAGCAGGGCCACGCCCATCGTGGCCGTCAGTCCGGGGAGCATCCCGATTATGATGCCGAGCTGGGTGGCCCAGAGCGCGTCGAATACCGATCGGAACGTCATCATGGAAACGAGGGCTTCGCCGAAAAGTTTCAATCCATTGAACATCCCGGACTCCTTAAGGAAGATTCACGAGGAACAGATACTGGAAGACGTAGAACACCGAGGCCGCTGTCACGAGCGCAAGGATTGCGGCGAAAAACGGCTTCTTCCATTGGCCGGCGACAGCGGACTTGAAATCGTATTCGAACATCATGACGAACGCGAATACGAACAGGAAGGTGACGAGCGGGAACCAGAGCTTGCCCAGGAGCAGGGCATACAGTACGCAGAGACCCACGGTTCGCGCGATGCGCAACCACGAGGTGGGATCACCACCTGCCTTCTTCTCCCGGTCCTCGACGAAAAACCTCGGGGCTCCCCGGCGGAGGGACCTGACGAACATTGCAACGCTCAGTATGAGGATCATGATCCCGATGAAGGCGGGGACGACGCCGGGACCCGAGAAGGGACTCTCGTTCCTGTCGACCATCGTAGGCATGCCAAGCGAATTGACGATGATCGCAGCGGAAAACACTATCAACAGCACCGACGTCACGAGATCGGCTTTTGTCTTTGTCCTTTCGGTCATGGGTCGCTCCAGGATGTGGTCTCTATGGCGGGATGTCTTTCCTGACTGCGAAGCGTCCGCCGTATGCAATCGGCGGACGCTTCAGACGTCACGGCTTGGGTATGCCTACCGTGTCGGGGGAGACCTTGGCCTTGCCGGCCTCGAAATACAGCCAGGCTACCGGCTGGTAGTAGGCAAAGGCCCGGTCCTGGGCTTCCTTGCCGTAGGAAGGCGCGAACATGGCGCCGTTGGCCTTCGCGTAATCCTTGATCTTCTGGGAATTGAAGATCACGTCCTGCCAGACTTTCGCCACGGTGTCGATGACCTGCTGCGGAACTCCCTTGGGGATGAAGATGCCGAAGTAGTTCGATCCCGCCTTGAAGTCGGAAATCCAGTTGGTGATGGGCGGGATGTCCCCATATCCGTCAAGATTGAGCGCCGTGTTGGACATGACGGCGAGGGGGCGGATGGCCTTGCCGCGTATCATGTTGGCCTGCTCCACCGCCAGCTGCGTTGTAACCTGGGTCTCGCCGGAAACGCAGCCTATGACCGCGGGGGCTCCGCCATCATAGGTAATGTGCTTGTAATCGATACCCGTGTACTTGCGGATCATTTCAATGCCGATGTGTCCAGCCGAGCTCTGGCCCGCCGTTGCCACCGTGATCTGGCCCGGTTTCTTCTTGAACGCGTCCAGGAGATCCTGGAACGTCTTGAAGGGGGTAGCGACGTTGACGCCGACGACGGATACGTTGGCCACGGAAAGGAAGATGTTCCAGTCATTCCGGATGTCAGTGTCGAGCATGCCCTGGACCTTGTACGTGGCGAGGTCAGCGGCGGCTCCCGCCGTCCAGGTGTAGCCATCTTTAGGGGCATCGATCGCATTCTTGGTGCCGACAGAACCGGAGGCCCCGGGCTGGTTGACGATGACGATCTTCTGCCCGAGAGCCGCTTCCATCTCTCCCGCGCAAATACGCGTGATCTGGTCGGTCGATCCGCCGGCGCCCCAGGGGACGATGATGGTGATCGGCTTGTTCGGCTTCCATGTAGCCTGGGCCGTGGCTACGCCGACCCCGACCGTGAGCAGGATGAACATGACGATGACGACGCTTGCGAATCTCTTCATGACGTGATCCTCCTTGTGAAAATGACGATGCTCTTTCCGAAGTATAGGAGCGCCTGTCAGACGGCGTCAAGAAAACAATGCAGGCCAGTTCCAGGATCACGCGTTTTCCGGAATTATGGCGAAAAGGCATGCGCTTGACACGGGATGGGCTCCGTTCCATGATTCTTTTCATGGCACAGTCCCCTGAAAAGACGGTCCGCCCTCCCGTGGCCCTCGTTACCGGTTCGAGCCGCGGGCTCGGCCGAGGCGTCGCGCTCGAGCTGGCGCGCGCCGGTTTTTCCGTCGCCGTCCATTACTCGAGCAACGAGGCCGCCGCCCGCGAGACGCTTGCGCTCTGCGAGGCCATCGCAAATCAGGCAGAGACCGTAGCCGGGAGGCGTTTCGAGGCCTTCCGCTGCGACCTGTCCGATCAAGCGCAACGCCATGCCCTCGTCGCGGATGTCTTCGGATCCTTCGGGGAGCTCGACGCCCTCGTGAACAATGCGGGCATAGCCCCCCGCGTCCGGGCCGACATCATCGACGCCCCGGAAGAGTCGTTCGAGGAGCTCATGCGGACGAACGTCCAGGGCCCGTTCTTCCTGACCCAGGGAGTATCCCGTCGCTGGCTGGCCTCCCCCGCGGAATGCCCCCTTCCCGGCGGAAGAAAGGTCGTCTTCATCACATCCATATCCGCGGAGACTGCCTCGGTCAACCGTGGCGACTACTGCATGTCCAAGGCCGCGCTCTCCATGGCGGCGAAACTCTGGGCTGCCCGGCTTGCGCCGGAAGGAATCCAGGCCTACGAAGTGCGGCCGGGGATAATGTTCACCGACATGACGAGCGGCGTGAAGGCCAAATACGACGCGCTGATAGCGCAGGGCATAGTTCCACAGGGACGGTGGGGCACGCCGGAGGACGTCGGCAAGGCGGTCAGGGCGCTCCTGGAAGGCGCCTTCTCCTTCTCGACGGGGGGCGTGTTCGACGTGGACGGCGGATTCCACATTTCACGGCTCTGAACGACAAGCGGAACGGGGAGAAGGATGATCGATACCGAAAAGGTTCCCGGGCCTGCCGAGCTTTCAATGGCCTGCGAAAAGGTGTTCGAGGCGGGTGGCGCCAGGATCAGGCGTCTCGCCGGTCGCTGGGTGCCGGGATCGGGCGCGCCGGTGTTCACCGTGGCCGGAACGTATACGGCCAGGGGCTGGACCGAATGGACCCAGGGCTTCCAGTTCGGAGCTCCCCTCCTGGTCTACGAGGCCTCGAGGGACCCGTGGTTCCTCGAATACGGCAGGACCTCGACGCTCAGGCACATGGCCGTCCATCTGACGCATACCGGCGTCCACGACCACGGCTTCAACAACGTGAGCACCTACGGCGCGCTTTCAAGGCTCATGAGCGAAGGGATGATTCCAGACGATCCCTGGGAACGCCGATTCTACGCTCTCGCGCTCAAGGCCTCGGGGGCCGTCCAGGCCGCCCGGTGGACTCCCCTGCCGGACGGACTCGGGTTCATCCATTCCTTCAACGGCCCGCACAGCCTCTTCGCCGACACGATGCGGTCCCTCCGGAGCCTCGCGCTCGCCCACAGGCTGGGCCACGTCCTGGGGGGTGAGCAGGACAGCCGCGCCAGCCTTCTTGGACGGCTTCTGTCGCACGCCGAGACTAGCGCGCGGTACAACGTCTACTTCGGCCGGGGCCGCGACCGCTGGGACATTCCGGGCCGCGTCGCCCACGAGTCGATATTCAATACCGTCAACGGAAGCTACCGCAGCCCGTCGAGCCAGCAGGGTTATTCTCCCTACAGCACCTGGACCCGCGGGCTTGCCTGGGTCATGCTCGGCTTCGCCGAGGAGCTCGAATTCGCCGCGGGCCTCGCTGACGAAGAAGTCGCCGCCTGCGGCCTGCCGTATTTTCCCGACGCCGGTGCCGTGCGCAGACGCTTCGCCGAGGTCGCCAGGGCGACGTGCGACTTCTACCTGGCCACCACCCCTCCCGACGGCGTACCCTACTGGGATACCGGCGGCCCGAGGCTCGGCCAGATACCCGGCGCGGCCGACAATCCGGCCGATCCGTACAACCCGCTGGAGCCGGTCGACTCGTCGGCCGCGGCGATCGCCGCCCAGGCCCTCCTCCGACTGGGCGCCTTCCTCTCGGCCGCCGGGGATCGGGCGGGGCTCCGTTACACCGCAGCCGGACGCCGGACAGCGGCGACGCTCATGTCCGGACCCTACCTTTCGGAAGATCCCGGCCACGAGGGGCTTCTCCTCCATGCCGTCTACCACTACCCGAACGGCTGGGACAGGTCAGCCGACGGCAGCGACATTCCCCACGGCGAATCGTGCATGTGGGGGGACTACCACCTCCTCGAGCTGGCGCTCTGGCTCCTGCGCGAAGCCCGCGGACGAAGACCCCAGCGTTTCTTCGACATAGGCCCCGACCCGGACGGGACCCACCCTGACGGGAGCGCCCAATGAACGACGCATCGCGCTGCGCGGTCCATACAGCGACGACCAGGCCCTGGGACCTCGAGACCGCGGTCCGCAAGTACGCGGAGGCCGGCGTCGCGGGAATTTCAGTCTGGAAGGAGGCGCTGGAAGGCCGCGATCCCGCCGGAGCCGGAGCCATGATACGATCCGCGGGGCTCTCCGTCGTCAGCCTCGTCCGCGGCGGCTTCTTTCCCGCCGCCGAGGCGGCGGTCCGCCTGGAACGCATCCGCGATAACGAGAGGCTGATACACGTCGCGGCTGATCTTGGAGCCCCGCTGGTCGTCCTGGTCTGCGGAGCCGACCCCAGGGTGACGATAGCCGACGCCCGGGACCAGGTCTCTGCCGGCATCGAGGCCATCCTGCCTGTCGCCCAGGCCGCGGGCGTGAGGCTCGCCATAGAGCCGTTGCATCCCATGTACGCCGGAGACCGCTCGGTCATCAACACGCTGCGCGAGGCGAACGACCTGTGCGAGCGTTTCGGGAGCGCTTCGCTCGGGCTCGCCGTCGACGTGTACCACGTATGGTGGGATCCCGAGCTCGAGTCGCAGATTGCCCGCGCCGGCCGGCTCGGCCTCATCAAGGCCTTCCACGTCTGCGACTGGAAGACTCCCCTCCTCGACACTCTCGAGGACAGGGGCCTGATGGGCGAGGGCTGCGTCGACATACCCGGCATACGCGGGTGGGTCGAGGCGGCAGGATTCAAAGGCTTCGTCGAAGTGGAGATATTCTCGCGGAGGTACTGGGCGATGGACCAGGACGACTGGCTCCGCAAGCTACTACAGGCGATGAGGGAGCACGTATGAGCGAGAAGAAGATAGGCGTCATCATGAACGGCGTCACCGGAAGGATGGGGACGAACCAGCACCTCGTGCGCTCGCTGCTGGCGATCAGGGACCAGGGCGGTCTGGCCGCGCGTGACGGAACGATACTAATGCCGGAACCGGTCCTCGTCGGCAGGGACGAGCGGAAGCTGAGCGCGCTCGCGGCGGCCCACGGCGTCGATTCCTGGACGACCGACCTCGACGCCGCCCTCGGCGACAGCAAGAATGAAATCTACTTTGACTCGCAGTTGACGTCCCGGAGGCCGGCGGCCATCCTGCGGGCCATCGCGGCCGGCAAGGCCATCTACACGGAAAAGCCCACCGCCACCACGCTTGACGAGGCGGTCGGCCTGTACCGCGCCGCGAAGGCGGCCGGCGTGAAGAACGGCGTCGTCCAGGACAAGCTATGGCTGCCGGGCCTCCGGAAGCTCAGATACCTCGTCGACACGGGTTTCTTCGGCCGCATCCTCTCGGTCCGCGGCGAGTTCGGCTACTGGGTATTCGACGGTTTCTCCCAAGCCGCCCAGCGGCCTTCCTGGAACTACCGCGCCGACGAGGGCGGCGGCATCATCCTGGACATGTTCTGCCACTGGCAATACGTGATATCCAACCTCTTCGGCGAGATACGCTCGGTTTCGGCCCTGGGAGCCACCCATATCCCCAGGCGCGTCGACGAGGGAGGCAGGACCTACGAATGCACCGCGGAGGACTCCGCCTACGGGACCTTCGAGCTTGCGAGCGGCACTGTCTGCCAGTTCAACAGCTCGTGGGACGTCCGCGTCAGGCGTGACGACCTCTTTACCATGCAGGTCGACGGCACCAATGGTTCGGCCGTGGCCGGACTCCGCGAATGCCGCATCCAGGCAGAGGCCATGACGCCGAAGCCGGTCTGGAACCCCGACCTCGAGAGCCCTACGGACTACTTCGCCGACTGGGCCAGGATGCCGGAACGGACAATCTACGACAACGCCTTCAGGGCCCAGTGGGAGCTGTTCCTCTTCCACGTCGTCCAGGACGATCCCTTCCCCTGGGACTTGCTGGCAGGCGCCAGGGGCGTCCAGCTCGCCGAGGCAGCCATGCGGAGCTGGAAGGAACGCCGCTTTATAGATCTGCCCGGCCTCGAGGGCTGAACATGGCTCGGAGCCAAACGGCTTGACTAATGCACTCCCGGCGCTGAAAATTACCTGAGCGGGCTGCGCCCGCGTGGAGGTCGACATGAATTTGTACTACTTCCTGTTGGCGGTTTTTGCGGCATGGTGGTTATTGTGGATAGTCGTGGCCCTGGCAAGGAAGGCGTTCACGATGCTGGTTTTCCTCGTCATTTCCGGCGCCGTATGGGCTCTGGGCTGCTTCGCCGCCCCGCGATTCCTGGGCTACGGATCCTTTGGCCTGTTCGCCATACCCTTCCTGATCCTGCCGCCCATGGTGCGCATCGTCACGGAATACCAGCGGGGCGTCCTGTACCGGCTGGGCAGGATGAAGGCGATACTGAATCCGGGCTTCAACCTGGTCTTTCCACTGCGGATAGACATCGTCAGGAAAATGGACATGAGGACGTTCACTATAGACGTTCCCAAGCAGGAAGTGATCACCAGGGACAACGTGCCTGTCCTGGTCGACGCCGTCGTCTATTTCAACATCTTCGACCCCGCCCTGGCGATAAACAAGGTCGCCGACTACTCCACGTCCACGAGCCTTTTGTCGCAGACAGTCCTCCGCTCGGTGCTCGGCCAGCACGAGCTTGACGAGATGCTGTCAAAGCGCGCCGAGCTTGGCGTCATACTCCAGAAGCTGCTCGACGAGGCCACCGATCCCTGGGGCATCAAGGTGAGCGCCGTCGAGATAAAGGCGGTGGAGCTGGCCGAAAGCATGAAGCGAGCCATGGCAAGGCAGGCCGAGGCCGAGCGCGAACGGCGGGCCAAGATAATAGCGGCCGAGGGAGAACTGCAGGCCAGCGAGAAGCTGACGCAGGCGGCGGCGGTGATAGCCACCCAGCCCGCGGCCCTGCAGCTACGCTACCTACAGACCCTTACCGAGATAGCGGTCGAAAAAAACTCGACGATACTGTTCCCCTTGCCGATAGAGCTGCTGCGGGTCTTCGAGGCGATCTCGCAGAAAGGCAAAGATGCTTGATCTGCGGAATATGAAAGAAGACGAATTCCCCGCGTACGTCGATTACTTCGTCGCCGATTACGGTATCGAAATCAAGGCGAACTATGGAAAGACGCTTGAACAGGCGCTCGATACGGCAAGGAATGAAATAAGGAACGATTTGCCGGATGGCGTGCGCACCAAAGGCAACTTCCTTGTATGCATCGAGCTTGTAAAAGAGGGACGCCGCAGCGTCATCGGCTACTTGTGGTATGCGCACAGCGGAGAAGAAACGAGCGCGTTTATCTACGACTTCTATATATTTCCGGAATTCAGACACGAAGGCTATGCCGGAAAAAGCATATCGATGCTGGAAGAATCCCTGGCGGCCAGCGGAATAAAGGAAATCAGGCTGCGCGTCGCGTACAGCAACGATATTGCGCTGGCCTTGTATAAAAAAGCGGGATTCATGACCACAGGGATAAATATGGCCAAGAATATCGGGAAAGATAGACAAGGCTGACGCGCGCTTCTGCCCGACGACCCGGCCCGTCATGGTTACCGCTTCGTGCAAATATGCGTGAACCACGCCGCGTCCTGTCTGGAGACAAAAAGAAGACGCCCCGGGACGGGGCGTCTTCTCTTTTTTCGCTGTCAGCTCGGTTTGGCTAGAGGATCAGCTTGGCTCCGAATACCCACTTGAAGGGCATGACCGGCCAAGGGAAAAGAGTGGTATAATTATCCTGTGCGGTAACGGGCTCATCACTCTGAACATTCCACATTGCCTTGAAGAACACGCCAATGCTACCCAGGTTCACGCCAAGGCCGAGACCAAAATCATAGTAAATAGACGCTAACAAGGGATCTTCTGTAAATGTCGTGAGCAGTTCAGCTGCTGCGGCCACCTTGTCCTTATAGTCGTAGGCCATCTCGCCGATGCCTGCCTGGAGAAACGGATCGATAAACGCCCGCCCCCCGAAAACATGATACGACAAGGACAAGTTGATATCGTAGTTCCACATATCAAGAGCTGGAATAGGATCGGAGAATGTCTGCTGGTTGAACGACAATCCCAAGCCGGTCTTGCCCATGATAAGCTCGGCAAAAACGCCGCCATACACGCCGGTGCCGTCCTTGAAATCTCCCCAGGCCTCGCTCAGCGTCGGCAGGTCGCCGTTGATGTCTTCCTGGTAGTACTGGACCCCGGAAATGCCCAGTACGAGCTGGCCAAAGGCGCCGGTCGCCACGAAAGCGAGTATAGTCAGAACAAGAATTGTCTTCTTCATGATATGTAGTCCTCCTTGCATAGCGGATACCCGCTCACTGACAAGCATAGCGACTTTTAAGGTAAAAAACAAAGGCAAAACGATAATAAATCAAATTTTTGCAGTATTGTTTCCTGCAGGCGATACTATTGTTTGATGGGTAGTATAGTAAAGCCCAGTTCATTCCAAGGAGACGCAATCTATGAGAATACACAGGCCGTTATTGGCGCTCTGCATGGTTTTCAGCCTCGTTTTCGGCGTATTTGCCCAGGCCAAAGCATTCCTGACAGTCATCGCCAGCGAAGGCCCGGCGCAGGTCATACTGGACGGCAAGCTCCTGGGCGTAGGCAACCCCAAGTTCAGCGCGCAGGTGTCGATAGGCGTCCACGAACTCGTGGTACGCAAGTCCGGGCTGCCCGAGTACAGGCAGCGCATCACCGTCGGCTCAGGCGGCCTTACCGTCAACGCCCAGCTCGGCGGCTCGGGCGGCGCAGTCATCCCCGCGCCTACCCCAACGCCGCCCCCGGCCGTCGTCAACTACACGCTCTCGGTCAACGCCAACGTGACGGGCGCCGACGTGTTCATCAACGGCATACAGGCAGGCAAGACCCCGTTCTCGGGCCAGGTCTCGCGCGGCTCGTACAACGTCGTCGTGCGGGCCCCCGGCTACAATGATTTCTCTCAGGCCGTCAGCGTCACCGGCGCGGCTGTCGTCAACGCCACGCTCAACCCGGTGGCGGTTCCCCTCAACCTCGGCAAGCTCTTTCCCGGGGCGGAGATATTCCTCAACGGCACCAGGATAGGCGTGGCCAGCGGCAGCCCCTTCATAGCGCAGGTAGCGCCGGGCACCTACACGCTGACCGTCCGGGCCGGCGGCTTCATGGACTTCTCCGTCCAGATAAACGTCGGCCCCGGCGGCTTCAGCTACACGCCGGCCCTCCAGCCGATGATGGCCAGCTACACGCTCCAGATTCCCGCCTCCATGACCAATCCCGCCATGAAGGGCAACCCCTGGAGCCAGATACAGCTGTACATCGACGGCGCCGCCCAGAAGGATTTCAAGGGCCAGGTACAGCCGGGCAGGCACACCCTCCGCATGGTCTCGGGCGCGTTCCAGATAGAGTTCGTCTACGACTTCGAGTCAGGCAAGTCGTATACCATCGAGCCGTTCGCCGGGATGATGGTGAAGTAAAGAGAGTTATAGTTTTGGAATAGTGGCCCGCCCCGGTGGAAGCCGGGGCGAGTCATGGATT
>CAZNXK010000051.1:22228-22674 GCA_964576835.1 uncultured Treponemataceae bacterium | reverse complement strand
CACCGACGGCTCCGGGCAAAGCACCGGCTGGAAGCGCCGCTCCAGGGCCGCGTCCTTTTCTATGTGCTTGCGGAACTCGTCCAGGGTCGTGGCTCCTATGCAGCGCAGTTCGCCGCGCGCAAGCGCCGGCTTGAGCAGGTTGGAGGCGTCCATCGAGCCCTCGGCGGCGCCCGCGCCTACCAGCGTATGGAGTTCGTCTATGAACAGGATGACCCTGCCTTCGGCCTTCTGCACCTCCTCGATGACGGCCTTGAGCCGTTCCTCGAACTCGCCGCGGAACTTGGCGCCTGCGACCAGGCTGCCGAGGTCGAGGGCCAGAAGCTTCTTGTTCTTCAGCGAGTCGGGCACGTCGCCCGAGACGATGCGCCGTGCCAGGCCTTCGACGATGGCGGTCTTGCCGACGCCAGGCTCGCCTATGAGGACGGGGTTGTTCTTGGTGCGGCGGG
>CAZNXK010000051.1:0-22218 GCA_964576835.1 uncultured Treponemataceae bacterium | reverse complement strand
GCCTATGACCGGGTCGAGCCTGTCGCGGCGCGCCAGTGCCGTCAGGTCGCGGCAATACTTTTCCAGCACGCGGTACTTCTCGTCGGCGGCCTGGTCGTTGACGCTGCGGCCTCCCCGAACCGACTTGAGCGCCTCCAGAATGCCCGTCTTGGTGACTCCGTGCTGCTTGAGCAGGGGACCGACCGAACCGTCGTCGTCGAGCATCGCGAGGAGGATATGCTCGCCGGCCACATAGTCGTCATGGAGCGAGGCGGCTTCGCTCTCCGCTTTCGACAGAGCCTTGCCGGCGGCAGGCGACAGGAAAACCTGGGCAGCGTGTCCGAAAACCTTCGGTTTCCTGGAAAGAGCCGACTCGAGCTGCTCGAGCAACTTTCCTGCGGGGGCGCCGAGACGTTCCAGCAGCGGACTCACGGAAGAACCTTCCGACTCTATCAGGGCAACGAGAAGGTGCTCGAGCTCTATCTGGGCATGATCCGATTTCTGCGCGGCTGAATGAGCGGCCTGGATGGATTCCTGAGCCAGCAACGTGAATTTTTCGTAGTCCATGGGTTTTGTTTACTCCGTGCAACAGAGGATTTCGCAGGTACAACATACCAACGGCACTCCGCTCCGGCAAGCTTGCCCTCCGAACATCGGACGTATACACTGTATCCATGGAACGCAGAAGCGGAAAAGTGGTGGTGATGCACGGTTTGACCCAGGATCAGGCCGTAGGCGCGATGAGGGCCGTCAAGTCCGCGCTCGGCGTGAGCACCGAGATAGCCTTTGCTACGAGCACGGAGGCCAACCTCGAGTGGAAACTATCCGACCTCGTCGAGCATGTACTCGAGGAGCACGAGATGATGACAGGCGGGGACAAGGGCTAGGAGCTCAGTCTTCATCGAGTTCGGGTATGCGCGCGTGCAGATCCCGCAGGAAGTCCTCTCCCGAGTAGCCGCTGCGAAGGGCCGCGAAAACCACGTTGTCCTGTCCCGCTATTGTTCCAAGTACGCCTTCGAGTCCGAGGTTGTCCAGAGCCAGAGCCACCGGAGCAGAATGCCCGGAAAAAGTCTTGATAACCACGAAGTGTTCGTTCCAGTCTATGGAAACGTAGCCGCGCATGAAATCCTGGCCGTGTATTTCCCCGCGCCGGCGCAATTCATCATCCGATGGCACGGCGTAGAAGTAGCCCTCCGAACCGGCGCCGACCTTGCTTGCCTTCAGGAGCTTGAGGTCCCGCGACAGCGTCGCCTGCGTTATGAAGATGCCCTTTGCCTCAAGCAACACCAGAAGCTCTTCCTGCGACTCCACCCGGTTCTCCCGAAGCAGTTTGAGTATGACCTTGAGTCTCTCGCGTCTGTTGGCAATCGATGAGGCGTCGCGCATTTCACCTAGTATGGTCACGCTTTCGATTTTTGGCAAGATCGGCGGCAGGAATTCCGATATCATGTATAGGGGGACTACCATTCCAACGAGTGTGCCTGGAAATCCGGCCGATATGGGTGGAGAAACTGCAGGAATCTCATTCTCCGCCGATGTCGGCAAGAATGACGGCAACATGGAGATAGCCATATCCGCTGACTGCATGATGGCTACGGCCAGCCTTTACCCGCCGCTTGGTGACGGTGCGCCTTTGACACCCGAATACGCTTCGAGCCTCGTTGCCAGGATGGGCCTGACGTTCGGTGTCCTGTGGGACGATCTGACCGAGCGCATCCTCGAACTGAATACCGACCGGCACGCCATCCATGACGTAATCGTAGCCAGGGGACTGGCGCCGGTCTCTGAGCACCCCGAGCACATAGTCGTCGAGGAACGCTTCATACCCGGATTCAGGCCAGTAGAAGACGACGGGGCCGCCGTAGACTGGAAGGCCGTAAGCCCCGTCCTCATCGTCAGGAAGGGCGACCGCCTGGGCAGAGTGATACAGCGCAGGGACGGCATCCCGGGAAGCGATGTCGGAGGCAAGCCGCTTGGCTTCTCAAAGGATTCGGTCGCGACATACACCCTCGGCAAGAACGTCGAGCGCGCCGGCGACGAGATTCTGGCGACCAGGGAAGGCCGTGTCGTCGTCGAGTCGCAGAAGATACTCGTCGAAGAGATACTCGTCATCAAAGGCGACGTCGACTACCGGGTGGGGCACGTGCTTTTCCCCGGCGATGTGGTTATAGAAGGCGGAGTCGCCGCGGGGTTCAAAGTGTACTCGGGCGGCTCGATATCGATCAAGGAAACGATGGACGCCTTCGACGTCAGCGCCAAGCGAGACCTGCTCTGCGCCCAGGGCATCATAGGCAAGGACCAGGGGCAGGTCAGGGTCGGCGGCGGCCTCAAGGCCAAGTTCATAGAGAATGCCAGGGTGGCTGTCCGGGGCGACGTCGAGATACCCGGAGCCGTCGTCGGATCGCGGATCTACACCCTCGGCCGCCTGGCCATGGGCGACAAGGGCCGCATCGTAGGCGGCGAAATTTTCGCGACGCACGGAGTCAATTGCGGCTTCCTGGGCGGCGCTACGAAGCCGGTCACCATAGTCAATGTCGGCATTGACTTTACGGTGCAGCAGAAGCTCGACCAGGCGGGCGCCGCGCTCCGCGAATTGTCGATGCGCCTCGCGAGGTTGCAGAACATGCTCAAGACCAGGGAGGACCCTGCCCTCCTGAAGGCCCGTGACGAAACAGACGTAAGGCTCAAAGCCATGGCCGCAAATATCGCCGAGCTCGCCAAGCGGGTGGACAGCGACGAGGACGCGGTCGTCGAGGTTCGCAACACCGTCTACCCTGGCGTCATCGTCACGATATGCCATATACGGGTCAGCATCGACGAGGCCATGAAGAAGACCCGCTTCCGGCTCGACCGGACAGCCAACAGGATAGTTCTGGAACACTGAAGGGTCTTGCCTGGCAGGCACTACTCCCACTCTATCGTCGCCGGAGGCTTGCTCGACACGTCGTAGACGACGCGGCCGACTGCCGGTACCCGGTTGGTTATCATCGCGGAAATCTCGAGGAGATCCTTCATCGGGAACTCGTAGACGTCGGCGGTCATGCCGTCGGTGGAGGCCACCGCCCGGAGAGCCACGGTCCAGCCGTAGCGGCGCACGTCGCCCGCGACGCCTACTGACCGCACCGGGAGGAGCACCGCGAAGGCCTGCCATATGCTGTCGTAGAGGCCGCGCGCGCGTAGTTCGCTCGTGTAGATATTGTCGGCCGCGCGGAGCGTATCGCATTTCTCGCGCGTCACTTCTCCGAGCACGCGGACGCCGAGTCCCGGTCCGGGGAATGGGTGTCGCGACACGACGGCACCGTCGACACCCAGCACCCTGCCGAGCGCGCGGACCTCGTCCTTGTATAGCCGGTCCAGCGGCTCGATGATGCGGCCCGCCGCGCGCTTTTTTTCCACCAGGGGCGAGCGCACATTGTGGTGGCTCTTGATGACATGGGCCTTCTTGCCCACGCCTCGTCCCGACTCGATGAGGTCGGTGTACAGCGTACCCTGCGCGAGGAAGTAGTCGTCGCCCAAGCCGAGCCGCTCCACTTCGCGCTGCTGAACGGTGATGAACATGTCGCCTATTATGCGGCGCTTCTCCTCTGGATCCTGGACGCCAGCCAGCGCTGACAGGAAGTCCGACCCCGCGTCGGCCTGGCGCACATGCATCGCTCCAAGGGCATTCAGGGTTTTCATCACCTCGACGCTCTCGTCCTGGCGCATGAGTCCGGTGTCGATGTACAGAAGGTGCACGCGCTCGGGGCCGAGGGTCTCAAGGAGCAGGGCGGCCGCGACGGTGGAGTCGACTCCGCCGGAAATGAGGAGCAGAACGGGGGACGAGCCCACGCGGGCGCGGAGATCGGCACGGGCCGCGTCGATGTACCGCTCCATGGTCCACGACTTCCGGCAGCCGCAGATCCCGAAAACGAAGTTTGAAAGTATCCTCGTGCCATGCTCGCAGTGCGTCACCTCGGGATGGAACTGCACGCCACGCAGGCTCAGGCTCGCGTGGACGATGGCGGCGGGGATGCCGTTGTCGGTGGTCGCGATGACCCTGAAGCCAGGCGCCATCCTCTCTATCGAGTCGCCGTGGCTCATCCAGCTCAGGAAGTCGGCGGGAACCCCGTCGAACAGCGGGTCGGGAGCGCTGACGGCGACCCGGCGGCGCCCGTATTCCCTGTCCGCGAGCGTCGCGACCGTGCCGCCGTGATCGTAGGTCATGCGCTGGGCGCCGTAGCATATGCCCAGGACGGGGATGCCGAGCGCATAGACGGCCTTGTCGGGGACAGGTGCGCCATCGTCGTAGACGCTCCATGGCGAGCCGGCCATTACGATGCCTTTGACGCCCGCCAGGCGCTCGGGAGACAGCGGCGCGTCGCCGGGCTCGATTTCGGTATAGACGCCGAGTTCCCTGACGCGTCGGGCTATCAACTGGGTGTACTGGCTGCCGTAGTCGAGTATCAGTACCTGATCCACGGACTCTTCCTGACTATGGTGTCGTGCCGGTCGTAGCCTACCGAGACGATGTCAACCGCCGTTTCGGTATATTCCTCGATGAACGACACGTAGTCGCGCGCCTCGCGCGGCAATTCGCCGTACTCGCGGACATCCTTGAGCGACTGTTTCCAGCCGCGGAAGGTCCGGAGCACGGGCTGGGCGTCCGCGAGGTCGCGGACCGACGCGGGAAAGTGCTCGACTATCTTGCCGCGCACCTTGTAGGCGACGCAGGCCTCGAAGGTGTCCAGCGTGTCGTAGACGTCGAGGTGCGTCAGCACGAGTGAATCAATCGAATTGACGAGGCAGGCGTAGCGCAGGGCCACGAGGTCCAGGTAGCCGCAGCGGCGCGGGCGGCCGGTGGTCACGCCGTATTCCCGGCCGGTGTCGCGGATGAACGTGCACAGCGCGGACTGGCTGCCCTGGTCGAATTCCGTCGGGAAGGGTCCGTTGCCTACCCTGGTGGAATATGCCTTGAACACGCCCAGGACCTTGTCAAGCTTCCGCGGTCCTATGCCGCCCTGGGCAGCGGCGCCGGAGGCGCCGGACATGCCGCTCGACACGAAGGGATAGGTTCCCGAGTCAAGGTCAAGGAGCGCGCCCTGCGCGCCCTCGAAGAGGCAGTAAGTGTTGCGGTGGGCCGCTATGAACTGCGTCAGGTCGACCGAAAGCGGCGCCAGGCGGTCGCGCCACAGCTTGATGAAATCGACGTCGGCCGGCTTGAGGTTCTCCAGCCGCTCGTCGTCGAAAAGGTCGGCAAGCCGCACGCCGTCTCGGGATGACTTCATCGAATACGCGACGCCTATGCCGCGTCCCGTCGTGCCTATAGGCCGGCGCCTCGCGGCTTCCATCGCCTTGTCCAGCTCGCGGTAGCTCGGCAGCACGATGTGGGCGCGGTCTGATATGAAAACGCGGCCGTCCCAGTCTATGCCGCGTTCCGCCAGCATGCCGAGTTCGGCAAAGAGGGCTTCCGGATCTATGACCATGCCCGTGCCGAGTATCACCCGCTTGTCCGGATACAGGACTCCCGAAGGAACCAGGTGGAGGGCAAACTGCTCGTCGGCCCGCACGATCGTGTGGCCGGCGTTGGCGCCGCCCGAGAAACGGACGATGATCTGGGCGTCGGTCGCCAGGTAATCGACTATCTTGCCTTTTCCCTCGTCGCCCCACTGGGCTCCTATGACCACTACGTTCATGCCGGTCTCCTTGCCTTACTGGCGGGAATAATTCGGGGCTTCCTGCGTTATCGACACATCGTGAGCATGGCTCTCCCTGAGTCCGGCTCCGGTGATCCTCGCGAACTGTCTGTAGTTCCTCAGTGATTCTATATCGCGGCAGCCGGTATAGCCCATGCCCTTCTTGAGGCCGGCGACCAGCTGGTGGAGGTATTCCTTGAGCTCTCCCTTGTACGGCACCCTGCCTTCGATGCCCTCGGGAACCGGGGACTCGTCCTTGGCTATCTGATAGCGGTCGGCCGAGCCTGCCTTCAGCGCTCCCATGGAACCCATGCCGCGGTATTCCTTGTATATCCTGCCGTCGTAGATTATCTCCGCTCCAGGCGCTTCCTTGAGGCCCGCGAGAAGGTTGCCTATCATCACCGTCGAGGCACCGGCGCCTATCGCCTTGACTATGTCGCCGGAGAATTTGATGCCGCCGTCGGCTATCACGGGTATGCCCGATTTTCCGGCTTCCTCGGCGCAATCGAGCACCGCTGTGAACTGGGCGACGCCTATGCCTGCGACGATGCGCGTGGTGCATATCGACCCCGGTCCGATGCCAACCTTGACCGCGTCAGCGCCGGCGTCGACAAGGCGCCTCGTACCGGCGGCAGTGGCGACGTTGCCGCCTATCACCGTCATGCCGTAGCGGCGTTTTATCGCGCCGACGGCCTCGAGGACGCCCTTGGTATCACCATGGGCCGTATCGAGGACGACGAAATCGCAGCGGGCCTTCTGGAGCAGGGGGATGCGGGCCTCGAAATCCTGCGGCGAGACGGCGGCGCCGACGATGAGCCTGCCTGATTTGTCCGTGGCCGCGTCGGGGTAGAGTTCGTGCTTCTCCATGTCCTTGACGGTTATCAGCCCCCTGAGCCGACCCTCGGCGTCGATGACGGGAAGTTTCTCGATGCGGTGACGGTCGAATTTCTCGCGGGCGCTGCCGGGAGTGGGTTCCCCCGACTCCACGACCAGTTCCCTGGTCATCGCGTCGCGGACAAGCGCGTCGTCCTCCCGCCTGAAGCGCAGGTCGCGGGCGGTGATTATGCCGACGAGCTTGCCGCCGGGGCCGAGCACCGGCAAGCCGGTGACGCGGTTGCGCTCCATTATGGAGCGGACATCGCGGATTGTCCTGTCTTCCTCTACGGTGACGGGCGAGTCTATTATCCAGTTGAGGTAGCGTTTGACCGCCGCGACCTGGCTCGCCTGTTCCTCGGGAGCCAGGTTGCGGTGTATGACTCCGGCGCCTCCCTGCAAGGCCAGGGCGATGGCAAGCCTGTCCTCGGTGACGGTATCCATCGCCGCGCTGATGATGGGCACGTTGAGCCACAGGTCGCCCGCGAGACGCGAACGGACGTTGGCGTCACGGGGAAGGATCTCTGAATAGCCTGGAAGCAGGAGCACATCGTCGTACGACAGGGTCTCGGGAATAACCATGGGGCCTCCTTGCCGTTCAACGGCACTGTAGATACGGTAGAGCTACGCGTGCTTGCACATGGTCATTGAAGCTTTTTCAAAATGCGTCTGCATTTTGAAAAACCCGCTATAGGTTGGGGATTGTTCGTCGTCGTTGGGATGCATAGCGGGTTATACCCCGAAAGCCGCCGCAGGCGCAAGCCTGGAGGGCGTCATTCCCGCGCGTACACATTGAAGCGCCTGGAAGCGCTCGACCCGTACTGGTCCATCACGACGAGCTCGTGTCGTCCCGGAGCCGGTCGTGCCTGCACTCTGTGGTCGCCCGAGGTTTCGGCGATGAAATCGCCGTCGAGGTGCCAGAACAGCCTGGCTTTCTGGTCACGGTGGGCAGCCCTGAATACCGCCATGCCGGCTCTGCCGTCGATCTCTATCGGCACGAATATCGACGAGCCCTCCTCCGGCGTCATGAACTCTATCACGCCGGATTCCGGACCTTCCATGCCCGGAGCCCAGGGCGGCAGCAGGCGGTAGCCAGTCGTCGACCGCGAATAGTACCACTCCATCGCGGGCGGCAAGACAAAGCGGCGTTCCGTGGACAGGCCCAGTTCCGACGTCTTTTCAGCCCTGACCCTGAATGCTCCAGAGTCGCTGAGCTGGACGAGCCGGCAGTAGGGGCAACTCTGGTCTGTCCTGGCCCCTGCAGGCACGGCGACGCGGGTCGTGCCGACGCAATCGGGTCCGGAGACGAAACCTGAATCGGCGCAGACTGTCTCGTAGCGCAACGCGCCGGCCGGCGCTTCGAACCAGGCTGACCGGGGCAGGGTCTGGAAGACATCAAACAGGACGGGAGCCGCGGCGTCGGTACCCTTGAGCTCCGGCTTGCCCTCTCCGTCGGCGTTACCTGCCCATACCGCCACGACCCAGTCGCGGGTGATCCCTAGCGCCCAGGCGTCGCGCGAGCCGAAACTCGTTCCTGTCTTCCAGGCGACCCGACGCGAACTGGCGTATTCCTGCCAGGACGCCTCCTCTACCGGCCTTGCCACGTCGACGAGTGCTTCAAGCGTCAGCCAGGCGGCTCCGGCAGAAAACGGTGTCTCATGTCTGACGCCGGCGATACTGTCGCGTTGCCAGGTAGTTCCGGCGAAATCGGGGACGGCCTTTGCCGCCCTGGCCACTGACGCGTAGGCTGAGGATGCGTCGACCAGCGAAACCTCGGCGCCGCCGAGTATCAGCGTCAGGCCGTAATCCGCCGGGGCCCGGGCAAGGGTCGAGAAACCGAGGCGACCGAGCAGCGAGGCGAAGCGTTCCACTCCGTAGCCGCGGAGCAGCCTGACAAACGGCACGTTGAGCGAGCGTGCCAGGGCCTCGTCCGCCCTGACGGCTCCCGAGTACGTCTTGAGGTTGTTCTCGGGACTGTATGAGCCGACGCGCGTCGGTATGTCCGGAACGAGGCGGGATGGCGATAGCTCTCCCGAATCGAGCATGGCGGCGTAGAGGAAGGGCTTGAGGATGCTGCCTGAACTGCGCGGTGAAGCCGCGCAATCGACCCAGGGGGCGGCCCGCGGGTCGGCGTTGCGCGAATCGAGACCCGCGGCGTTGCCGACGTAGGCCGCCACCGATCCGTCATCTACCCTGACGGCGACGATGGCCAGGTTGCGCACGCCGTTCCTTGCCAGACGACTGGCGTGGCGAAGCGCAACTTCGTTGACCCGCTCCTGCAGCGCGCGGTCTATGGTTGTCGCAACGCTCCCTGAGCCGGCCTTGGCCAGCAGGTGCGGCACGAGGTTGGGCATTGGAAGGGGAGCTTCCGGCAGCGGTTCCATGAGCGCGGCACCCGCGTCGTCAGGCCCGATGACGCCGCTCGAAGCGAGCCTGGAAAGGAGCGCGTCGCGCTTGCGGCCAAGTTCGTCACGGGCGCGGCCGGGATGCACGAGCCCCGGGCTGTTGGGCAACACGGCCAGCGTCGCCGCCTCAGCCCAGGTGAGGGTTCCCGCTGGCCTGCCGAACCACCTGAAGCCTGCAGCCTCGAGTCCCACGACGTTTCCGCCGAAAGGCGCGCGGAGCGCGTAGAGTTCCAGGATTTCATCCTTGCTGTGCCACAGTTCGAGGCGGACAGCCATCCACAGCTCGGCCAGCTTTGCCCCGAGGCTCCTCTCCCCGGGCTCCCTCGACAGGCGGGCGGCCTGCATCGTAATGGTCGAGCCGCCGGACACCACCCTTCCTGCGACAGCATTGTCCCTGGCGGCCCTGACTATCGCGGCCGGGTCGAAGCCTGCATGGCCCAGGAAGCGCCTGTCCTCGAAAGCGACGACCGCCTGGGCGTAGCGGTCCTGCACGGGCGTAGACGGCGCCAGCCGCCATTGGCCGTCCGATGATACTGCCGCGCCGAGCAGTTCTCCGCCCTCCGCGTAGAGCGCGCTCGACCATCGGGCGTCGGAACGCGGGTACGGGTCGATGACGACGAGGGCCAGCGAAAACAGGATGGCGCCAGTAAGCGCCGGGGCGACCTCGGGCAAGGTTGCCCACGCGGCGGCTATTCGCGCACTGCGCGTCACGCGGTACGCCGCACACCGCGCGACCTTGCCCAGGAGCCGCCGTATCAAGGCCTCAAGCCCCGGCTGTTCGGGTTCGCGGCCGCGGGAGACGAAGAAGGCCGCGACAGTTGCCGGCCAGGGGAAACCGCGAATACCTCCGGCTGGTACATCGCCTCGGCGGTGACGGCAGGCAGGAAGAAATCGCCCTCGTAGGTCTTGTTGACAAACAGCCTGAAACGCTTCGTCTCTCCGCGCTGCAACCCGAAATACGTCATCACCCGGTCGTCGCGCACGTCCTGGTAGTCGTATTGCCCGGCCACGCCCGAGTCGTCGGCGGACCGCCCCACCCTGAGGTTGGCGAGCTCCCAGCCCGAAGGCGCCCTGTAGGTCAGCGCCACATCGGACAGTGGCTCTCCGGTCGTGTTGCGGACGGAAAGCTCGACTATCAGGTCAGTGCCGAAAGCTGCCTTGCCTGGATCTACCACATGCTCGGTTTGGTCGAGGTAGCGGACTCCCGCAACCAGGCCTTCGGACCTGGAACGCTCGTCGCCCGGCCTCGGGGTGCCGGTCACCGCTACGCGCGCGTAGACCACCGTGCCCGAGCCGTTCGTCAGGC
This sequence comes from uncultured Treponemataceae bacterium, assembly GCA_964576835.1. Lineage (GTDB taxonomy): Bacteria > Spirochaetota > Spirochaetia > Treponematales > UBA12059 > SZUA-370. The sequence goes on along the minus strand of CAZNXK010000051.1, from coordinate 11,983 downwards.
TGACGGACAGGCGCCCCGAACCTGTCTTGAGCGGCAGCCTGGCCATCGCCTTCGACAGGGCAACCGTTCCCGATCCACCTTCGTACGAGTATCTGACGCTGGCGCTGCCCGAGCTGGCGGCCTTCATATATGGCAGTGCGGCGACAAGCGCGAAGCCCAGGTCCTGCGTCGAGGCGCCTGCCGATGACGACAGCGACTCGGCTATCTGCTTGAACAGAGGCAGCCCCCGCGCCTGGTCGCCCATCACGTTGAAGGCATCGAGGACTATGGCCCTGTCCCGGAGTACCGAGCCGTAGACCCGCTCCATGCCAGCGTAGCGCTGGACGTTGGCCGGCGCGTCGCGTAAAACCGCCGTGGCCCTGTCCTTCATGCCGGCGAGCGCATAAGCGGCCGCCACCTGGTAGAGTGCAGCGACAGGATGCGGTCCGTATTCGACGAAACGGTTCATCGACGCGATGTCGGCCTTGCCCGCCAGGGCAAGCACGTACAGCCTGTAGGCCTGCTCGGACTTTGACCAGTCCGCCTGCGCGCTCCACGCGCTCGCCTGTGAAGCCAGGTACGAAAGCGCAGGCACCATCATGGTCTCAGGCACCGAGAAACCCTGTCGCCTTGCCATGGTCAGGAAGTGCGTCACATAGGAGGAAAGCCAGGAGCTTTCCTCGTACGAGCCGGCCCAGAACACGAATCCGCCCCTGGTGGTCTGGAATCCGGCGAGTTTCAGAATGGCGGCCGAAACGTTTTCCTTGGCCGCCATCGCCTGGTCGGGCGTCAGGTTCATCGCGTCGGCCAGGAAGAGCTGCGGGAAGGCCTTGCTCGTCGTCTGTTCGCCGCAACCGTGGGGGTACCCGATGAGGTACGAAAGGCGCCCGGAGAGGTCGACGGGCGGGACGAGCGACAGCTCGAGCCACGCCTCGTTTGAACCGTCGATGCCGGGCAGCTCCGCGTCTATGACCGCGCTTGCCTTGCCGGCGAGCAGCGTTGCGCTGACCGCGGTCACGGGCACCGCCGACGAGCGTACCGGGATATCCACTGACTGCCTCGACACCCTGCCGCCGGGGCCGGTCGCCTCGACCGACAGGCGGACAGCGCCAACCCTGTCGGCGACGCGCAGCTCGAAAGACGTGGCCTGCTCGCCTTCCTCGGGGAATCTGACGACCTTGCTGGCGTCGCCCTGCACGGCCGCTTCGCCTTCGACCTTCAGCGTCACCGTCGCGGCGCTGTCCTTGCCCATGAAACCGAGCAGCGAGACGGGTACGGTCAAGAGTTCGCCGGGGCCAAGGACGCGGGGAGCGGTCAGATAGACCATCAGCTCCGAGCGGACCGGAGTCTCTACCTCCGCCTTGCCGTAGGCACCGTCAGGGGTTCCCGCGACGACCATGAAGCGCACGGCTCCGACGTATGGCCCAAGTTCTACTTCGTGGTTTGCCCTGGCGCCCTTCGCGAGCGTGAACGGTCCCATATACTTGACCACCGGCGGGAAGCGGCTCACCTTGCGGGTTCCGCCGGCATCGCCGAATTCAGATCCGCCTATCGACAGGAGCGTCTGCAGCTTGCCTGAGTACGCGCCTGCCACGTCCTTGTACAGGTCGTACGACGACAGAAGGCTCGCCTCTTTCTTGTAGAACTCGTCCCACGGATCGGGGCTGCGGTAACGCGTTATCCCCAGGAGTCCCTCGTCGACTACGGCCAGCGTGTACGTCATCGGCTTGCCGGATTTTTCGTACACGGTGACGCTGGCCTTCTTCATGGGCTCCAGGGCCGCCGGGGCGGTTATGACCGGCTGCAGCCGCGTCACTGGATCCTCGACCATCACCGGCACGACGCCGTAGAGCCGTATCGGCAGGTCGTTCAGCGTCTGGAGGTGCGGCTGGACAAAAGTAGCGTGTACGTAGACGTTGGGCGCCATATCGGCGGTCGCCTTGAATTCAAAGACGGTATTCCCGTCCTTGGCGTCCAGCCATTCTTCCCTGAGCACGCGGCCGGCGCGCTCGATGGTAATGAATGCCCGGCCTTCCTTGTTTGACGGGAAGCTTATCCGCACAGGGTCGCCGACCGAATACTTTTCCCTGTCGGCGGCGAGCGTCAGCATCACGGCCGATCCGCCGCCCTCTCCTTTGCCCCTGCCTGCCCAGCCCGGCCAGTCGATATAGAACAGCGAGCCCGCCGCGTGGCCGCCCGATCCGTCGGTGACGCGTATCAGGTAACGGCCCCACTCTGGATAGTTGATGCGCAGCTTCCAGGATGCGCGCCCGTTCTTGACGAGTACGGTATCCTTGACGACGAGGCGCCTGTAGATGTCGGAGGCCTGCTCCGCGAGGCTTTCCTGCCCCTTTTCCCACCACCACCGCCACTCCAGCTTGTAGACGGCCACCTCGACGGGGCCATTGCCTGAAGGCTTGCCGTCGCGGTCGACGAGGAGGATTTCCACGGGATGGTCCTTGTCGGTCAGCAGCATACCCCTGGAAGCGTCGCCTGCAGGCAGCTTGACGCCGACATAGCGGGCGTAGGGATGGAAGTCGACGGAGAATTGCTCGCTCGAAAACAGCCCCGAGCGCTCGAAGGCGCGCGACAGGAAACTGGCTGTCAAGGGACCTGGCGCCTCGGTATCGGTCGATAGGTCGACCTTGAAACGGGCTGCGCCCGAATCGTCGAGGTAGCCTTCATAGAGGAGCGAGCGCTGGTTAGGTGCCGTCCGCAGAGGGTCTTGGAACGAAAAGCCCGGGTAGTCGCCAGGCGATTTGGTCGATGCGGAGAGCACCATGCTGACGTCGGCCTTGAGTCCAGGCGCCGGGGCGCCATGGAGCCAGGCGGCCTTGATGCCCATCTCGGGAAGGTCGGCGGCAATGTACGGCGCCGTCCCGTAGTCGAGCGACAGCTTGAGCCTGTTGGGCATGACTGTCTCTATCTTGACCGCTTTCGTGAATGTCTTGCCGCCGACACGGACGCGGGCGGTCCAGGTCCCGGTAGGCGCGCTCTGCTCGGTCCCTGTCTTGATGTAGTAGAAGCCTCCGACAGACGAGGTATAGGTCGCCTGCCTGACCACCTGCCCGAGAGGGTTCTCCAGTTCGAAGAGCACCGGATGGTCGGCCGGGAGCGTCTTCAGCCTGTCGTAGAGCACGAAGCATAGGTGCAGGTCGTCGCCCGGCCGCCAGACTCCACGCTCGCCGTAGATGAGTCCCTTGACGCCCGACTCGGCCTTTTCGCCGCCCACGTCGAAGTGGCTGACGGCAAGGGACTGCGACTCGGACAGCTTGAGGTAGCCACGTTCCCTGCCTGTCTTGGCCCCGGCGGCCTCGGCCACGGCGAAGAACGGCTTGGTGCCTTCCGACAGACCCAAGGCAGTCGGCTTGAGCACGGCAAGTCCGTTGCGGTCGGCGGTCGCCGACGCGAGTTCCTTCATGGTGTAGCTGTACAGCGCGATCCTGCCGCCGGAAAGGGGCCTGGCGGTCCGCAGGTCGCTCGACACGATATGCCACGAGCCGTCTACGTCGATCTTGGCGGACAGCGCGACGTCTGAAACAAGGACATTGCGCCTGGCGGTGCGGTCGCGCCCGTATCGCTGGACGTAGAACGCCGGGTGGGAGGGATCGTCGCGCCAGCGGTAGTACTCGTCCCAGTCGAACCATTCCTCGTAGTAGTTCCAGTACGACGACTCGTCGCCCTGGTCGGCGATGCTCACCGGCGGAAAAACCCACTTGCCGAGGCTGGAATGGTCGTTCGGGCTCGCGTAGCGGATGTGTTCGTGGCCAAAGGCGACGCGCAGCTGGAAGAGGCCGTCGGGATGCTTTGCCAGAAGCGGCGACAGGTCGAGCGCGTACGGCACCCACTGGTTTTTCCTGTCGTCGGTCCAGCCAAGGTCGAGCTCCTGGCGCCAGACGACATCTCCGACGCGCTTGAGCTCTTTCGAGCCATCGAGATCGTTGACCTGCATGAACTGCAGCATGTTGTCGCCATGTACGAGCAGCGCCTCGACGACGACCTTCGCGAGGTTCCTCGTCTCGAGCACCACGCGCGTTCCCTGGCTCGATGGAACGATCGTTCCAGCCGACTGAAAGCGCACTTCGGGCTTTTCCCAGTCGAAACGGACTGTCGCGGCGACCGGTACGGCCAGCGCTCCGAGTGACCTGCTCCTGAGCCCCTTCTCCACGGTGACGTCGACGCTTTCAGGCCAGCTCAGTGACGCATAGACTCGCACGATGCCGCCTTCGGCCTCGTAGCGGAGGTCCCCGGTGCCGGTCGCCCGTATGAGTCCGCGGAAGTCCTGGTCCTTGTCGACGGGCTCGCTGAACGAGACGGTCAGGCAGGCTGGCTCGCCGGAACGCGGAGTCGAAACCGACAGCAGTTCAAAGCTGCCTTCCGCGGGTATCCTGTACTTTTCCGAACCACGGGCTCCCGATCCCACGGGCTTTCCGTTCCACGACAGTTCGAGCGTCGATTCGGCCATTCCGCGAGGTATTCGCTTTACCGTAAAATTATGGACTCCGTTCCCCTCGTGGCTCCAGGACACGCCGAGCTCGGTCGAGCCAACCCTGGCAGACAGCACGCGTTCCAGGTCCGCAGTCGACGGGGCGTCGTCCGAGCGCACCATTCCGTCGACGGAGAGGCTGCCGTCGAAAGCCGCGTACAAGGCGCCAGGCAGCACCGACAGCGCCGGCTCGGCCGCGCGCACCTTGAACGAGAACCAGCCGCTGGAAGGCTCCCCGATGGCCGCAAAGTCGAAGACGCCGCGGTAGGTCCGTCCCGGCTCGAGAGGGACGGCTGGCTGGAAATCTGCGCGGCTGCCGTCGGCGCTCCATTCGACTGTTCCGTCGATGGCCGGGTCGAAGCTGAACGGGTTGGCTCCGGCAATGGCGGACGCATCGCGGCCGGACCCCAAAAGAACGCTCAGGGAGGCGAAACGTGATACTATTCCGTCACTGTGCGCCACGACGAACGACGGGTCGGCAGGACGTTCGCCGCGCCTTCCTGACGGCGCCGGGCACGAAGCGCATAGCACGACCAGCACGGCCGCGACAACCGCGACAGCCATGACGAAACGGGAATGTCTTGACAACGACTGCATTTTATCCATCCTTTCGCCGCGACCCGATCACGGGCGCCGCGGCCATCGACTCAGGCCTGTCGTCCGGAGACAAGGCGTTCCATCACGCCCTTGAGGACTGCCCAGACGGAGTCGGCATCGGCTTCGCCATCCACCGTGACCAAGGTACCGCGCTGGCGGTAATAATCCACGAGCGGAGCTGTCTGGCCACGGTAGTTCTCCAGGCGCACCTTGACCGCTTCTTCGCGGTCATCGTCACGGGTATACAGTTCGCCGCCGCAATTGTCGCATATGCCCGGCTTGGCCACAGGCATGAAGCGCACGTGCCAGCTCCTGCCGCATGACCGGCACATTCGCCGGCCAGACAGCCGCTCGAGCACTTTTTCGTCGCTCACTTCAAGGTCGATGACGTAATCCTCGGGGCAGAAGCCAGCGAGGGCCCGGGCCTGGGCCAGGGTCCTCGGGAAGCCGTCGAGCAGCCAGCCGGCCCTGGAGTCCGGCATCGCCAGCCTTTCCTCGACGAGGCCGATGGTCAGCTCGTCGGATACCAGGCCGCCCGATTCGATTATCGCCTTTACCTTGATTCCCAGAGGCGTGCCGTCGCGCATCGCAGCGCGAAAAATCTCGCCGGTCGAAATGTGCGGAAACCCGAAAGCCTCCGCTGCTTTTGCCGCCATCGTGCCTTTGCCGGCACCGGGTGCTCCGAAAAATACGAATTTCATGGCTTATGCACTCTCCTGTCCATCGTCGATGGTATCCGAGATCGGGCGAATTCGCCAGAGGATCATGGTATTTCCGCAACCGGATGGAATGTCAGCCGATGTTCCAGGGCTTGTTGAGCCTGTAGCGGAACAGCACTTCAACGTGGCGTATCACCGATTCTGTCGGGAATACTATCGAAAACGCGTGGTTTTCCCTGAAATCGCTGCTCGAAGGCGCTCCGATCGGCTTGCCGTCGAGGTAGACCGGCAGATCGAGAGACTTGATTATCTTCACATGAGGCGCGGAAGGCGGCGCGCCTTCCCTGGTGACGACGAAAGCCCGGTAAGAAAAGTCGACGCCGGACATCCGGGCTTCTTCCCTCCATGCCGCAAGGTCCAGAGGCAGGAGCGCCGCGGCGAAAGGCAGCACGTCCGACCCCAGGAGGTGCGTCATGGATATGCGCGCACCCGGGAACATCGCTATGAAGCGGCGGACTATCTCTATCGTATCGGCGCCTTCGCCGATGTCCAGCGGCACTATCAGTGGATCGAAGACGCCCGCGACCTGCTCCGAAAGGAGTTCAAACCGGTACCGGTAGTCGCACTTCCTCGGCTTCCGTGGGTTGTCATGACCCTCCGGAATGATGAAGACAATGGGGGCCGACGCACCGCTCGATGCCAGGTAGCGGAGGGCCGTGGCCAGGTGCGTCATCTGGAACGGGTCGAAGGAGCCGATGAAAAGCGCTGCATGTATCTCGTACGACGGGAACCGCACAACCTGGGGGAAATCGGAAAGATCCACAGGCTTAAGCTCGCCGCGTCCTATCCGCGCATCGATATCGAGAAGGGATTGCAGGTAGAACGATCGGTAATAAGAAAAATCGAACCTGTCGTTGGCGCTCAGATACGAGTACGCGTCCAGGCGGTTGAATACCGCCTCCGTATGCTCCATGACCCTGGCCATCAACGCGGATTTGGCCTTGATGGGAGCGTGCTTTATCCGCAGTTTCATTTCATGGGGGTGGTCCATCAACCAAGGAGTCTACGTCCATACAGCGCAGAACGCAACGATCAATCGCGTTTGACAATCACCGGAGCAATCAATACGATGATCCGATAATGAAGGTCGCCGCCGATCTGCACATACACTCGACGCTGTCGCCTTGCGGTTCGCTGGAAAGCACGCCCCGGGCCATCGTCGAGCGGGCGCTGGAGCGCCACCTTGACATGATAGCGGTCACGGACCACAACAGCGTCGAGAATGCCTTGCATGCCTCGGCGTACGGCGCGATGCGGGGTCTGTCGGTGATTTGCGGAATGGAAGCGCAGACGATCGAAGACGTACATCTGCTCTGCCTGCTGCCCAGTCCGCGGGCGGCGGAAACGTTTTATGGCCAGGTTTATCCATTCCTGCCGGAAGTGGCGAACAATCCCGATTATTTCGGCGACCAGGTGGTAGTAGACATCGACGATACAATCGTGCGCGTCGAACCGAGGCTGTTGCTGAACAGCCTGAGCCTGACGATAGGCGCTTTGGCGGACCTCGTACGCGAATACGGCGGTTTCATCATCCCGTCGCACGTCGAGAGCCCTCATTCCAGCCTGCTTGCCAACCTTGGATTCCTGCCGCCCGAGCTGGCTGACTGCCCGCTCGAGATATCGTATTGCACGCCATTCTCCACGGCTATCGCCGCTCATCCGGAGCTGGCCGGCCGGCATTTGCTGTGCAACTCCGATGCTCACTATCTTGCCGACATAGGACGGGCGTATACTGTCTACGATGTCGACGAGGCCACGCTCGCCTCGGTCTACCAGGCCGCGCGATCGGGCCGATGCCACGTCGTACGCGAGGAAGGCTGAGGCCATGGTCAGGGACATCTGCTTCCATATCGTCGACCTTGTCCAGAACTCGGTCGCCGCGGGTGCGCGCAAGGTAACAGTCAGCCTGCGCGATTCTGCAGCTTCCGATGAAATAAGGCTGAGCGTGGAAGACGACGGCCGGGGAATGGACGCGGAGACGGCAGCCAATGCCCGCGATCCGTTCTACACCAGCAAGGGATTCAAGAAGGTAGGATTGGGCCTGCCCCTGCTCGAGGCCACCAGTTGCGCCTGTCATGGCGATTTCGAACTGGAAAGCCAACCGGGCAGCGGTACCACGGTGCAGGCGCGGCTGGAGAAGAGCCACTGGGATTGCCCGCCGCTGGGCGACATTTCAGATACCATGCTTGAATTGCTGGTGACCCTCGAGGATGTCAATCTGGAGTTCAGGTATTACAGCGACAAGGGAGAATTCGCAATTTCCAGCGCGGAGGTCCGCGAGCAAGCGGGTGGCTTGCACTTGTCCCATCCCGACGTCTACTCTTTCCTGCGTGAATTTTTCGCCGCCAACCTGCGGCCCCTTCTGGCCGAGGCGCCGAATATCGACTACGCCGGAGGCGCTTCCGGGCCTGGAAGGTAGTATATCATTTCGACCTGCGTACCGACATTCCTCTCGGACAGGATGACCAGCTTGTCGCTGAACCGTTTCATGTTGGTAATGCCCATGCCGGCTCCGAAGCCAAGTTCACGTATGTAATCGGGCGCGGTGGAGTAGCCTTCCTTCATGGCCATTTCCAGGTTCTCTATGCCGACGCCGTTGTCGAGTACCCTCACCATGACCATGTCATCGTGCAGGAAGCAATAGATGTCTCCTGAACCATGTGAATGTATGATCACATTGGTTTCAGCCTCGTACGCAGCAACTCCCGCGCGCCGGATTATTTCTCCTCCATACCCCTTGTTTGCGAGGAAGGTCTTGAGCAACACCGCGCCTGTGCCTGCGGCATCGAAGTCGCCGGTATCGATGTTGTAGTGGAACTCGGCGGTATCCATCGTCAATTTCTCGCCGGTAATTATAGAATACTCCGAGTTGAGGGTGGAGATGCGCTTCTGGTCGTGCACGTAGATGAGGTTGAATTTCTCCAGCACGCCGTTGAGGATATCCTCGCGGCTGATGATGCCGCAGAGCACATTATCGTCGTCGACAACGGGAAACCGGCCATAGTGGTGCTTTTCGAACGTGCTGACGATGTCGGCAAGCCGGTCGTCGCGATGGATCGTCACCACGTTGCGCGTCATCATGTTGCGGATCGGCTCGCTCAGGCGGTTGAACTCGAGAGCGTGGATGATGTCCTCGACGGTGACGATTCCGATAAGGTGGCGGGACGGATCGACCACGGGGATGCCGGAAATCCTCTTTATGTTCATCATCTCCTTGGCATGGGAGATCTTCTTGTCCGGCGGCAAAGCCGTCACCATGGCTGTCATGATGTCGGCAGCGCTGATGTCCTCGAAAAGGGCGGCATACCTGGCCAGATCGACCTTATCGCTCATCGATTCCCTTAAGGCCGGCTGCGCGCAGTTTTCCGCACGAGGTGTACATGTAGTTTTTAGTCCGCAACACAAGGAAGTTGCTCAGGCGGGCCAGATTGATTGTTTCGGGGGGGATATTCTTGCCGCGCACGAATACCAGCCCGAGCACCTCCGACACGAGGGCGGTGCGCACCACCTGGGGGTGGACGTAGCCGGTAAGCACCAGTTGGTTGGGACCGCAGAGGGACAGTATGTCGCTCATCATATCCGCCGCGCCTCCGCACTTGACCTCGGCATCAAGCTTGTCCTCACCGGAAAGGATCTCGGCGTCCAGCAACCTGACCACATCCCGAATCAGCATGCTAGAGCTCCGGATTCGGCGCGGGCCTTCGCGCGCGCACGGTCACCGTGTCTGGCGCAACGCCTCGGCCGATTCTAATTTTCACGATAGATGTCCTTTTCGTACTCGGTTTCCATGCGTAGCTTGTGTTTTGCCTCTTCCTGGGCCAGTGCAAGGAACAGCGTCTGCAGTTCACCGCCGCCGCTCATGGCAGCCAGGTCGCTGTAAAGCTTGAAGGATGCTTTTTCCCGGCGCATGGCTATTATGAGCGCTTCCTGATAGTCCATGTCCGGAGTCGGGACGATGTCAACCATGTAATCCACTATCTTCAGGTCGGTGACCTTGGCCATGTCAGGCTGGAAAGTACTGCCTTGCTTGATGCGTTCCAGCTTTTCCCTGTGCTTCTGCTCCTCGCCGGCGAACGTGATGAAAAGCTCCTTGAGATGCGCCAGCTCGAGCTTGCCGGCCCACTCCACATAGAAATCGTGTGCCTCGGCTTCTTTCTCGATGGCAAACTCGAGGATATTGTTCACCGACTCGAAATTGGCGAGCGGCTGCATGGGTAGGCCACAGCAGGTCAATTGTCCCCTGCCCCCCTGAATCACCTTGATGATGCGAGCGCAACCGGAGCATTTGTAAAAGTCGGACATATCCACCCCCAACTGGAATCAAAGTGTAGCATGTCGCATGCCTATGGGCAAATGCAATCTGGGTGATTAGATGCAATTTTTTCGATATATATTTCTTGACAGAATCGCATTATCGCCATATCGTAAGCCATCTGTGATCTGATTCCAGACATTTTTACATGGATACCCTTGCTCATACGCCAAGAGCATAAACAGACTGTACTTTGGAGTTGCTGGTCATGGTGGTAAGCGAAGTTGCGGAAAAACTGGGACTACGCATCCTGGCCAGAGGGTGCGATAGCCCTGTAAGCGGCGGCTATGTCGCCGATCTCCTTTCTGACGTCATAGCGAACGCCGTCGAAGGATGCATCTGGATAACAGTCCAACAACACCTCAACATCATCGCGGTCGCGCAACTTAAAAAGGTTGCCGCAATATTGATTCCCCATGGGAACCTTCCCGACGCGAGCGTTCTCGAGCGGGCCGGCAAGGAAGGAATCTTCATGCTCCAGGGGGATTCCAGCGCGTTCGCGCTCTGTGGCCGTCTGTACAACCTGCTCGGCACATCAACCTGACCATGAATCATCACGGCCAATACGCATAACATGAAGGAGGTATTCATGGAAACACGGCAAATTCATATTCCCGACAATGCCGAGTACCGGGAACTGAAACTGTTCATCGATGAAAACAGCAAGACGCCCGGCCCTTTGATCCAGATCTTGCACCGGGCCCAGAGAATATTCGGCTACCTTCCGCCCGAAGTCCAGCATTTCATCGCTCGCGAGTTGGGTCTTCCCCACGCGGAGGTATACGGCGTCGTCACCTTCTATAATTTCTTCCGTACCGAGCCGATAGGCGAACACATCGTCAATGTCTGCCTGGGCACCGCCTGCCACGTCAAGGGAGCATCCGAGATACTCAAAGCCCTGGAGAAGGAACTGGGCATTCGAGTCGGAGGCACTACCCCCGATCGTTTCCTTACCCTTTCGACGGCCCGATGCTTCGGCGCCTGCGGACTCGCTCCTGTCATGATGATCGACGACGAGGTCTATGGCCGTCTCAATCCGCAAAAATCCATCCAGATACTGAGGGAGCTGCGCAAAGAAAGAATCAGCGACTATTTGACAGAAGGAGGTCAGCATGAAAATCGAAGATCTGCGCAAGATACGGGAAAAGACTGAAAAGGAAATGATACTGCGCGACGGCAAGGCGCGCATCAAGGTAGTGGTTGGCATGGGAACCAGCGGCATAGCCGCCGGGGCTCGGGAGACTCTGAAAACGCTTCTGGACGAGGTGGCCAAGCGAGAGCTGCACGACATAATCGTCAGCCAGGCGGGAGAGCGGGGCCTGAGCTCCTCCGAGCCGATAGTCACCATCTACGAGGCCGGCAAACCCACGGTAGTATACGGCAACGTTTCCAGCGACGTGGCGCGCAAGATCGTGGCCGAGCACCTGGTCAACGGAAATCCCGTTTCCGGCAACGTCATCGAAGTCAACAGCTAAAGGCGAGGCGTCATGAACAAGCGTCTGGATGTCCTAATATGCGGTGGAGGCGCCTGCATCTCCTCGCAGAGTCACGAATTCAAGAAGCACCTGCTGGCAGCCATCGAAGAGAAGGGCCTGGCAAAGGAGATAAACGTCGTCGAGACGGGTTGCATGGGTCCCTGCGAACTGGGGCCGGTCATGGTCGTCTATCCCGACGGTTCCTTCTATATAAGGCTCAAGGCAGAGGATGCGGCGCGCATCGTCGAGGAGCATTTCCTCAAAGGCCGACCGGTGCAGGATCTCCTGTGGCTGGCCCCCGAAGCGCGCAAGATAGTCGAGCAGAAGAAACAGATTCCGTTCTTCGAAAAACAGAAGAAGATAGTGCTTGCCAACTGCGGAAGGATAGACCCCGAGAACATCGAGGAGTACATCG
>CAZNXK010000050.1:21419-22978 GCA_964576835.1 uncultured Treponemataceae bacterium | reverse complement strand
CCGCTTCCGGCCTTGATGAGAAGGAAGCTGGCTTTGCGGTAATCGGGGGTAGCGGCGGCTCCCTTGTCGCGTTCGGCGAGTGCCATTACGTTGACGTCGTTGTCGACGAAGACCGGGCAGGTAAATTCCTGTGCCAAGTAGGATGCCACGGGGAAATGGTCCCAGCCGGGCATCACCGGCGGGTTGACCGGGAATCCCTGGGCATAGTCGACCGGACTCGGCAGGCTGAAACCCAACCCGAACAGGGCTGACGGACCGAGTCCGGCTTTGTCCTCGAGTTCCCTCGCGTACGCGACTGCCCTGCCCAGTATCCTGTCGGGAGCCTCATGGACAAGATCCACGGGTCCGCCCACCGAGTCGATGATTTCGGCTTCCAGGTCGCAGAGCGCGACATTGAGGCGACTCTGGCCGAGGGCAACGCCGACGACATAGCCAGCCGACTCGGCGACCTTGAGCCTGCGCCGCTTGCCTCCTTCGGGTATCTCGTCCCTGAGGAGGCCAACCGACAGGAGCCGTTCCAGGTATTCCGAGACGGTCGACTTGGCGAGTCCTGTCCTTTTGACAATGTCGTTGGCGTACAGTGGTCCGTGGTCCCGTATGATCTTGAATATCCTGCCAGCCGTCGTACTCACGTTGGTCGAGTCATCGCCGTCTGAAAATCCCATTGTATGCATGCCATTCCTCGGTCCAGCGCTTTCAGGCGCTGAAACACTATTCACGCTGTCGATGATTTCAGTCAAGGGCGGCTCCTCGGAAGGCTTGCGGCGCTCCGGCTCCTGAAGCGACTAAAGTATTCGACGCTGATGTTCGCTTGTCAACAAGAAAAATGCGGATATACTACTAGAAAGTTCGAAAACCGAACAAACTGATTGACAAGTCGAATAAGTGGCCGTACCATTCCGCCGGAGATCAGCATGAAAACCGAAGCGTTATGGTACCTCGGAGAGCGGAAACTGGAGTATAGGACCGTCGAGCTCCCGGATATCGAAGCCAACGAGGTCCTTGTAGAAATGGAAGCCTGCGGAGTCTGCGGCTGGGATACCCTGGCCTATGCCGGGCGCTTTGGGGAATTCCATGCATACCCGTTCCGGGCTGGCCATGAAGGCGTCGGCCGCATCGTCTCGGCAGGAAGCCTCGTCCATGATCTTCGCAAGGGGCAGCGCGTCGTATGCCATGAGCTCCCCATAGACGAACGCGGCGGCGGTCTGATGGCCCGTCATGCCGTCCGACCGCGCCAGAAGGTATCCGTCATCCCCGAGGCTTCGGCCATTCCGCATACGCGCTGGATAGTCGAGCCTGTAGCCTGCGTCGTCAACGGAATAATGTACGCCGGCATAGCGCCGGGCAGTTCCGTCGCGCTGGTCGGATCGGGTTACATGGGACTCCTCTTACTCCAGCTGCTTCGTAGAACGCTCGCGGGTCGGGTTGCTGTTTTCGAGCCCGATTCGAGTCGACTCGATCTGGCCCGCGGCTTCGGGAGCGCCAGGGGTGGATGGGATTTCGTCGCGCCGGGTTCCGGCGAACCGGGCGCCTTCGGGCGTTCATTCGATGTAGTGATC
>CAZNXK010000050.1:0-21409 GCA_964576835.1 uncultured Treponemataceae bacterium | reverse complement strand
AGACCGCGGGCAGCCAGGCTTCCCTGGAACTGGCCTTCGCGCTTGCCAAACCGTTCGCCATCATCGAGAATTTCGCCTGGCACCATCACCATCAGGATTTTGACCTGAACGCGTGGCATACCCGCGGATGGCGGATCCTCAACGTGCAACCCCAGATGAACCCGGCGTTCGACGCCCTGTTCCCGGCTGGCATATCGCTGATGGAGGCTGGCGCCGTGACGAACGAAGGCCTTGTCACCCATGAGGCGCCGTTCGAGCGAGCCGAGGAAGTCTACACGGCGAGCCTGGACAGGACCGGCGGCTATATCAAGGGAGTCATCGATTTTACCGCGTGAGGAGGTACGGATGTCCAGACCGATAACCCTCGTCTCCGGCCAATGGGCCGACCTGCCTTTCGGGGAGTTCTGCGCCAAGGCAGGCGGCATGGGCTTCGATGGCGTCGAGATCGCCTGCTGGGGCGACCACATGGATGTCAGGGCCGCCGCGACCGACCAGGCGTACGTGGAGGGCCGCAGGCGCGTGCTCGAGAGCAACGGGTTGGGTTGCTGGGCTTTATCCGCCCACCTGGCGGGGCAGTGCGTCGGCGATCCCTGGGATCCGCGTCTGGACAATTTCGCGCCGCCGTCGGTCAAGGGAAAACCCGAGGCCATCGTCGCTTGGGCTACCGAAGAGATGAAACTGACGGCCCGGGCAGCCAGGAACATGGGGTGCCGGGTGGTCACCTGTTTCATGGGTTCTCCGGTGTGGCGCTACTGGTATTCTTTTCCCCAGACTCCTGAGTCGACGATAGAGGAGGCATATGCCGAGATCGTGCGCCGCTGGACCCCCGTCTTCGACGAGTTCGATGCCTGTGGCGTCCGCTTCGCCCTGGAGGTCCATCCGACCGAAATAGCCTTTGATTACTACACTGCCAGGCGCCTCCTCGAAGCATTCGACTACAGGCCGACGCTCGGTTTCAATTTCGACCCCTCGCACCTGCTGTGGCAGGGAGTCAAACCGGACCTTTTCATCCGCGATTTTGCCGACAGGATATATCACGTGCACATGAAGGATGTGGCCGTGCGGCTGGACGGGCGCGCAGGCATACTGGGATCGCATCTACCGTTCGGCGATTTGCGCAGGGGATGGAATTTCGTCTCGATCGGCCGGGGCGACGTCGACTTCGACGCCATCATCAGGGAGCTCAACGCTGCCGGCTATGCGGGGCCGCTGTCGGTCGAGTGGGAGGACGCTGGAATGAAGAGGGAAAGAGGGGCGAGCGAGTCACTCGAGTACGTGCGCCGCATCGATTTCAATCCATCAGACCGCGCCTTCGACGCGGCAATGGAAAGGTGAACCCGATGGGCGAGGCGCTGCTCAGGACCGAGGACCTCTGCAAGGATTTCGGCGGCGTATCCGTACTCAAGGACATCAACATCGAAGTGATGTCCGGCGAGATCCTCGGCATCATAGGGGAGAACGGAGCGGGCAAGAGTACCCTGATGAAGATAATCAGCGGCATCTACCAGCCGAGTTCGGGGCGGGTGCTCGTCAACGGCAAGCATGTGCGCATTCCTGACTCGATAAGCGCCCGTCGCCTCGGCATCAGCCTCGTGCCCCAGGAATTCAACCTGATACGCGACCTTCCCGTATACAACAACGTTTTCCTGGGATCGGAATTGCTGACCAAGGCGGGACTACTGGACAAGGCAGGCATGAAGGCCAAGACCCGCGAACTGCTTTCGCGACTCGGCGTCTCCCTGGACCCGGAGGCGCCTGTAGAGATGATGAGTTCGGCCGAGAAGCAGATGGTCGAGATATGCAAGGCTCTGGCTTTCGAGTCCCGTGTCCTCATTATGGACGAGCCGACCACGATGCTCACCAAGTACGAGATAGAGATCCTTTTCAGGCTGGTTGGAGAGTTGCGGAATGCCGGCATGACGGTCATCTACATTTCCCATAAACTCAAGGAAGTAAAGCATCTGTGCGACCGAGTACTCGTCCTCCGCGACGGTTCCATCGTGCACGACGGCCCGACCTCGGAGATATCAGCCATCGAGATGGCACAGAAGATGGTGGGCAGGGAACTCGGTTCCATTTTTCCTCCCAAGAACGATCCGGGGGACGAGGTCGTATTCGAGCTTCGCGGCATCAACGTGCCCGGAGTGCTCGAGAACATATCGTTCGCGTTGCGCAAGGGTGAGATTCTCGGTCTTGCGGGTCTCGTCGGCGCCGGGAGGACGGAACTGGCGGAGGCGATATTGGGCCTCCGAAAAAAATCGTCGGGCGAGATGCTCAAAGGCGGGAAACCCCTCGTCGTGGACGAGCCCGCCGACGCGGTAGCCGCGGGCATCTCGTACCTGTCGGAAGACAGGCAAGGCGCGGGGATACTCACCGGATTTTCCGTGACGCGCAACGTGACGCTGGTATCGCTCGGCGATTACTGCCGGTCCATCCTGAGGCTGATCGACAAGTCGTCGGAACGGACAAAGGTGCAGGGTTACGTCGATTCGTTCCATATCAAGACCGACAATCTGGACAAGCGTCTGGAGAACCTGTCGGGTGGGAACCAGCAGAAGGTTTCCCTGGCCAAGAGCATAGATACAGCTCCCGACGTACTCATAGTCGACGAGCCGACGCGGGGAGTCGACGTGTCGGCCAAACACGAAATATATCGCTTGATCGCCGGTCTGGTCCGAGGCGGCATTTCCTGCATCTTCATATCATCCGAGCTGGAGGAGATCCTGGGCATGTGCAACCGGGTGATAGTGCTGCGGGAAGGCAAGTTTGCCGGCCTCGTCGAAGGCGATGCATTGACTGAAGAAGAAATAATGTTCCGCGCGACCGGTGTACACGAGGAGGAGGCATCATGACAAAGGCCGGAGCCGTCAAGCTGGACCTGGAAAAATACGGATCGCTCCTTGCCTTGGGCGTGCTCTTCCTGCTGGCGACCATCATAGGGTGGCCGTACTTCATTCAACCGGAAAACCTCATCAACGTGATGCGGCAATCCTCGTACACGGGGATCATCGCCCTGGGCATGACCTTCGTCATCATTTCCGGAGGCATCGACCTGTCGGTAGGGTCGATGGCCGCGTTCGTGGCTTCCTGCGGCGTCATAGCGATGAACATGATCGTCGACAGGGGAGGTAACGAAACCGTCGCCATCCTGTTCGGCGTAGGGATCATGATCACCGCCGGATTCATTTCCGGGGCCATCAACGGGCTCCTGATCACCAAGGGCAAGATCGTTCCCTTCATCGTGACACTGGGCACGATGTCGATATTCCGCTACGTGAGCCTGCAGATGGCCAACGCCGGCGAATTCGCATCGCACAGCCAGGTGTTCGGCAATATCGGTATGTCCAAGATATTCTCTTTCAAGCTCGGGGAAGCCGCCATCTCGTTTCCGACCCCTGTCTTCGTCCTCCTCCTCCTGGCGACAATCCTTTCATTCGTACTCAACAACACCCGGTACGGCAGGTATATCTGCGCGGTCGGTTCCAATTCCAGGGTTGCCCTGTACTCCGCTGTACGGGTCGACAGGGTGCGCTTCTGGGCCTATTCGCTCAATGGCATCGTGGTGGGCGTCTCCGCCGCGCTGCTCGCCGCCCGCTTCAATACGGTATCCACGCCCAATTTCGGCCTCGGGTTCGAGCTTGATGCCATCGCGGCCGTCATCATCGGCGGAACGGCCATGGCGGGCGGCCGCGGTTCGGTATGGGGTACGATAATCGGCGTTTTCATGCTGCAGATCATCCAGAACATGCTCAACATGGCTGGACTGTCTCCATACCTGCAGGGCGTCGTAAAGGGCGTGGTGATCATCGCCTCGGTATATATCCAGAGGCAGCGTCAGTCGTAGATTTCCCGCCCGGGGGACGGAACTGCCCTCGTTGAGGGCAGAACCCGGGTAAGGGTGTCTGAATATGCTTCGGTTTCCAGGAGGCAGTGCATGAAGAAGTTAGTACTGGTTCTTCTCATCGTGACCATGGTCGCGGGCGGCGTCTTCGCCCAGGCGAAGGTCTACAAGGTCGGCGTGTCGATGCCCAGCGCAACCCATGGATGGATGGCCAACGCCAACTGGTGGGCCCAGCGCGCCCAGAAGGAGTGGCAGGCCCGCGACAAGAACGTGCAGATAGAGCTCAAGTTCTCCGGCACGGTCACCCAGCAGGTGTCCGACATCGAGGACCTGCTCGTCAAGAAGGTAGACGCCCTGGTCGTGTTCCCGCATGACACCTCGGTTACGTCGATAGTGGAGAAAGCCTATGCCGCGGGCGTGTACGTGGTCGTCCTCGACCGCGGCGTGTCAAAGGAAGGCATCTACGACATCTACATCACGAACGACGACGAGGCCTATACCCGCAACGGCATGGAGTGGCTGGCCAAGCAGATGGGCTACAAGGGCAACCTCCTCCTGATCACCGGCGCGCCCAGCCCGATCGATACCATCCGCACCGACACCATCAAGGAAGTCGTCAAGAAGTACCCGAACATCAAACTCCTCGACGTGCAACCGGGCGACTGGAACAAGCAGAAGTCCCTGTCCGTCATGGAGAACTACCTGCAGAAGTACAAGCAGGTAGACGCCGTCTACACCGCCGACGATGACATGATGCTCGGCGCCATGCAGGCGTACAAGGAATCCGGCCGCAAGGACATCAAGTTCTTCCTCGGCGGCGGTTGCCTCAAGAGCGTGATCAAGGAAATCATGGATGATTCCAACCCGCTCGTAAAGGCCGATGTCACCTATTCTCCGTCAGTCATCGCGACTTCCATCTCCTACGCCGTGATCGGTGTCAAGGGCGACAAGCTCAATCCGTTCGTCTATCAGGTGCGCGCGCTTCCCAGGCGCGTCATCCTCCCGTCGGAACTGGTAACCAAGGCCAACGCCAAGGATTTCTACGTTCCCGAGGCTCCGTTCTAGTCTGAAGGCCGCCTTCCCTTGCGCTTCCGGCGCATCGGGGGGCGGCTCCCAATGGGCAAGGAGAAGTGGCTTATGAGCTTGAAGATAGGTATCGTTGGAGCCGGCGGCATGGCACGTTATCATGTACCGGGTTTCAGGAGCGCAGGCGCGGATGTCATAGCCCTGGCGGATCCGAACCCTGCTGCCCGCGAGAAGACGGCCGCTACCCACGGCGTTCCCTTGACGTACGCAAGCCTCGATGAGATGCTCGCCCGTCACGGGGACCTGGACGCTGTATCCATCCTCACGCCCAACAAGTTCCACGCTCCGTTGGTCATCCAGGCATTGAAGGCCGGCAAGCACGTATTCTGCGAGAAACCGCCTGCCCTGAGCGCGGCGGATACCAAAATGATGGCTGAAACGGCCGCGAAGGCCGGGTTGCACCTGCAATTCAACTTCAACAACCGCGCTAGGCCTGAGTCGATGGCGTTGATGGAATATATCCGCGCCGGAGAGGTCGGGACCATCAATTCCATCCAGGCCGTCTGGGCGCGCCGCTACGGGATACCCGGTTTCGGCGGCTGGTTCACTGACAAGTCAGTATCCGGAGGCGGGCCGGTCATCGACCTTCTTCACATGCTCGACCTCGGGCTTTACTTCATGGGCTATCCCGAGCCGGAGTGGGTCCTGGCACAGACCTTCAATGATTTCATGGGTAATCAGGCATTCAAGGGGCCCTGGAGGATACCTGACGTCGTGGGAGGCGCCACCGACGTCGAGACGGCGTGCCACGGCTTCATCAGGTTCAAGACAGGCCAGGTGCTCTTTCTCAGGAATTCCTGGGCGGAGATGACAGAGCGCGAAGTCGTGTCTGTGGATTTCCAGGGCACCAAGGCTGGTGGCCGGGTCCGCAGGCTGTTCCGCCATGACGGCCTTGACGAGACAAGCGAGGACTCCTGCGAACTGTTCACCGTGGAACACGGGCAACACGTGAACCGCAACCTTGTGTTCATACCGGACGAGACAATGGGAAGGTTGCGCTCGGCCCAGAACTTCGTGCGGGCCATCGAAGGCAAGGAGACGCCGCTGAACGATACGGCGCAGGCGATAAAGCTGATGCGCATCATCGATGCCTTGTTCGCCTCCGCGGCGCAGGGGAAACCGGTACAGCTTTTCTAGGCGGCAGCGGAACCCCTCGCCTCGTCGATCAGGACTCCAGCGCGTTCAGCAATGCCGAGAGCCATGCCCGGTTGTCGGCGCTCGCGTAGCTCATTCGCCCGCCCATCCTCGAGAACGTCTTGTTGAAGCGCAGGTAGTAGGCCGGGTCATCCTGCGGTGGTTCGCCGTCGCGAGTCCAGTCCCAGGTCGATCCGGCAAGATCCACCACGTGTATCGAAAAATCGTCAATCGTCTCGCCCCTGGATCGCGCCGCGTTGCGTGACATCGACAGGGCCTTCTCGAATATCATGGGCGACATGACCGCCGATCCGAGCGACAGGTAGACGCCACCTTCGAGCCTGGATATCGAGTCGACGAACGACAGGAAGTCACGCTCCGCGGTCCTGCCGATGGGCGCGCCGCGGTTGGCGGGATGGGTGTAGATGATGTCATGGCCGAACATCGGGTGGCAGGTGAACGGCACGCCGGCACGGGCGGCGGCGGCCGACAGGCAATATTTTTTCCAGGGATGCTCGATGGTAAGCCAGCCCGGCTTTGCCATTTGGATTCCCGTGGCGTCGGCGCGGCTGAGTGAAATTGAAAGCTCGCGGAGGTCGGCCGCCGCGCCAGCCCGCTCGAGGACGGCAGTGTCCGCCACCGACGACGCTCCGTCGGCAATCGCCGCCCTCAGTTCGTCACCGGAAGGGAAATCCAGGCCATCATCGAGGACCATCCTCCCGACCGACTCGCCGTAACCCAGGCCCCTGTACGCGCCCAGGGCTATGGCCAGGTTGAGGTAGGTCCCCGTCTCGTCCCAGATGCCGAACTGACCCTCGGCCACGTAGCGGCGCACGTCCTCGCCGGAGCGGCCCTGGAAGGCGAACTCCCAGTCGTGGATGATGCCTGCGCCGTTGGTCGCGAAATGAGTCACGAAGCCGCTTTCCATCAGCCGGATCATCGTCGACGACAGGCCGTTCTTGATGGAGTGCGCGCCGAAGGCGAGTACGATAGGAGCTCCCCGCGCTTTTGCCAGCCTGATTTCCGAGACGGCAGCCTCGACGTCTCCCTGTGCCTGCTTTGAAAGTTGGCCTGGGAAAGTTTCAGGCGTGATGATGTCCCGTTCGATGTCGAGTTTGTTGACGCGCTCCGACAGCGGCCTGGCGTGTATCGAACTGCGGTCGAAGAGTCTGCTCATCGGTTCTGTTCCTTCCATAACTCAAATGCCGCGCGCAGTTCGCCGGGCGACGCTGTCCCGGTCGTGCCGAGCTTGCGCACGGTCACCGAGGCCGCGAGGTTGCCGACAAGTGCGGCCTCGGGCGGCGACGCCCCGGCGGCAAGAGCGAGCACGGCCCCGGCGGTGAACGAGTCGCCCGCTCCCGTCGGATCGACAGCGCCGCCGTAGGAGACGGCTGGGACGATGAGCGGGCCGGAAGCGCCCATGACCCAGACGCCGCGCTCACCCGCGGTGACGAAGACGGGAATACCCGAATCCAGCTCCATCGCCGTCATCGCTGCGGCAATGGAAGCGTCGGGCAGGACCGCGCCAGGCACCGGGTCGCGGATGTCCAGAAGCTCGAACTGGTTCATCTTGCGGATGAAGCCCGAGAAGCGCCTGATGCGCCGCCGGGAGTCGGCCCAGGCGATGGGGCGGTTCGTGCCCGCGAGGAGCTTTCGCAGGAGGCTGTACAGCCCGGGAGTAAAGACGCCGCAACCCTCGTCCTCCACCTGGTCCATCGCGACCAGTACGTCTACCGTGTCGAGTAGTCCGGTGACCGCATCGGCCAGCTTCCGCTCGAGCGGCTCGCTCGTCGGAACGCGGTTCTTGAGGTCGTAGCGGCTGTGCTCGCCTTCCAGTCCGGGGCTTCCAGCGTCCCTGGGCTTGAGGTAGACAGGCGTCCGACGCCCTGGCGCGGTGTCGAATTCGAGACGCCCGGTATCGACGCCAAGCGCGGCCAGGTCCTGCCTGAGCTCGTAGCCCTCGCCGTCGTCGCCGGTGAAGCCTATGGCGCACAGACTCGGCGGGCCCGCCGCTCCAGCCAGCGCGACGGGCCGCGGCGACATGAGTGAGGCGAGGTTGTTGACTACCGTGCCGGCCGCGCCAGGAGCGTGGCGTACGGCCGTCACCTGGTGTGCCGTCTTGCCGGTCTCGAGCGACTGTTCGGCGAGGTCCGGGTCGACCTCGAGGTACTTGTCAAGGAAAAAATCGCCCAGCACCGCTACGCGCATCGCCGGAAATTGCGCCAGCAGGGCGTCCAGGCGTTCGCTCCCGAATTCACGGAGTAGCCCGGTCATCGTCGCCCCGTTCCGTCGTCTCCTGACCAGATGTAATCGAGGATCGTTTCTGCGTCGGCAAAGTCGGGAATGATGACGTCGGCTCCGGCGCCTATGAGGCGTTTCCGCTTCCAGGCGTCGGGTTTTCCCGACCGACCGGCTTCGTCCGAGGCCACTCCGACCGCAAAGCCGCCGGCGGCCTTGCAGTCCGCTATCTCGACGTAGCCGTCGCCGAAGGCCAGGAGCCTGTCGCCGTCGACCCTGTTGGTCTCGAGTATGCGACGTATCACCATCTCCTTGGAGAACGCGGCGCGGTCGCGCTGGGCTCCGTGGATGCGGCCGGGCGCGAATTCGGCGAGACCCAGCAGGTCAGCCTCCTGGAGGACGTATTCCTCGTCGGTGCCTGACGCGATGTATATCGCCGCGCCGCGATCGCGCAGCGCCTCGAGGATTCCGATTGAGCCTGGTACCAGAAAATCCCCAGGCGATGCCGATCCGTCCGCAAGCCCTGACCTCCTGCCGGCGATCCGTTCCATGAGGAGTTCGTGGTAGCGCTCCTTGTAGTCTTGCGGATCCTTCGGTTCGCCTCCCCTGGCGCGTATCTCGTCGGCCAGGCATATCATCTGATAGATGGTCTGTTTGCCTGTCAGCCTCGTGACGAAATCCTTGACCAGCGATTCGATGTCCTCCGTCGTCTCGCCTGGGCGACGGTATTCGGCGAGCATTCCGCACATCATCGGCACCATGATGTCCATCCAGCCCTCGCGGACGAGGCTCAGCGTACCGTCGAAATCGAACAGCGCGTGCTCCGGAGGCCGGGCGGGCCTGGCCGGACGGATTATCTCAACGCCGGTGCCTCCGACAAAGCGGGTGGGTCCGTCGACATCATTCACCGGGGCGTAGTCGCGCTCAGCCATGGCGGCCGCCGTTGCCCGATTCATCCTCAGGCAGGATACGCCCGAGTATGCTGTATGCCATGTGGTCGAGAACCATGTGCAGGTCCTCGGTAACCTGCATGTCCGCTATCGGGATGTGAACGCCATGGTGCGCCGTCCTCCTCAGCGCCCCGCCGTCATAGCCCGTCAGTCCGAGCGTGACGGCTCCGCTGGAATTGGCGTATTCCACGGCCTTGACCACGTTGCGCGAATTGCCCGAACCGGATATGCCTATGACCAGGTCTCCGGGCTCGAGGAAATTGCGCAGCTGCTCGACGAAGACGTCCTCGTAGCCGACGTCGTTGGCGTAGGCGGTCAGCGTCGCCGTGTTGTCGCCCAGGCACATGAAGCGGAACCGTCTGCGTTTGCCGTATGACAGGCCCTTGTTGAAGTCGGCCACGAAGTGGGAGGCCGTGGCGTGGGAGCCTCCGTTACCCATGATGAAGACCTGGCTCCCCCGCTCGAGTGCGTCGAGGAGAAGGTCGAGGAAGGTCTGCAGCTCCTGCCTCGACACCAGGTCGACGGTAGCCTTGAGCCTCGAGAAGTACGACTCGATGTCGGCGCTGAAATTCCTTTTCATGCTTTCAGTTCTCCTGTCTCGGCTTGGCGAGCGCGATCGCGGCGGCGCCTATGAGGGCGGCATCGTAGCCGAGCGCGCTGCCGAGAATTTTAATGTTTCTTTGACCGCAGGCAAACACCATCGACGGCAACAAGGCCAGTATCCGCGGTATCAGCATATCCCGGGCATCGGCAACGCCGCCGCCCAGGAACAGTACCTGGGGGTCGAACAGATTCATGACCGCGGCTATCCCGGCGGCGAGCGCTTCTGACACGTCATCGATGACCCCAAGACAGCTTCGGTCGCCTGCCCTGGCGCCCTCGGCTATGGAGCGCGCGTCGAATGCCGCGTCGCGACTATCGCCGTCGGCCATGCGTAGCGCCTTGCGCCGCCAGGCCGGGCCCGCCGCCTCGGCCTCGAGGCAGCCGCGCATGCCGCAGGCGCAGGGTTCTCCGCCTGGCCGCACGACCAGATGCCCGATTTCTGCGGCCATGCCGTGAGCGCCCCGCAGGACCCTGCCGCCCTCGTACAGCGCGCCGCCGATGCCGGTGCTTATGGTCATCCAGAAGAACGAATCGAGGTCGGCTCCGCCACCGTAAGCGGCCTCGGCGATAGCGCAGGCGTTGACGTCGTTGTCGGCAGTCACCGGCAGTCCGAAGGCCTCCGAGAAAAGGCGAGTGAACGGCACGTCGTACCAACCCGACGACTCCGAACGCAGCAGCACCTCACCGGCCGGGTCGAGAATCCCGGGGAGCGAAAGCCCGATAGCCGCGACCGCCCCGGTTCCCGCATCGAGCGAATCCGCCATGCGGCGGACCATTCTCACCACTGCGCCGGGTTCACCGTGCGGAGTAGCCGAGACGTCGCGGGCGAGAATGGTTCCTGTTTCGTCGATTATTCCGACGGCTGTCTTGGTGCCGCCGATATCGACGGCCAGAACACGGTACATGGCTCGATGGTATTCGACGGCAAGGGTTTGGGCAATACGGGAGAGAAAGGCGCTGATCAAGCGGCGCCGCGGTCAGCCTCGCTTGCCGTGGCTGTCCGCGAACTCCCTGACGGCCGCCGCTATATCGTCCCTGACCTTCCTCGTTCTCTCCATGATCTCCTCGTCGCTGCCGGTAAAGGTGGACGGGTCGTCGAACGGCCAGTGATGCTTCTCCGACAGTCCCGGAAAGATGGGGCAACGCTCGGCCGCTTCCTTCGAGCATACCGTGACTACGACCTGGTAGACCTTCCCTGCCTTGAAAAGGTCGAATACGCTCTTTGTCGGATTCCCGGATATATCGATGCCTGTCTCCGCCATCGCGCGGACGACGAATGGGTTGAGCTTGCCCGGTTCCAGTCCCGCGCTTTCCACCTCGAAGCGGTCACCGGCGATTTTCCTGAGAAAAGCCTCGGCCATCTGGCTCCGGGCAGAGTTGTGGACGCATAAAAACAGGACTCTGGTCATCGAGTTTCCTCCGTAGCAACGTTAAGCAGGAACGGTGAAATTTACGTGAGAAATCAGTCAGTATCCAGTCATTGCCGACGATCAGCGGGAAAGCGCTGCCTCCGGAAAGCTCTTCCTGGTCGCCCTGGCGATCTTCACGAGGCTGAGCATCACCGGAACCTCGACGAGGACGCCGACCACCGTCGCGAGGGCGGCGCCCGACGCCAGGCCGAACAGGCTTATCGCGACGGCGACCGCCAGTTCGAAGAAATTGGATGCGCCTATCATTCCGGCGGGTGCCGCGATTTCATAGGGTACCTTCCAGGCCTTCGCCCAGCCGAAACCGATGAAGAATATCAGGTAGGTCTGCAAGACGAGCGGCACGGCGATGAGGATGATTGCGAGCGGATTCTTGAGTATGACCTCACCCTGGAAGGCGAAGAGGATGACAAGGGTCAGGAGGAGCCCCCCTTCGGTGATACCGTCGAATTTCTTGACGAAGACGCCCTCGAACCAGTCTTTGCCGTGTTTTTTTATGAAGCGTGACCGAGTGATGGCGCCGAAGCCAAGAGGAATGACGACGAAAAGCACGACCGATAGTATCAGGGTATCGAGCGGAACGTGCACGTCACTGACTCCCAGGAGGAAGGCTACGATGGGCGTGAAGGCGAAGAGGATCACGAGGTCGTTCACGGCGACCTGTACGACCGTGTAACCCGGATCCCCATCGGAAAGGTAGGACCAGACGAAGACCATGGCCGTGCACGGCGCCGCTCCGAGGAGAACGGCTCCGGCCAGGTATTCGGTGGAGAGCCCGCCCGGGATGAGCGCCTTGAACACGACCTTCAGGAAGAACCAGGCGATGAGGTACATCGTGAAGGGCTTGATGAGCCAGTTGACGACGAGCGTCACGACGAGGCCCTTGGGCTTCTTTCCGGCGTTCTTGATGCTCGTGAAGTCGACCTTGAGCATCATCGGGTAGATCATGAGCCAGATGAGGATGGCCACGGGAATCGAAACGCGGGCGTATTCAAAACGGCCCAGGAATGCCGGCACGCCGGGCAGGAAGTAGCCTATGGCCACGCCCATGACTATGCAGAGGGCTACCCAGAATGACAGGTACCTGGCAAAAACGCCGAGCCCGGTCTTCGGACTGTCGCTCATGATGGACTCCTTCCAAGGCGGTTGACAGCACACATTGCCGAGGCTAGTATTATTGGCGTATCGGCCAACAATGTCAATCATTTGTTGTCAAAGGCGCCAACAAGGCGACGGAAGGCGGAGCATGAACGAAGCGGACAGGCAAAGGCTGACGAGGCGGGCGACGCTCGTCAAGTCACTGGCGCATCCTTCGCGCCTTCTTATTCTCGAGATGCTCGAGAAGGCGCCGTGCTGCGTCGGTGAACTGACCGAAGCCATAGGCGCCGATATCACGACCGTCTCGAAGCACCTGTCGGTGCTCAAGCGCGCGGGTCTGGTCCGCGACACGAAACGCGGCACCTGGAGCTATTACGAGCTTGTCTGCAACTGCGTCACCCATCTGATCGACTGCATCGAGGATGGGCGCAACGGCGTTTCGCAGTCGTGCGGGAATGAAGGTATCGAAGTCGAGCAACAAAGTCATTCTGGCTGATTGCCGACCCTCTACCCATGCACGTACTATGCGACAGCCCCGAATGCCATGCCCGCCGCGGTCGACAGCACGACGACGAGGCCGACGTAGGTAGAGGTTTTCTTCCAGCCCAGTTCTCCGCCAATGACGAGGATGGACGGCAGCGACAGGCTGGGACCCGCGAGCAACAAGGCGAGCGCCGGCCCCTGTCCCATGCCCGCGCCCAGGAGACCCTGGACTATAGGGATCTCGGTGAGCGTGGCGAAGTACATGAGTGCGCCAGAGAAGGCCGCGAAGAAGTTGGCGAACAGCGAGTTGCCTCCCAGGAGTCCTCCGATCCACGCGCTCGGGATGAGGGCGTCGTGGCCGGGCCGTCCAAGGAGGAAGCCCGCGACGAGGACGCCGCCGAAGAGGAGCGGCATTATCTGCAGCGAGAAGTCGCGGGTCGCGACGACCCAGTCCACCCGCTCGTCCCTGTTGAACCATTTGACGACCGCATATATGAGGACGAGGCCAAAGGCGCCGGTGATCCACCATTTGGCGTTGTAGATCGCGTCCCAGGCTGCGCTGCCGCCCTTTGAGCTGGCCCAGTTAACGAACACGAGGATGCCTGTCATGCTGGCCATGTAGATTATCATCTTGCCGAGGCTCCGGGCGGGTTTCTCGTCGGGGGCCGCGAACATGCGGGCGTCCGCGGCGCGCTTGGCGTCGTCCTTGCGGAAGATGAAGGCCATGACGAGGCCGATGACGATGGAGAAGATGATTGCGCCGACGGCGCGCGCCGTTCCTAGCTTCCAGCCGAAAACCTTGGCAGACAGGACAATCGCCAGGATATTGATAGCCGGGCCGGAGTAGAGGAAAGCGACCGCCGGCCCGAGACCCGCGCCTTTCTTGTAGATGCCCTTGAATATCGGGAGCACCGTGCAGGAGCAGACCGCGAGAATGGCGCCTGAGACCGAAGCCACGCCATACGCCGTGAGGCGATTGGCGTCAGGCCCGAGGTAGCGCATCACCGCCTGCTGGTTGAGGAACACGGTGATGGCTCCGGCTATGAACATGGCCGGCACGAGACAGAGGAGGACGTGCTGGCGGGCGTACTCGCCGAGCATCAGGAATGCCTCGTTGGTAGCGCCTAGCACACGCGCCGCTCCCCAGGGAATGAAGTAAGCTGCGACGAATATACCGAATACAACAAGAAGCTTCTTGTTCGGGGACAGTTCC
This sequence comes from uncultured Treponemataceae bacterium, assembly GCA_964576835.1. Classification (GTDB taxonomy): domain Bacteria; phylum Spirochaetota; class Spirochaetia; order Treponematales; family UBA12059; genus SZUA-370. The sequence goes on along the minus strand of CAZNXK010000050.1, from coordinate 7,336 downwards.
TTGCTGCTCATGCTTTTACCTGGACAGCAATCCGTTCGGCAACTGCCTCGATGAGCTCACCGGTGATTGCAGTCTTGCCCTTTTCTACATCGTAATCTGTCATGATGAAGTGGCGGAAGGGCAGTCCGTTCTTCTCGAATATCTTCTTGCCGCAGGAAACCTTGCAACCGTCGAGGACGATGTTCCTCGTCGCGTTGCGTGCCGACTGGATGAATCCGGAAAGGTCGGCGCCCATAGCCGCGAGGCAGGTGCTGTCGCCCACCTTGTCGCGGTTGAGTGTACGCATCACCTGGTCGGCAAGAAGGCCGGTATTGGCCGCTCCTGAACACGCGTAGATGAGATTGGTTTCCTTGTCGCTTCCGCAATTACACGGCATTATTTGTGCCTCCGTCCAGATAGGACTTCACCTGGTCCTTGGTCAGCACCTTGCCGACGCTCTTGACCACATCGTCTATCGCGAGAGCCGGAGTCATCATGACGCCCATCTCCATGATCTTGTCGATCTCTGTCACCTTCTCGACTTCCACTTGGATGCCGAGCTCGGCGATCGCCTCGCGGGCATGTTGCTCGAGCAGCTTGCACTTGGGGCAGCCCGTGCCAAGAATCTGAATCTTCATAGGTACCTCCATATCAATCAATGAGAGCGGCTTCGGCGTAGAGGCGCTCGACTTCCTTCTTGGGCAGCATCGCCTTGATGGCAAACGCTATGATGATGATCCCCACGATATCGATCGCGAGCCGGGACAGGGCGAACCTGGGTCCGAGCGCAGCAATTTCGAAGAGGAGCATCGGTATCTTGGTCGTCGACCAGGCGCCGATGAATATCATGATGTTCATGAAGCTCGTGCCTTTCTTCATCAGTATGGCCGCGAACGGGAAGGCTCCGTACAGCGGACCGGCCGCGAACGACCCCAGGAGGAACGCAAGTACCGGTCCCTTGACCCCTGCGCCAGCGCCCATGTACTTGATCATCTGCTGCCTCGGCACCCAGACATCAAGCAACCCCAGGAGTATGAATATCGGCGGGATGACGAGGAGCATGGTCTTTGCCTGGAAAACAACCGATGCCAGCGCCTTGTCGCGCCATAACGGAAAAACCAGTATGAAGGCGACGAAGGCGATGGCCGCGACAAAGACGCCGGAATAACGTTTCAGCGTCTTGTTCATAGCGATACCACCCATCCCACGAAAACCGCGGCGACTATGGAAAACAGGAAGGCCATCGCGTTGCGGGCCATCGCGGCCTGCTTCCCGAAATACTTCATTTCCATCGGCAGGGTTACGATGCCGACCATCATGAGGCTCGAGACGAAGGCGGCTATCTGAGGAGCCCCCGCCCCGCCCGCCAGAAGCGCCGCGGCGGCGGGAAAGGCGACGAAGCCGGGAATCAGCGTTATGGCACCCACGAGAGAAGCGCCCAGCACTCCCCAGAAGCCCGAGCCCGAGCCTATGAATCGGGAAATCGTCTCGGTATTCAATACCGCCAGAGTCACCGCGACGAGGGCAAGCACGACGAGAAACTGGGGAAGTATGCCTTCCAGAGCCTTCAGGGCTTTCTTCAGCGCCATCGTCGTTTTCGACCTATCCTTGACGATGGAAACCGCCAGCGCGCCGCCGGCGACCAGATAGAGAGCGATCGTATCCATATGAAACCTCTTGTTTCAAATAATGGAAACATTGCAGATAAAAGTCAAGTGCCTTCTTGACTTTGTGTTGAAACATTGCAACTATATGGTATGGATGAACGAACAATGAGGCGCTACGAGCTTCGGGCTGAGATGTTCAAGGCTCTCGCCCACCCGATGCGCATCTATATGCTCGACAAGCTCAGGGAAAGGCCGTGGTGCGTCTGCGAACTTGCAGCCGAGGTTGGCATCGACAAGTCGGTCGCCTCGAAGCACCTGTCTCAACTCAAGGCGGCCGGCCTCATCGATGATGAGAAGCGCGGCACCCTCGTCGAATACCGCCTGGTCGCCCCGTGCGTGCTCGATATGGCGGCTTGCGCCGAGGGAACCATCCTGGAAAGACGCCGAAAGAAGCTGGACGTCCTCGAAGTCTAGAATGCCTCAGCAGGCGCACTAAAGTGCGCGCACTTCAGTGCGAGCGCACTTTAGTGCGAACATTCATGCCCGTCTTCGCCGTGCCCCGCGCAACCGACGCCTGAATCGGCAAGCACGCCCCTAGCGAAGGCTTCGGCGGCAGCCCTGACGGGACCAGACGCGCCGCGGACCACGGCTACGCCCTGTGAGCCGAGTACGCGCACCGCGCCTTCGCCCATGTTGCCGGCGACGAGGTGGGTCACCCCCGCGCGTGCGAGTATGGAGGCCACGCCCGACTTGCAGCCGCAGCCCTCGAGCGAGGGGATTGCCGGTTCGTCGACCAGTTTCTGACCGTCGACCCTGTACACGACGAATTCCTTGCAGTGGCCAAAATGCTCGTCGACGAGTCCGTCGCGCGATGGTACAGCGATTTTCATTGCAGTTTCTCCCTGGTCACGAATCGTTATTTCGCCTCCGTCCAAGCGGAGGGCTTTTCCGTTCAGTATCGCGTCGGCGACCTTGCGCCTGGCCATCTCGACGATGCGGCCGAAGGTCTGGCGCGACACGCCCATCGACCTGGCCGCGGCTTCCTGGTAGAGGCCCTCGAGGTCGGCGAGGCGCAAGGCCTCGGCCTCGTCGAAGCCGAGGATCACCTCCTCGAGGTCGCGCGCGGGGACGCCTGCCGGCTTCATCATGCGCGGAGGGATGGGGGCGCCCAGTCGGCGCTCGCTTACGGGACGGGGCATGGCTCGGCCTGGAGCACGCTTCGCTGGGCTTCGTCGGCTATGCGGTCGGCGTCTTTCCTGGCCGCCTCGGGAAGATCCATCCATCGGAGCGAGCGGGCCTGTGCTATTTCCTTGCGCCACGGCAGGCTGACGATGAGTGGCAGTCCGAGCCTCGACGTACCTTCGGCGCCGCCGTCGTCGAAGAGCTTGATCGTTTCGCCGCAGCCAGGGCAGACAAGCGTGCGCATGTTCTCGACGAGGCCGATGACGGGAGCGTTGAGCATCGTCGCCATCTTTATCGACTTGGCGACTATCATCGAGACGTAATCCTGTGGTGTGGCCACGACGACGATGCCGGAGAACGGGATGGTCTGGAACGCTGTCAGCGCTATGTCCGAGGTGCCCGGCGGGAAGTCGACGATGAGGAAGTCGAGGTCGCCCCATTCGGTGTCGCCCCAGAACTGCTCCAGCGCCTTCGCGAGGAGGGGTCCGCGCCAGATGACCGGGTCGTCCTCCTTCTCGCTGAACAGGTTGATCGACAGGACCCTGATCCCCTCCTCGTTGATGACGGGGATGAGGCGCTTGCCGTCGGATTCTCCCCTGAAGGAGTCGACGCCCAGGAGACGGGGCAGGCTGGGGCCGGTGAGGTCCGCATCCAGCGCTCCGACCCTGAGCCCGCGCGCGGCCAGTGATTGAGCGAGCAGCACCGCGACGGTCGACTTGCCGACGCCGCCTTTGCCGCTCGTGACGCCTATGACCCGCTTGATGCGGGGATTGTGATTCTTCTCGGGAACCAGGTCCATCCTATCGCTCCTATGTCATGAATTAATAGTCTTATGCCCATAATGCTTCCGTTTTGCGCTGCGTGTCAAGCGAGGGAGACGGCAACGCGCCTTTCAGGCTGGCATGCCGCCGGTCAGGCTGGATGTGGAGCAACCAACGTTCTGGAGTCGAGCTTTCCCCAGAACTCGCCGCCTTCGTACTCGCGCGCCGCGGCTCGCCTTCGTGAGGTAGATGAGCGTGAAGATGACCACGAAGAGGAGGTTTCCCGGCGGGACAAGGGCAAGCAGGATGCCGCTGGTGAAACCGCCCGCCATCTGTTCCCGCTTGACGTTGGAGTTGGCCACGACGGGCGACCGTGCCAATGCCTGTATCTCGGATACGAATATTATCCTAAGTGATTATCGCCGCGAACGGGTGATTCCGTGCGATTCGCGCTGATGTCCGTGCCGAACACGGCGAAGGCCACTGTTCCCGCCACGCCGAAAGCAGCGGCGATGAGGAAATTGGTCGCAGGCGAAATATTCCAGAGCCAGGCGCTGCAGAGGGCCGCCAACGTGACGATGACGTCCCTGAAAAGATAATATGCGCCGAAGGTCCGCGCCTTCGCGTCCTCCGGTGCTAGATCCATGATGAGGGCTTTGCGTGTCGGCTCGCCGAACTCCTTGAGCCCTCTGATGATGAAGGCCACCACGAACATCCAGAAGGAATGCGAGAACAGCAGGACGAGCGGAAAGAGCGTAAAGAATCCGAAGGTGATGAGTATGAACCGCTTTTTGCCGTATTTGTCGGCCATCCGCGCTACGGGAATGTAGACGAGCATTGCCGTGACCATCTCGATGGTAGTCAAAAACCCGAATTGCAGCGGAGTCAGGCGGTTGTTGTCCACCGCCCATATTACCACGAAAGCGTAGGGTATCTGCTCCGCGAAGCGGATGAGGATGTCGCTTGCGAGGAGGCTTCTCAGGGCGGGGTTGAAGAGATCCCGCGTGCGGACGGAGCTGCGCGCGCGCTCCTTTTTCTCTGCCGAGTCATCTTTCATGAAACGGTGGACAAGGAACATTGCGGCAAGCCCAAAGATGATCGCCGCTCCGAAGGCCATGCGTACACCCTGCACGCGGCCGAAAACCCCGATGAGGACCCCGCCGACTATCGGGCCGAGGGCCATTGGAATCCTGCGTACGAAGGAATGGAGCGATACTCCGAAACTCCGCTTTTCCTTCGGCACGGCGATCGAGACGAGGCTCATGATGGCAGGGAGGGAGACGGCCGTCCAGGAGATGAAGAAAACCGAGCCGACGAGGACCGCTATCCATGAAGGTATCAAAATGACGAGCAGGTAGCCGAATATCGCCACCGCGGTGAAGAGCTGGAGGGATCTCTTGTGGCCGATGCGATCGGACAGATACCCTCCCGGAAAGGAGTAGAGGGCGCTCAATAGATTGTCCATGGCGTTGAGGAATCCGACGGACCATGTGCTTCCGCCGAGGGCGATGAGATAGAGGGGCAGGAAGCGCTCAGCCATTTTCTCGCCCATCCCTACGAGGACGGCCATCGACAGCATGGCTATCATGCTGCCGTTGCGCGCGGCCAGCTTTTTCAGTCCGATTCCGTTCTGCATTCCTGTACCTCCGTCATATCGGCCGAAGCCCTGGGACCATGGACAAAACAGGCAGCCTTCGCTTTAGGGTACATCTGCCTGGTCTGGAAGCACGCGTCCAAGGGCAGGCGGGAGGAGGGATTTTCCCAGGCGGGACGATGGCCAAAAGGCTGCGGCATTCAAAGGTGCCTGCCAGCCGTTCCCTCTTGACGCTGGACTTGAGCGCGGCGAGCGCCTGTGCCAATGCCTCAGTCATGAAGGCGATTATGATGATGCCCGAGCCTGCGTGCAAGTATGCTTGTCGCTGTTCCCTCTGCTCGAGGCGCGGCTCGACGGCGTACGATGGCGGACGGCATGAAACCGTCCAAGTTCCTGCCTTCCGCGTCATCGCCTCGACTTCGTGGACCGCTTCCTTCGCCCGGGCCGCGGGTGCCACCGACATCATCGTGGTAGGGACGGCCATGATGCCGGCGACCGGGTGGGCGGAGCGCCGTTCCTCAACCTGACCTGGACAGTACATAGGCTGTATACGGTTGCGTAGCCATCGGCACGGCGATGGAAAAATTTGTATGGTGGAAAAGTTCCCCTTGACATGATATGAGCATATGCCTATATTAAATCCACGTGTCGATGGCCTTGGCCATATACGCCGAACAAGCGCCGTTGGCGCAATTTTAGATCCACTATATTCAGGAGGCATTTTATGCCAAATAACAATGGAATGGGTCCGCATAACGCTGGCCCGATGACCGGTAGGGCCAGGGGCGCCTGCGGCGGAGCTCGGGCTTTCGGAAATGGTCGCGGCATGGGCGGCGGCATGGGCGGCGGCATGGGTCGACGGGCAGGCATGGGTGGCGGCAGGGGATTTGGCCCACAACTCAGCTGGTTCTCGGCAGGCTATCAAGATGGCGACAGCGAGCGGCGGGGTGATGGTTTCCGCGGGGCTCTCGAGCAGCGCGCTGGCTACCTGCGCGCCGAACTTGCGCGAACCGAGTCGCTTTTACAGAATTCTGCTGGCGGAGCCGATGCGGTTGAGGGTGTGACGCCGACGAAGTGAAAGACGCTCACCCGGCGCTGATCGCCATGCGAGCCGACAATCAGGCTGTTGGCGCCGAAATCACGACCACCGCCTCGAGGATGACCCTGGACTTGATTGAATTCGAGATCAAGCAATTCGCCTCGGCTTTCTCGATGAGTTCCTCGGCCTTCGCCTGGTCTTCTTCATTGGTGACTTTGATCGAAGGCCGTACAATGATTTCCGTGAATGAAAAGCCGTCAGCGCCGCGCTCGAGCTTGCCCTCCGCGACGCTGGAATACCCGGACAATACCAGCCCCGCGCGCTCGATGAAGGAAAGGAACGTGGTCATGATGCATGCGTTGACCGCCTCGACGAAGAGGTCCTCTGGCGACCATATTCCCGCGTGTCCCTTGAATTCGGGAGGAGTCGCTACCTCGAGACTGGGTTTTCCTTCGCTTGTGGCCAGAGCCTTTTTTTCACCCTTCCATTCGACCGACGTAATGTAGGTAAACACCTTGCTTCGTACTTCCATATCTTTTCCTCCAAATAAACGCGTGAAAATCCGGCAATGTGGTTGCCCGATCTCTTGACTCTGCCGTGATGTATGACCATGGTCCCGCGTACTGCGGCACATCGGTCTCCGGATTGCCCATGTTTCGCCCTCCGTCCTGGCAAGCAGATATTAGCTAAGACAATAATATAGTAAAGAGCCTTCTAGTAAAGTCATCCGACGAAGGGCGCCCATACCAGCTCGCACTTGGATAGTCATTGCATTTAGGTTTTTTTATCTTTTGCCGAGTTTCGACATTTGCCACGCGAAGACGATGGAAGATCCGGGATATGACATCCTCTGCGCCAATGACATCCTGCACGCCTGTTTCCCGCTTTACCATACCGCCGGTACGGTCGTTCAAGGAATGATAGGATTTGGTACCGATCATGCCGGAAACGCTAAAACAGAAAAGACGATCGGCAGGAGCCTGGCAGGGCGGGGGGATACCCCCCGAACCCCCTGTCTGCCGCTCACCGGCTCGCGGCGCACGGGCTGGACGGATTCGCCCTTCAAGACTCGGCATCGTGCCTCGTCTTTTCGGGCCGCGGCAGGTCGCTTTCGCGGACATCCTGTCCGCTCATCCTCGCTATCGCTCATCCTCGCTATCGCTCGGCGCGACCT
>CAZNXK010000049.1:22345-23521 GCA_964576835.1 uncultured Treponemataceae bacterium | reverse complement strand
ATGTTGATGAGCGCGAACTCGTTCCACAGGCCCGGGATGTTGAGGATGCACATCGTCACCGCTATCGGGGCGGACATCCTGAATATGATAGACCAGAAAATACGGTAATAACCTGCCCCGTCTATCTGCGCCGCCTCGATGATGGCGTCAGGGATTCCCTTGATGAAGGCGGTCGACAGGTATATCCCGACCGGGAGGGCCGACCCGATATAGATGAGCAGCACGCCGAAGCGGGTATTATGGAACAACCGGAAATCGCTTCCGTCGAATAGCCCGACGCTCCGGAGCGCGTCGCCCAGCAACTTGTCCAGTATGGTCACCTCGAGGAAGAGCGGGACCATCAGCGACTGGATGGTCAGCAGTATCCCGAGCAGGAGGCTGCCGTATATGAACGGCGTAGCCCTCGACCTTATCTTGGCGAACGCGAACCCCGCCTGTAGCGAGAATAGCGTTATCCCTATCGTAGCCCCTATCGTATAGACGAGCGAATTGCCTATAAGCTTGTCGAACTCCCCTATCCTCCAGGCTCCCGCGTAGTTATCCAGGGTCCAATCGATAGGCAGGCCGAGCATGTTCATCTGGAACTCGTTCGTCGTCTTGAACGAGTTGAGGAAAAGCCAGATCAACGGATAGACGGTCACCAGGGTAAAGAGGCCGAGGGCCAGATAGGCGAGCGCCTTCCCGGCGGCGGCCATGGGGTGAGCGGGCTTGATTCGGCGCGGCAATGATTCCACCTCGCTATTCCTTTCCGCCGAACGCCTTCTCGACGCCGAAAGTTATCAGTATCAAGGCGAGGCTGAACAGCACGATCATCATGGCGATGGCGTTGGCCAGGGGATAGTTCGCGGCGCCCATGAACGCCGAGTCGTACATATATATTGATAGCACCTGGGTCACGCGCGCCGGCCCTCCGCCCGTCATCGCGAGGATGAGCGCGAAGCCGCTCAGCGAGCCCGAGATGCACAGGATCGCAGCGTTCATGATGGTACCGGATAGGCTCGGCAGCACGATGCGGCCCATGACCTGCATCTCCGACGCCCCGTCTATCCTGGCGGCGTCGATGATCTGCGTGTCAATCTTCTGCATGTTGGCGTGGAAGATGATCAGGTAGACGCCCGTCCAGCACCAGAGCGTCACGAACAGGATGGGGATCATGGAGACGCCGGGCCTGCTGAG
>CAZNXK010000049.1:0-22245 GCA_964576835.1 uncultured Treponemataceae bacterium | reverse complement strand
ATAGGTCCATACGGCGAGAATATGATGCTCCACATGATGCCTATGACGATCACGGAGATGATGGCGGGAACGTATAGCATGCCCTGCCAGAATCCGCCGAACCTGACGATCTTGCGATAGATGAGATACGCGAACAGGAACCCGAGGGGGAGCTGCCCGAAAACGGATATAAGCACGATATAGATGTTGTTCCTGAGCGCGCTCCAGAAATAAGGATCGGAGAACAGCTTACGGTACTGCTCGAACCCTACGACCTTCCACGGTTCGCCGCCGAACATCTTGCCGCCCTTGTAATTCGACAAGGACAGTATCACGGCCAGGACGATGGGGAAGGCCGTAACGAAGAGGTATATGAGGAAAGGCGGCAGCACCATGGCGCGGTACGCCCGTCGGCCTTCCGCTTCCTTCCTGTTCCTGCGCATCACTGGCAACCTCCGAGACCGATCCTGTGAAATGGCGGCGGGACCGGTTTCGAGCCCGCCGGATCCATCCACGCTATTTCTTCTGCGCAGCCCGCCATAGGTCCAGCGCGTCCTGCACAGCCTGCGCCACCTGCACGGGTGTCTTTGTCCCGAGACCTATCTCCTGGAGGCCCAGGTTCAGCGGCGTGTACACGCTGGTATCCAGTACGCCGTCGAGCACGTAGCTGGTCTTGCTCGTCGACGCGTAATAAGCCTTCATCATCGGGATGAAGGGCTCGAGGACGTCGCTCGTGACGTCCTTGCGGGACGTGATATAGCGGCCGAGCTCAAGGATGGTGGTCTGGACCTCGCGGGAGTACAGGTATTTGACAAGGCGGACGGCGGCCTTCTCCTTGGCCGAGCCGGCCGGGATGCTGGCCGCTATACCGTAGCCGCAACCGAGGATGGCGGATACGCTACCGCGGTTCTTCTCGCCGGGGATCGCAGGGAAGTTGATGAATTGGAAGTCGGTGCCCTGCTTCGCCGGAGCGATGAGGGCGACGCCGGACTTGGGATCGGTGAGGAAGGAATTCTGGCGCCAGTCGCCGTCTATGAAGAACGCGGCCTTGCCGGCTGCGAACAGGGCAGGGGCCTCGCCATACGATATCTGGATGGTGTCGCGTCCTATCACGCCGTCCTTGTACAGGGTCTGCAAGAACTCGAGTGCCCTGACGAATTCCTTGTCGGTGAACTTGACCTCGCCGGCGACGGCCCGGTCGATCCAGTCATCCCCTACCATGCGCCCGACAATGGTGGAGAACAGACAGGATTGCATGACCCAATCATCCTTGTTGGCCATCAGTACCGGCCGGATACCCTTGGCTTTGAGCCTGGGCACCAGGGCCTTCAGTTCCTCATATGTCGTAGGCACCTTGAGGCGAAGATCGGCGAGCAGCTTGGTGTTGGCATAAACGACTGTGCTGTAGCAGATGCTCTGCGGCAGCTCGGCGAGGTAGCCGCCCTTCTGCCCAGCAGGGTCCAGAACCGCGGGAATGAACGCCGAGAGGTACTCCTTGCCAAGGAGCGGCTCGAGGTCCTTTACCAGCTTCTGCTCATGGAGGATCGTGGATCTTCCGGAAGGATACATGTAGACGACGTCGGGGACCGTGCCGGCGGCGACGTATGCCGCAAGTTTCTGGTGGAACGGCTCGTTCGACAGGTCTTCCTTGACGATCTCGATGTCGGGATTGTCTATCATGAACTTCTGCCAGATGGACTGGACCTCCGCGTAACCGGGCGCGGTAGCGTCGATATAGTCCAGTACGGTAAGCGTCGTTTTCTGCGAGTACGCGCAAAGAGAGAATACGACGGCGAACAAGAACGCGAACAACGTTTTCTTCTTCATCCAAAAACCTCCGCATCGATGATCCATGCCCATAAAGGGAATGGTAGAAGACTTCAATAGCCGGACCGGGGGGCGATCACTCGCCTGGTACCCGGCGTACAGGGAACTTATTGGTGGAAAACAGAGACTGGAGGCACATACCCGCAGCCCCGAAAGCTACGGCCTTCGCCCCGAGCGACGAATACTGGATGTCTATCCGCTTCTTGATCGGATACATCCAGTTGGACTCGATTTCTTTTTCCAGGATGTGGCAAAAATCAAAGCCACAGGATTCTATATCGCCGCCTATGAACACCTGGCTGAAATCGAGGGTATTGACGAGCATGGCGATATTCCTGGCCAGTTCTATGGCGAAGCGGTTGAACACCGACGGGTCGCTGAGCACGCGGCTAAGCTCATCCCTCGAAAGCGCCACCTGCAGATCGTCGTCCATGGTGCACAGGACGCTCCGGAATTCACCGGCGGAATAGTTGGACCCGTAGTGCACCTTGCCGTTCAGCACCAGACCGAAGCCTACGCCGACGCCACCGTATTCCGCATGCGGCACGAGGGCCTGCTTGAACTCGACGAGCGCGAACAGGATATTTTTGAGCTCGGTATGCTTGTGGAAAGCCAGCTCTCCCCAGGCGCAGCAATTAGCGTTGTTCTCTATCGCGAACGGAACGTCAAGCTTGCGCGATATCTCCTCGATGACATTTAGTGGTTCGGATATTTTTAGCGGAACGGAGAAAAGAATTATGCCATCCTTGGGGTTGATGAGCCCTCCGGCCCCGACGCCGACGCCCAGCAGTATGCCAGGGTATTTGCTGAGGCGGCTTCGGAATTCCCAGTATATGAGCTGGATGCTCATGGCGAGGTTATCCTTGTCGATAACGACGTCCTCTTCCTTCGTCTCCAGGAACTCTCCGGCCAGGTTCACCGCGACGGCGGTATAGTGACCGCTCTGAATGGCTATGCCTATGAGGAAGCCATAATCCTTGTTCATCGCAAGCGGAGTGGGTTTCCTTCCGCCGCTCTTGCTCGGGAGCCCCTCGGGGAGTTCCTCAATGACCCCGTTATCGATCAGGCGCGACACTTCGACCGTAACCGTAGACTTGTCGAGCCCCAAACGATTCGACAGCTCGATCCTGCTGAGCTTAGGATATTGCCAAAGCGCTCGAACGATCCTGGTATCGTTCCGTATTTTAAGCATATGTCCCCTTGAATGGTAATATTCTTTAGTAGAATATTCCTATCAACCTATACTGATTTACCATGCTACTCAGCTGCTGTCAAGCAATATTTTGCTAAAATCATACAGTACGCTATATCAAGATGCCAGGTAGAAAGTGCAGCGCAACAAACAAACAAAACAGATATACTTCTATTTCGTTATAGTTATTGTATTTAGAAATATAAAATAACGCGGATCAATACCAATCATCTAGAATACTGTTTTATCATTCTTGACATGCAAAAAAAAAAATGCAATATTAGGTTAGTTTTATTTCCCCACTAAATGAAAACACTGGAGCACCCGATGGCCGATTGCATGATCATTCCCACTTACTGGTCCACCCCCGAACAACCCTCATGGAAGGTGTTCGATCACCCCGTCCCCATCGATGAGGAAGGAACGCTGGCCAGAACACTGGATAACCTCCAGGCGATATCGTACCCGGATCCGGTCATACTGCTCCCGGCGCCGATGGACGCGAAGATCGTGGCCAAGGTACGAGCTATCGCGGCGGGAAAGACAATAGATATCCGCGTATTCTCCGAAGAGGACCTTTCCGAGATGATCTCCGCACTTCGCGACAGCGGTTTTCCCGCCGACCTGGTCGGCGCCATCGAAACGGCCAGCTACGGCGGCATCAGGAACATGGGACTAATCTACGCCGCCCTTCGCGGGTTCGAGAACATTGTGATGATTGACGACGACGAGTGCATAGACGGGGAGTACTTAAAGGCAGCCCTGCGACACATGGGCGACATCGTGGATGGCGTCAAGGTGCTCGGGAAAACTGGATGCGTCGTCGACGAGAACGGATGCAAGGTATACGACGGGCAGGCGTCGACCGCGCTGGAAGACTGGCCCAAGGACATGCTGTTCAACGAGGCGGTCAAGCGGGAACTGGACGCCAAGAACAGCCTTTCTCCCTGTACCGTGGCTTTCGGCGGAAACATGGTCATCAACGCCGGCATGTTCCTGCGGGTTCCATTCGATCCGTACGGTACGCGCGGAGAAGACGACGATTACGTGCTCAACGCGAGGTATTGCGGCTTGAAATTCTTCTTCGACAAAGACCTCGTCCTTCTGCACCTGCCGCCCAAGCGGCATGGCGATCACTGGACGCGGCCACGACAGGACATCCTGCGATTCAAGTACTTGCGAGAGAAAGCCAGGCTGTTCGGTTTCGAACCCGAGACGCTCGGCGTCTTCCAGGAGTACTTCATCCAGGACGACCTCGAGTACAAGGCCGTTTCGTCCAGCATCAAGGCCGCGCTCCAGTTCGTCGATACGGACAGGGACGAGTTTCTCGAATTCCTCAATAACGCGACATTGGCGGTATCGCACTCGGCCGGAGAGCTGCGTGCCAAGGCGGAAACCTTCGTTACGTTCCTCCAGGCCTGGCAGGTGGCGATGCCCCGCGTCCGGGGACGATCAGCCCCTTAGCAGGCTGTTGAAAAGCGTCGAGTTTTTCGACAGCCTGTCAGGTCTCGTACAATTCCAGCGGCACGCCGCGCGACTCCAGGGCGGCCATGCCCGCCTCGAGGCCGAGAGTCCCTGCCTGTAGGCGCTTGCTGCGCTAGTAATCCGAGCAGCTGGCCGCGACGTGGTGGACGGACAGGAAGCCCACGGTCGAGCCGCTCATCTCTTCCCCGCGACAAAGCGCTCGACGACGGCCCGGTACGCGGGATCGCGCCAGGCGTACTCGAGTATGGCTTCCAGGTAGCCGGCCGGCTCGCCGGTGTCGAGGCGCTGACCCTGGACGCGGGTCCACGACACCTTGCCGGCGGCTATCATCCTGTCGAGTGCGTAGATGTGGTAGTACTCCCCTTCGCCGTGCTTCTTCCAGCCCTCCGCGAGCAGGTCGAAGAATTCGGGGGTATAGAGGTAGCGGCCTATGGACACCTCGTGGCTTGGCTCGTGCCCCCTTGTCGGCTTCTCGATGAAACCACGCACGCCTTGCCCGTCCGATGCCGGGTCGATGACGCCGTAGCGCGAGACGTCGCCCGGCTCGTGGATGGCCGAGAGCACGCAGTTGCCTGTCTTCTCGTACACGTCCATCAGCTGGCGGGCAAGCGGCACCTCGCTGAAGACCAGGTCGTCGGGATATGCGACGACGCAAGCCTGCCCGCCGAGGAGAGGCGCGGCTTGCAGGATGGCATGGCCGGTGCCGCGCATTTCCGTCTGCCTGACGAAGGATATGCGCGCCTTGGGGGGAGCGATGAGGGCGGCCTTGTCGGCCTTGCCCTCGCGGGCGAACAGCGCCTCCAGCTCGGCCTCGTGGTCGAAATAGTCGTCGAGCGCCTTCTTGCGCCTGCTCGTTATTATGACGATGTCCTCTATGCCCGACGCGACGAACTCGTCGACTACAAACGCTATGGAAGGCTTGTTGATGAGGGGGAGCATTTCCTTGGGCACGGTCTTGGTGACCGGAAGGAAGCGGGTGCCGTAACCGGCGGCGACTATGATGCCTTTCATGGTTCCGATGATACTCGCCCGGGGGAGGATAGCCTAGGCCCGCCCGCCGCCAAGGAATTTTCCCTCCATCATGCCGAAAACGCTGGTATACTGGGCCGCAATGGCTTTGCATCGGTACCTGCACGGACGCTATTCGCGCATCAGCCTCAAGCGGCGAATATTCACGGTATTCATAATAGTCTCGATAGTCTCCACCGCCGCCGAGACTTTCTTCGTCCAGCGTTTCTTCCACCGATATGTGGTCGACACGAGCTCGACCAAGGTCATGGCCATTGCCCAGCGCGTCGCGCGGGATCCGGACATCATAGCGGGGTTTTCGACCGATGACCCCGCCGCGGTTATCCAGGGGATCGCCGAGCGGTACAGGCTGATATCGGACACCAGCTATGTCGTCGTCTTCAACATGGATACGGTGCGGTACAGCCACCCGATCGCCGACAGGCTGGGCCAGCGTTTCGTCGGCGGAGACGAGCAGGAAGCCCTGGCCGGCAAGACCTACATCTCGAAGGCGACAGGCACGCTCGGATTGTCCATCAGGGCCTTCGTGCCGATCTTCGGAGGCGGCGGCCACCAGATAGGCGTCGTCTCGGTAGGACTCCTGCTCCAGAACCTGGACCGCGAGACGCAGCGGATCGGCGCCGTCCTCCTTGCCGCGGCGTCGGTCAGCCTCGGACTCGGCCTGGTCGGGGCCATACTGCTCGCGCGCAACATAAAGAAGATAATACACGGACTCGAACCGCACGAGATCGCGACGCTCCTCGAGGAGCGCAACGTCATCATCTCGTCGATCAAGGAGGGCATCGTCGCGATAGACAGGGACGAGCGCGTCATCCTCATCAACGACAACGCCAGGCTCATCCTCGGCATCGCGGGCGAGGTGGAGGGCAAACCGGTGACCGACGTTATACCGGACACCAAGCTCCCCGAGGTGCTCCGCAACGGGAAGCCGCACATCGACGAGGAACAGGTGCTCAGCCACAAGGTCATCCTCGTCAACCGCATACCGCTCGTCTCGGGCACCGAGACGATCGGCGCGGTGGCGACCTTCAGGGACTTAAGCGAGATACGCGCACTTGCCGAAGAGCTGACCGAGGTCCACCGCTACATTGACGCGATGCGGGCCCAGCACCACGAGCACCTGAACAAGCTGCACGTGGTGTCGGGGCTCCTGCAGCTGGGCAAATACGACGATGCCGTACGGTTCATAGTCAAGACAGTCAGTGTCCAGCAAAAAACCTTCGACCTCCTGCGCACCAGGGTCCGGGAACCCGACATAGCCGCGTTGATACTCGCCAAGATGAACGAGGCCCAGGAAGCGAACATCGTGCTTGCGCTTGGCGAACGGTTCTCGGTGCCTCTCCTCCTCGCCAGGGCCGTGCCCTCGGTCGTCACCATCCTTGGAAACCTCATGCAGAATGCCATTGAGGCGCTCCGGCCGGGCGAGCGCCGCGACAAGCGGATAGTCGTCGATTGCAGCGAGCAGGACGGCAAACTGGTCCTCCGCGTTTCCGACAATGGCAAGGGCATCGCCCCCGAAGTCCGCGACCGCCTGTTCGAGTGGGGCGCCACCTCGAAACCGGGAGGCGACAACATGGGCATCGGACTGTCCCTTGTCAGGGTGCACGCGGCAATGTATGGCGGCACGGTCGATTTGACGGAGGACGCCGGCGTGACGGTAGAGGTCAGACTCGACGCCGCAATGGTGATCGACGGGGAGGATCGATGAGAGAAGCCATACGGGTCATGGTGGTCGAGGACGACTTCATGGTGGCGGACATCAACAAGCAGTTCACCGAGCAGATCGAGGGATACACGGTGGTCAAGGTCGCCCTGAGCGGAGCGGCCGCGCTGGCGCAGCTCGCGATCGGCCAGATCGACCTCGTCGTGCTCGATGTCTACCTGCCTGACATGAACGGACTGGAAGTGCTCAAGGAAGCGAGGCGGCTCGACTATCCGGTGGACTTCATCCTGATAACCGCGGCCCAGGATACGCATACTGTCGGTCAATCGATGCGCTACGGCATCATCGACTACATAATCAAGCCTTTCGACCTGGAACGGTACCGATCGGCGCTGGCCGATTACCGCGACAGACGAGCAGCGCTCGGCTCGGGCAGCGCCATGAACCAGGGCAGGGTGGACATGATGCTTGTCCGAGCTCCCGCGGCGCGAGCCGACAAGCCCCTGCCCAAGGGTATTTCACCGATGACCCTTGAAAATACCCGGGTCTTCCTGGCGGAACGCCCGGGAGAGATCATCGCGGCGGACATGGCCAAAGCGCTTTCCATCTCCCGGGTCACCGCCCGCCGTTACCTCGAATTCCTCGCGGAGTCGGGGGAACTCCGCAAGGAAATCCGCTACCAGAAGGTCGGCAGGCCGCTCGTGTGCTATTCCAGGGCCAACTAGACGAGCCCGAGTCGGCGGCGGACGCGAATCAGCCGCCGACAGTATTTTATTTCCGCGCCTCGGCCACGGCCCAGTCCAGGGCTTCCTGTATCATCGACTCAGGCGGGCTCTTGATGTGGCCTAGCCGCTGGAGGTCGTCCGTAGTCTTCCTGGCTTCCAGGATGTCGGCCATCGCGCGGTCGTGGACCTGGTCCCAGGTCATGGACATGCGGGCCACCCCTTCCTTGATGGCCTGCATCGCGACGTCGGCCGCCTCGATGGCGAACACGTCGGTCTCGTTCATCTTCGCTATGATATTGTCGGGGTCGATGCCGCGCTTTTCGGCGAAGTCGGCTATCGAATGGGCGCATCTGATGGCCATGCCGTCGCTTATCTTCCTGGCGCGCACGAGCAGCGCGCCTTTGAGGAGGCCGGGGAAGCATATCGAGTTGTTCACCTGGTTGGGAAAGTCTCCCCGTCCGGTGGCCACGATGAAGGCCCCAGCCGCCTTGGCCGCGTGGGGCCATATTTCCGGTACCGGGTTGGCGCAGGCAAACACGATAGACTTTGGCGCCATCGCCTTCACCCACTCCGGCTTGACAGTGTCGGGGCCGGGGGTCGACAGCGCAATGAGCACGTCTGCGCCCTCGAGCGCGGCGGCCTCGTCGGCGTAGCGCTTGGGATTGGTCTTCGTGCACAATTCCCACTTGCGATAGTTGCGCGCATCCTTCTCGATATCGGCCCGGCCAGCGTGGAGCGAACCCTTGGAATCGAACAAGGTCAGGTTTGCGGGATCACCTCCGTCCGCCAGGATGAGCCGGGCGATGGTTGTATTGGCGGCACCGGCACCCAGGAGGACTATGCGGATGTCACCCATCTTCTTGTCCGTCAGCTTGAGCGCGTTGAGGAGGCCCGCCAGCGTCACGGTGGCGGTGCCCTGCGCGTCGTCGTGCCAGACCGGGATGTCGCAGGCGTCCCGAAGTTCATCGAGGACCTTGAAACAGTTGGGCTGGCTGATGTCCTCGAGATTGACGGCGCCGAAGGACGGCTGGACCATCTTGACGAAGTCGATGATCTTCTGCGGGTCGTGCTTGCCGTCGGGACCGCGCGAATCGATGCACAGCGCCGTCGCGTCCACGCCGCCCAGGTACTTCATCAGGAAGGCCTTGCCTTCCATGACGCCGAGGCCCCCGGGGGGAGTGCAGTCGCCGTCGCCGAGCACCCGCGTCGAGTCCGAGACCACCGCGACCAGGTTGCCGCGGTTTGACAGCGCGAACGAGGCCTCGTTGTCGTCGCGTATAGTCGTCGAGACCTTCGAGACGCCGGGCGTGTACCACACGTTGAACCAGTTGAAGCCCCACAGCCCGCACTTGGGCAGGGTCTGCATCTTGCCGCCGAAGAAGGCGTGGGCATCCATCGAGAGCTTCTTCAGGAACAGGGTCTGGGCCTTCGCCTTCTGGTCGGGCGACAGGTCGGCGGGCAAGGCGTCGGACAGATTCTTGAGACTTATGTCGATACTCATTCAGAACTCCTCACTTCAGCAGGTTCGGCAGGAACATTATGATACCCGGAATATACGTCAGGATGACAAGATCCACGAGCATGATGAGCAGATAGGGCATGATCACCTTTATGAGCCGCTCGATCGGTATTTTCGTTATGGCGCTGGCGACGAAGAGGTCCAGCCCGACCGGCGGCGTTATGGTGCCTATCGCGAGGTTGACGACCATGAGCACCCCGAAGAATACCGGGTTGATGCCCAGGCTCAGGGCGATGGGCAGGACTATCGGCGTCAGTATCACAATCGCCGAGGATGCGTTCACCATGGTCCCCGCTACCAGGAAGAGGATGTTGACTATGGCCAGGAACAAGAGCGGCGACATGTCCGCCGACATAAAGGCTTCCGCCAGTTGCTGGGGAATGCGCAGGTTGGTCAGCATCCAGCCAAAGACCTTCGAGGCGCCGACTATGAACATGATTATCACCGTGTTGATGACAGCCTTGAATATCAGTTCCGGCAGGTCCTTGACCTTGAGTTCCTTGTAGATGAAGACGCCTACCACGAGGCCGTAGACAGCCGCGACGGCCGCCGCTTCGGTGGGCGTGAAGATGCCTCCGTAGATGCCGCCGATGATGATCACCGGGGTGAGCAGCGCGAAGAACGAATCCTTGAAGGCGACGAAGACTCCCTTTACGGTGAACGTGCCATCGCCTTTCCATCCATTCTTCTTCGAGATGATGTACGCGACAAGCATCATTGACAGGCCCATCAGGATGCCGGGGGCAAAGCCGCCGACGAACAGCTCGCCGACGGAAACCCCGGCTACCACGCCGTAGACGACCATCGTGATGGACGGCGGGATGACGATGCCGACAGTACCCGCCGCCGCCACCGTAGCGGCCGCGAAGTCGCGCTTGTAGCCCTTCTTTTCCATCTCGTCTATCATCGTCGTGCCTATGGCCGCCGTCGTCGCGGCAGACGAGCCGGATATCGCCGCGAAGAACATGCCCGCGACGCAGACCACCTGCGCCAGGCCGCCCCACAGCGAACCGACCAGGGACTGGGCGAAACTGACGAGCCGCTTCGTGACGCCGCCCGCCGACATGAACGAGCCGGCCAGCATGAAGAACGGCACGGCCATGAACGAGAACGAGTCGATGCCCGTGTACAGTATCTGCGGTATCATCACCAGCGGCATGTGCATGTTGGCCACCAGGATATAGCCGACCGACAGGCAGAGCGAGAACGCCACGGGGACGCCGATTATAGTCAAGAGCAGGAATATTCCGACAAATATGAACGACATGCTAAGCCTCCGTTCCGCTCTTGTCGCCGCGGCCGAATACCTTGCGGATGAAGGTAACGCTGTCCTGTATCGTGTAGAGGATCATCAGGATGGAACTGAGGGGTATCACGGCGTAGATGACGCCCATGGGGATGCCCATGCCTGGCGATGTCTGGAACATCATCATCCTGGTCATTTTGTAACCCTGGATCAGGAGAATGACGATGAAGACATAGCTGCACAGTTTGATGAAAAACTCCACCACAAGCCCAGGGACCGACCCCTTGAGCTTGTTGGGAAGGAATTCCACGGCGAGATGGCCGTTTTCGCCCATGATCAGCGCGGACCCGAGGAAAACCGACCAGACGAAGAGAAAACGGGAAAGCTCCTCGGCCCAGTCGAAGGTAAAGGAAAAGGCGTAACGGCTGATGACGGAGAAAAACGTGACAGCCAGCATTATGGACATCGCGGCGACCGAGAACCAGTACAGGACGGTCCTGAGTCCTTTCAGCAGTGATTTCATCGACGGCTCCTTCTGGGCATCGTGATGTCTAGGCCACGCAGGCGGCGGCAACACCAGGGTTTGCCGCCATCGCCCGTGTTGCGTCCTACTTCTTGCGCAGGGCGTCTATCTTCTTGAGGTTGTCGCGGCCGACCGAGTCGGCGAACATCTCGATGACCTTGGCCGTGGCTGCCTGGAAAGGCTTGCGGTCTACGTCGATGACCTTCATCTTGCCTGTGGCGATGATCTGGTCCCAGTATTCCTGGTCGGACTTGGTGGACAGTTCACGCTGCCAGGCTATCGCTTCGGCGGCGGACTCGAGTATCACCTTCTGCACCGATGTGGGCAACGACTTCCACTTGGCCAGCGAGATGAGCACCGGCTCGGGGGCGTAGGCGTGCGCGGTACGGCTCGCGTACTTCTGGACCTCGTAATAGCGCTGGGTGTAGATGTGGGCCGAGGGGTTTTCCTGGCCGTCGACGGTGCCGGACTGCATGGCGGAGTACAGCTCGTCCATGCTCATAGGCGTCGGCGAAGCGCCCATGGCCTTCATCATCTCGATGAATATCTTGCTTGTCTGGACGCGTATCTTGAGGCCCTTCATGTCGTCGGGAGTCTTTATCTCCCTCGTGTTGTTTGTCATGTGCCGGATGCCGTTTTCCATGTAGCCAAGAAGCTTGATGCCCTTGGGTTCCAGCGCCTTGCCGATGTCCATGCCCACTGAATCGAGGCTCCGGAACGCGTGCGCCCGGTCGTCGAACAGGAAGGGAAGGTCGAAAATTCCCATCTGCGGCTGGAATTGCGTGAGAGCCGCGGTGCCGACCAGCGCCATGTCTATGGTGCCGAAAACCAGGCCCTCTATCAGGGTCTTCTGGTCGCCGAGCTGTGACGAGGCAAAGACCTGGATATCAACCTTGCCTCCGGTCTTCTGTTTGACCAGTTCGCTGAGCCTTACCGCGCCTTGTGCGTAGGGGTGGCTCGGGTCGGCGATATGACCGAGTTTCAGAACCATCGCCGGATACTGGGCAAAGGCCTGTGACAGAATGACTGCCGCCATCATCACGATCGCCAATGTTCTCTTCATGTAACCCTCCTCGAAAGAAATCTACCGGCATGGTCACACGGTACGCGGATGCCGTACAGCTAACGAGCGTTTTGTTCATAGTGTTCATTCTGTCCATGGTACCGATACACGAGGGGGGAGCGTTTCATTGACAGCCCGGGTAGCGGGGGCTACAATTTTCCGCGGTCGCGGCGGATACTGCGCCGCGGAAACCAAGCGCCGGAGCCGGAGACTGTACAGAAAGCACGCCATCATACGTCCATGCTACGGCTTCATGCTCGCGAGCATCCATACGGGAGCATCGGTGGACCTGTGGCGAGGCGTGGCCGAGCGGGCCAGGGAGCTCGACGTCGACCTCCTCATCGTGCCGACGGGCAGGATACGCGCGCCCGAGCTCGACGAGAGCATGAGGAACGTCCTCGTCGACCTGCTCGGGCGGGCGGATGTCGACGGACTCCTAAGCTGGGCATCGAGCCTCTCGGGCGCCTGCGGCCCCGACGAGCTGGCGGCCATCCACGCCCGCTTCGGCGGAAAGCCCATGGTCAGCCTTGCCCAGCGCATCGAAGGCGCGGGATCGGTGAGGATCGACGACTACAGCGGCATGCTCGCCGTCCTTTCCCACCTGCACGATGTCCACGGCTTCACCCGCATCGCCTTCATCCGCGGGCCACAGCGGCACATCTCGGCCAACGATCGCTACCGTGCCTACCTCGATTTCCTGAAACTCAAGGGTCTGGCCTATGACCCGGCCCTGGTCAGCGAGCCCCTGCCCTGGGACGAAGGGGCCACCGCGCTCGAGGAATTCCTCGACCGGCGCCGGCTCATACCCGGTGAATCCTTCCAGGCCATAGCTGCGGCCAGCGACCTGCTTGCCTTCTGGTTCCAGAGGGGAGTCCAGGAACGGGGCTACCAGGTACCCGCCGACATAGCCGTGGCGGGCATCAACGACAGCCCGGAAAGCCGCCTTTCGGCCCCTCCGCTGACAACCATCGCCATGCCATTCCGCGAGCAGGGGGCCAGAGGGCTGTCCCTGCTCCACGACATGTGGGAGGGCGGGTCCGATCCCTCGGAGCTGGTCCTGCCCGCCTCGCTCGTCGTCAGGGAATCATGCGGCTGCCTGTCCGTCGAGGCCGAGCTGGCTGGTGAGGCCGAGGCCGTCCTGCCCACCGGAAAGCCGTCCGGCGACGACGACTGCTTCGAAGCCATGCTGGACAGGGCGACCCGGGCCGCCGGTTTGGGCGACGCCGAGAAGGAAGCCTGGATGCGCCCCCTGGTACAAGCCTTCGCGGCGGAACTGGAGACTGACCATGGCCGCTTCCTCGCCATCCTCTCGCGCATCCTGGACAGGGTGGTGCACGGGGACGGCGAGGCAGCTTCCTGGCAGAACGCCCTGTCGTCGCTCAGGCGGGACGCCTTCCTGGCAGCGCCGGAAGCCGCGCTGGAAAAGGTCGCCGGCCTCATCGCGAGGGCGCGGGTCATGACAGGACAGGCGCTGGCCCGCCGAGGCATCTTCGCCGGCTGGACCGCCGAGGAGCGCGCCAAGCGCCTCAGATCCCTCGGGCGCGCCCTTCTCATGAGCTACAGCGTCGAGGGGATAGCCGCGCTGCTTGCCGGGCGTCTGCCGGCCATGGCAATGAGGCACGCGTACCTCGCGGTCCGCGACGGCGCTTCGACGCGGCTCGCGCTGGCCATGAGGGACGGGGCGCGGCTCGAGCTGACGCCAGGCGGGCCGGAGCTCGGCGAGCCGGGATGGATTCCCGCCGAGTACCTGCCTGCGGGCAGGTACAGCCTGATAGTGGAGGCCCTCCACGTCGGGGACGAGGCGCTGGGCTACCTGGTCCTGGAAGCCGGACCGGAAAGCGGCCTCGTCTACGAGGAGATCAGGGGCTACGTTTCCAGCGCCATCAAGGGCGCGCTCCTGTTCAGGGACGCCCAGGATGCGCGGCTGCGGGCCGAACGGGCCGACAAGGTCAAGACCAGGCTGCTCGCCAACGTCAGTCACGAGCTGCGGACGCCGCTCGGCCTCATCGTCGAGGAGGCCGAGGGTCCCGCGCCCGACCTCTCGAGGATAGCCGCCAACGCCAGGTACCAGATGAAGCTCGTCAACGACCTCCTCGACCTGTCCCGGGCAGAGATAGAGGAGATCGACATCGCGCGTGAATACGTCGACCCGCGTCCCCTCCTCCTGGAATGCTTCTCTTCGTTCCACGCCGGAGTCTCGGGCGACGTCCGGTGGACGGCCTCGCTGCCTGAGCGCCTGCCCGCCGTGCTGGCCGACCCGGCGCGGATACGCCAGATACTCTTCAACCTCCTCGAGAACGCGAGGCGGAATACCGAGCATGGCTCGGTCGGGCTGTCGGCCCGGGTGGATCCGCCCTGGCTCGTCGTGGAGGTGCGCGACACGGGTCCGGGCATTCCCCGCGACAGGCTGGAAGCCGTCTTCGAGCCATTCTTCACGGCGGGCTCGGGACAGCCCGGCGGCGTCGGCCTGGGGCTCGCGATATCCCGCCACCTGGCGCTGATGCACGGCGGCAGGATAGAGCTCGATAGCGAGGAAGGCGCGGGCAGCGCGTTCCGCCTTGTCCTGCCCCTGCCCCGGCTTGGGCCGGAAACGGCCGCGGCGGAGCGGCCGGGAGACGCCCTGCTCGCCATAGGCTTCGAAGCCGGCCTGCCGCCCGAGGTCGAGAGACTGGCGGCCCAGCGGAATCTCCGCATACACCGCCTGGACGCGGGCGATTTCCAATCATGGGAAAGCGGCTCGCCGCCGCCGAGCGCCATAGCCATAGACTCAGGCGCCATGGGACAGCCGGGCTGGAAAGCCCTGAGGCGGATGCGACGCGATCCACGGCTGGTCGAGGCGCCGCTTTTGTTGTTCGACGACCAAGGGTCGAAGGGCGGGCTGCGGGGTATCGCCTTAAAGCAGCCCGGGGCGAACCGGGAACTGGCCCTGATGATAGAAGCGGGCTGCGGTCTCGGGGGCAGCGGTCCCGCGCTGATAGTCGACGACGACGCGGCCCAGCGGGGCCGCATGAGGGAAGTCCTGGCGGCGGCCTTTCCCGAGCTGGAGACCATCGAAGCCGGCGACGTCGATTCCGCGATGTCCGCCATGGCCAGTCGCGTACCTTCACTGGTCCTCCTCGACCTCGTCATGCCGGGCCGGGGCGGCGAGGAACTTCTCGACGCGATGAAGGCCGACGAGCGGCTGAGCAACGTCCCGGTGATAGTCCTCACGAACAAGTTGCTGACCGACGACGATCTACGGCGTCTCGAGCGGCACTCGAGGCTCCTCGTGCAAAGCAAGGGCATATGGACCGACGCCGAGCTGGCAGCGGCGGCGCGGCTCGCCCTGGACGACGAGCTCAACCCGAACGCCCGGCCGGTCGTCAAGCTGGCGCTCGCCTGGATACTGCGGAACTACGAACGCCCCTTCTCCCGCTGGCAGCTCGCCGAGGCGATAGGCGTCAGCGAAGACCACCTGTCCCGCGCCTTCCACCGAGAGCTGGGGCTTGGCGTCTGGGAATTCCTCAACCGCTACCGAATACGCCGGGCCAGGGAGCTGCTCTCGGCGACCTCCCTGCCGGTAGGCGAGATAGCCTCGAGCGTCGGTTTCAGCGACCAATCCTATTTCTGCAGGGTTTTCCGCAAGCTGTCAGGCGTTTCACCGGTGGCCTTCCGTGAGCACGGTTCCATGCCGCTAAAATCCTAACGCAGGTCTGCATAATCCCCCGGAACGGCCGTAGCATGGTTTGGTGGTCCCGGGACGAGCGGACACGCGCGGGAGGAGAGCAACGGTGATATCGACGAGCATGGCCAGGAAGCCCGCGGACACATGGGCTGTCCATTGGCGGAAGATATGGAAATTCCGCGGCATCTACGCGCTGGCCGTCATACCACTCACGTTTTTCCTGGTCATACGGTACCTGCCGCTTTTGAACGCGCAGATAGCGTTCAAGGAATTCTCGCCGCTCGACGGGGTCTGGAAAAGCCCCTTCACTGGTTTTGAAAAGTTCAAGGTCTTCTTCGACAGCCCGTATTTCTGGCCGCTTATCAGGAACACCCTGATGTACTCGATCGCAAAGCTTGTCCTTGGCATGCCGGCGGCGATACTGCTTGCGCTTGCCCTCTACGAATGCACGTCCAAGGCGCTGTCCAAGACAGTGCAGACAATGGCCTACCTGCCCCACTTCCTGTCATGGATCATCATGCATGGCGTACTGCTCGGCCTTTTCTCGGCAAGCGAGGGGCTCTTCAACGAGGTCAACAAGGCCGTAGGGCTGGATACCATCAACTACCTCGGCGACCCCGCCGCCTTCCCCTGGATTGTCATACTGTCGGACATATGGAAGGAGATGGGCTGGAGCGCCATCATTTTCCTCGCCGCCCTGCTCGGCATCGACCCGGCCCTCTACGAGGCGGCGGCGGTGGAAGGCGCGAGCCGCCTGCAGCGGACGCGCTACATCACCCTCCCAGGCATACTCGACGTGATCGTGATAGTGTCGCTCCTGCGGATAGGCACCATACTCGACGCCGGCTTCCACCAGATATTCGTGCTGTACTCCTGGCCCGTCTACGATGTCGCAGACATCATAGACACCTGGGTCTACCGACAGGGAATACTCAACGGCGACTACAGCGTGGCGACGGCCGTCGGCCTGTTCAAGGGCGTGATGGGACTCGGGTTCCTGCTCGCCGCCGACAAGATAGCGAAGCGCCTCTCCGGCGCGGGCCTCTACTAAGGAGCGTGGCGATGAACCGCATGCGAATGAGCCATGGCGACCGCGTCTTCGAATTCGCCGTCAGGAACTACCTCGTCATCGTGCTCGTACTCATCCTCATACCGCTGTGGCGCGTCTTCATGCAATCAGTAACGCCGCAGTTCGACCTCCAGGACAAGACTTTCGGCCTCCTCGTTCCACCGACGAAATGGTCGCTCGCGGCCTACAAGCAATTCCTGACGCACCCGACCTTCCTGCGGGCGGCGCTCAACAGTTTCATCATCCTGTTCGGTGGCGTCGCGATGGGCCTCTTCCTGACGGTGCCACTTGCCTACGTCCTGTCCATCAAGAACCTGCCTGGCAGGAAATTCCTCCATACCCTCGTGATCATACCCTTCCTGTTCAACCCCGGCCTCATACCGGGCTACCTGGTCATCGTCAGGCTCGGGCTGTACGACAACCTGCTCGCCCTGATACTCCCCGGCGCCCTCAAC
This sequence comes from uncultured Treponemataceae bacterium, assembly GCA_964576835.1. GTDB lineage: Bacteria > Spirochaetota > Spirochaetia > Treponematales > UBA12059 > SZUA-370. The sequence goes on along the minus strand of CAZNXK010000049.1, from coordinate 4,806 downwards.
ATCTACAACGTCTTCGTGATGAAAAACTTCTTCCAGAGCCTGCCTGAGGAGCTGATGGAATCGGCCAGGATAGACGGGGCCAGCGAGATAGGCATACTGTTCCGGATAGTCCTGCCCCTGTCCAAGCCCATCCTCCTCACCATAGGTCTGTTCTACGGTGTCCATTACTGGAACGACTTCTTCAACGCCATATTGTACATCGGCGACGCCAAGCTCCAGCCCCTGCCGATACTTCTGCGCAACATACTGCAGGCGGCCAACTTCAACGACTATGTCGACGTCAACGCCTTCAGCGAGGCGCGCATGGAATCGCTAAAAGCGGCCAGCGTCTTCCTGACCACCCTGCCCATGCTCCTCATCTATCCGTGGATACAGCACTACTTCACGAAGGGGACACTCTCCGGGGGACTCAAGGGTTAATCCGGCGCCTGACCGCGTCTGCGGGTCATATAGTTCATGATGTTCATTGTAAGGAGGATCGTATGAAGCATTCTTTCCTGAGGGTCATCCTGGCGATCGCGCTAGCGGCCTGCCTCACCGGCGTGGCAGCGGCGCAGACCGACATCGAAGTCTGGATCACCGGCACCGCGAGCGAGGCCGGACCGCCTCCCGACAACTGGATAGGCTACAAGCTGATACGGGAGAACCTCGGCATCAACCTCAAGCTGTCGCTGTTGCCGACGACCTTTACCGACCAGGACACCAAGATCAACACAGCCGCCGCGGCCAACAGGCTGCCCGACATCCTGCACGTGAACCGTGACGTGTTCGTGAAGCTCGCCAAGCAGGGCCTGCTCGCCCCCGTCTCGGACATGATGAAGAAGATGCCGACGAGGACCGCGACCCACTACGACGACCCGCTCCGCAACAAGATGGCGATGTACAACGGCAAGCTCTACGGATTCGCCGACCCGGGCAAGATGGCCCAGACCGACGGCTGGGTAATACGCAAGGACTGGCTGGACAGGCTCGGCCTGGCCGTTCCGAAGACGGTCGAGGACTTCTACGCGGTGGCCAAGGCCTTCACTGAAAAGGATCCCGACGGCAACGGCAAGGCCGACACCTACGGCTTCGGAGCCTACATCGAGACCTCGGACATCACGAACTGGGGGCTGGGCGTGCGCTTCGACCCCATCATGGGCGCCTTCGGCGTCGCAGGAATGTGGGACGTCTCGAGTTCCAGATCCTTCGGCCTCAACGTCCGCAAGCCCGAGTACTACCAGGCGATGGAGTTCGTGAGCCGGCTGGTCAAGGACAAGCTTATCGACCCCGACTGGACCACGCTCAAGAAGGACGACTTCAGGAGCCGCTGGAAGCAGGGCAAGTTCGGCATCATGCGCGAGAATTTCGCCGCCCTGTCGACCGTCGCCAACTATCCCGCATTCGACAAGAATTTCCCGGACGGCGAATGGCTTCCCGTGCCGCCGCCGGTCGGCCCCAAAGGCAAGAGTTCCGAGGGCATGCTCTACGTCGACACCCGCATCCACGTTGTTTCCAAGCGCGCCATCGACGCGGGCAAGGCGGACAAGATCGCCGCCCTGCTCGAGTGGTTCGCCACCGACGGCTACCTCATAACCATGTTCGGCGAGAAAGGCGTCAACTTCACCCTCGACGCCGACGGCAACATTAGCAACGCCGGCCTGCCCAATCCCGACATGGCTTATTCCAAGGGAGCCATGGTACCGATACTCCAGCTCCGCAACCTGGCCAGCGTCAACTCCGACTTCGAGCTCCTGCCGAGATACGTGCCGCACAAGACAATCAACGGCAGGACCATCAAGCCGCTGGAGATATGGCGCTTCTTCACCAAACAGCCCTGGACCGAGGCCACCGCCGCCCAGCTCATAGAGCCGCCGGCCAACAAGGCCGACTTCGAGCGCTACTACGGCGAGAACCTCGTCAAGTTCGTACTCGGCCAGCAGGAACTCACGCCGGCAAGCTGGAAGGCTTTCATAGCCGGCCTGGACAAGCTCGGCGCCGCCGAGCTCGAGAAGAAGGCAAAGGCCACGATAATCGCGGCCGGGCTCTTCAAGTAATCATTCCCGGGTACGCGTCCCCGGTCGCGCTCGTCGCGGCCGGGTATCGCGCCGACCGTACGGAAGCGGAATTCGACATGCCGGAATCAAAAAAATCACATCGCGAAGGCAGAAGACCCACGGAAGGCCCCATCTCGGCGGCCCTGGCGCGGTCGGTCCTCGGGATGCGTGCCACGGCCTCGATGCCGTGGCACTACGAACACGGCCTCTTCCTGATGGCTGCAGGCAGGGCCGGGCGCGTCTACGGCGACGAGCGCCTCATGCGGGCGCCCGTGGACTACATCGACGCCCGCGTCGACGCCTCCGGCCGTATCGAGGGCTACTCCGGAACCGAACACAACCTTGACCAGGTCAATCCGGGCAGGCTGCTCCTGTCACATCCCGAAAGCGATTCGCGGCGTCTCCGGGCGGCGATAGAGACGCTTAAAACCCAGCTCTCGACCCAGCCCCGCTGTCCCTCGGGCGGCTATTGGCACAAGAGGATCTACCCCGACCAGATGTGGCTCGACGGGCTGTACATGGCCGAGCCCTTCTCGGTCGCCTGCGGGCGGCGCTATGGCGAGGCCGGACGATTCGACGACGCGGTCTTCCAGTTCGAGCTGGCGGAGTCGGCTACCCGCGACGCCCGCACGGGTCTCCTCTACCACGCCTGGGACGAGTCGAGGAGGCAACTGTGGAGCAAGCCCGAAACCGGCTGTTCGCCCAATTTCTGGGGGCGGGCGATCGGCTGGTTCGCGATGGCGCTCGTCGATGTCCTCGACTACCTGCCCGCCGGCCAGGACAAGCGTGACGCCCTCGTCGAAATGCTCGAGCGCTTGCTCGCTGCTGCGATGGCTTACCAGGACGCTGAAACCGGGCTCTGGTACCAGGTCGTCGACCAGGCAGGGCGCAAGGGCAATTACCTGGAGACCTCCGCGAGCGCGATGCTCGCCTACGCCGGGCTCAAGGCCGTGCGCAAGGGCCTCGTCGTCGACCCGGCCATACGGGCTTCCGCCCTGCGCTCATGGGAAGGCATCGCGCGGCTCAAGCTGGACGAAGGCGAGGGGGGGCTGGAACTCGACGGCATCTGCGCCGTCGCCGGCCTCGGCGGCATGCCGTACCGCGACGGCAGCTACGAGTACTACGTCAGCGAGCCTGTAAGGAAGAACGACCACAAAGGCGTAGGCCCCTTCATACTGGCGTCGCTGGAGCGGGAGGCCATGGCCGATCCTTCCGTCGCGGAACGCCTGCGCGTGGCGGAGGAGGAGGCGTGAGCGCCGCGGGTCGCCTGCTCGCCGCGTCCATCCTGGGAGACTGTCCCAGGGAAGGAGCCCCGGCGCGGCTCGGGATCGCGCTGCAGGCCATGCTGGACAGAGCCGCCGAGCGGGGCGGCGGGGCCGTTGTCCTGGGTCCCGGCCCCTGGGAGACCGTTCCCCTGACGCTGAAAAACCGTACCGGCCTGGTCCTCGAGGCCGGATGCAGGCTCCTGGGCAGCCGCGACCGCGACGACTATCCCATCCAGCTCTGGCGCTGGGAAGGCAAGACCGCGCCGGCGCACGCTCCCCTGATCGGCGCGACCGGGGCCCGCGGCATATCCATCACGGGAAAGGGTACCATCGACGGCCGCGGGGCGGCATGGTGGGAAGCCTTCAGGCTGGGGGAGCTCCGCTATCCTCGGCCCCGCCTCATCGCCTTCGAGGGATGCGATGACGTGACGCTCGAGGGTTTTACGTGCCTCGACTCGCCTGGCTGGACCATCAATCCCGTGCGTTCCCGTCACATCGGGATTTACGGCCTCCGGATAGACAATCCGCCGGATTCCCCCAACACCGACGGCATAGACCCGGACTCCTGCTCCGATGTCGTCATTTCCGGTTGCAGCATATCGGCTGGCGACGACTGCATCGCCATCAAGTCGGGAGTGGAGACAGAGGAGGCGGGACTCTGCATGCCGACCGAAGGTGTCCGCATCTACGATTGCGTTTTTGAAAGCGGTCACGGCGGAGTCGTGCTCGGCAGCGAAATGTCCGGCGGCATACGCGACATCTCGGTCACGGGCTGCATCTTCAAGGGCACGGACCGAGGCATACGATTCAAGTCGAGGCGGCGCCGGGGCGGTCGGCTCGAGGACATGTCATTCTCCGACCTCTCGATGCACGGGGTCCTCTGCCCCGTCGCCGTCAATTTCCACTACGGCTGCGGCGCCTGGGGCGACCCCGAGATCGGGGACAAGCTGGCCCGTCCCGTCGGCGCCGGCACGCCGAGCCTCGGTTCTATCCGTTTTTCAAGGATAGAAGCCGTCGACACAAAGCTGTGCGCCGCCTTCCTCTACGGCCTGCCCGAGCGCCCCCTCGAGGACATTTCCTTCAATGGCTACGAAGTATCGATGGATGAGGACTGGACCGAGGCGCGGCAGGTGGAGATGGGGGACGGGCTCCCCGACATGGCCAGGCGGGGCTTCTTCGCGCGCAACGTCGCCCGGCTCGGCCTCGAAGGCGTACGGATCAGGGGAGCACTCGGCCCGGAGTTCGACCTCGAAGGCGTGCGTTGAGCAGGCGTTTCGAGTACGGACTGCGCGCCCACGACCATGGCCGGAGCGGCCCCGTTCCTCTGGCCGCCCGGCTCGCCGCGGCGGGCGCGACCCATGCCCAGCTCGCCCCGTCGAAAGCGCTCGACGGCGTGGAACCTGTTCCCGGGAGCTTTTCGGAAGGCCTGGCCCTCGAGACCGCCCGCGCTTTCCGTGCTTCGGGCGTCCGCGTCTCCGTGCTCGGCTGCTACGTCGACCTCCTGG
>CAZNXK010000048.1:15583-23665 GCA_964576835.1 uncultured Treponemataceae bacterium | reverse complement strand
GACTTCGTTCACTTCTTGGGCTAAGCCCGATTCTGCTGTGAGATATCTGGGCTAGGCGGCCTACACGCCGAGCCTGAGGTACTCGATGAATTCCATGGGCGCCGACTCCGGGTGGGGATAGGCGCCACGCTGGCTCGCGGGCAGCAATGCCGCTATCCTGCACATCACCTCGTCGGTCATCGCCTCCCTGACGCTCCTCGAGACGCTGTGGGAACCTGAGGGCGGGACCAGCCTGAACGGCTTCCCCACCCGCACCCTGAACGGCGTGCGGCGCAACGACTTGAAATTCTTCCAGAAAATCTCGCCGCCGGAATGGGCCAGCGGCATGATGGGCGCGCCGCTGTGGAGCGCAAGCTGGATGGCGCCGCCGTGGCCCTTCTGCAGCCTCCCGTGGCCGCTCCTCGTGCCTTCAGGCGCCAGAAGGAGGATGCCTCCGCGACCGAGAACCTCGAGCGACGATCGCATCGCCCCCAGGTCGGTCGCCTCGCGGTCTATCGGTATCGCGTTCCATGAATCGGCGATGAGTCCGAGCAGCGGGTTCTTCCACGTCTCGCGCTTGACCAGGCCCACCGCGTCGCGGGGCCAGAGCCACGCAAAGACGAGCGGCACTTCGAGGAAGTTGACGTGGTTCATCGCTATGATGAGAGGCCCCGATTTCGGGATCTTCCTCATCTCGGCCGCGTCTATCCTGCAGAGTATTGACAGGATGCACCTGACGACGGGCGTGACCAGTATGCTCGGGAGCTTCACCATGGACTCCGCTTCAGGCCCTGGCCACCCGGCCCGGATCGCATATCATCGACAGGGCGCCGGCAACGCATTCCACCTCGAGAGAATGCCCGTCTACGCATACAGTCTCGCCGTCGGCGTGCACGATGAGGCCGCCGTCGGGAGCGCTGATGTCGAGCCTGGAAGCGCTCATGGTGCGGACCTTGGCGTGTCCCGCCTGGGTTCCCTTCGTGTACCTGAACATCAGGTCTACCATCTCGCGTCGGTTGAGCTGCTCGGCGATGCACAGTTCGAGCCGCCCGTCGTGGTTCTCGGCGTCGGGCGCCATGAAGAAGGTGCCGCCCATCCTCTTGCCGTTCATGATGGATATCTGCGTGCAGGCCTGCTCCAAGACCTTGGTATCGTAGGTCATGCGCACATACGGCGCCTTAGGGAAGGCGGCGAAAGTCCTGAGGGCACCTATCACGTAGGCCATGAAACCGTGCACGTGCCTCAGCTTGGCGGCTTCCAGGCCGACGATGGTGTCGAAGCCGATGCCCATGCCATTGGCGAAGTATCTGCCGCCCGGATAGTCCCCTCCCCTCACGACGCCCACGTCCAGCGGACGCCGCACGCCGCGGGCGATAACCACCACGGCTTCCCCGAGCGTAGCCGGAAGATCCGCCCCGTACGCGAAGTCGTTGCCCCTTCCAACGGGCAGCGAGCCGAGCGCCGGAACGCTGCCGCCTGCGGTCCGCGCCGCCATGAGGCCGTTGACCACCTCGTTGACCGTCCCGTCGCCGCCCGCAGCCACGACGATTCCGTAGCCCTGCGCACCGGCCTCCCTGGCGATCTCTGTCGCGTGGCCGACCCGCTCGGTCTTGATCAGATGAAAATCCAGGCCGGCCTCGGCCATCAAGGCTTCGATCTCGTGTTGCCGCCCGCCGGCCTTGCCCTTGCCGGCCACGGGGTTGAGAAGTATCAGGATCCTGTGCGATTCACTCATGGTCCGACCACTATAAACCGTTATTCCGGGGGGCGCCAGAGTCAATCGGGACTTCAGGAAAGGCGCGGGCCAGGGCTCCGGCGGCGGCCATGTTGGCCCGCGCGAAAAGGCCGAGCAGACTGTCGTCCACGTCGAAGCGGGGGTGATGGTTCGGGTGGACGATGCCCTTTTCGGGCGACTGGGTATTGAAGAACCAGAAACAGCCGGGCACCCTGGCCAGGTAGAAGGCGAAATCCTCTCCGCCCATGCTCGGCACCGTCATCGTCTTTGCGTTGGCCACCCCAAGTACGGATGCGACGGCTTCCATCGCGATGCCCGTAGCCCTCGCGTCGTTGCTCAGCGGAGGATAGCCTTCCAGCCACGCGAAACGGTGGCCGAGCCCGTGGGCCTGGGCGACGCCGGAGCAGACGCGCTCTATCCCCGTCCTCGCCAGGTCCCGCTCGAATGGCTCGAGCGTCCTCGCGGTGCCCTTGAAGCACGCCTCGCCGGGTATCACGTTGTAGGTCGAACCGGCGGACAGCTCGCAGACGCTGACGACGAAAGGCTTGCGCTGGTCGGGCGCCCTGTTCCTGAACGCCTGCAGCGACATGACGAACTCCGCCAGGGCCGGAACCGGGTCTTGCGCCTGGTGGGGAGCCGCGCCGTGGCCGCCGGAACCCACGAAGGCTCCTTCGAACATGTCGCTCGAGGCCATCATCGCTCCCGGCATGAAGCCCGCCTGGCCAGGCGCCAATTCGTCGGACAGGTTGCCGACGTGGCCCCCCACTATTGCCGAGACCCCGTCGAGGCAGCCGGCGGCTATCATCGGAGGGGCGCCGAACCAGCCTTCCTCGCCCGGCTGGAAGACGAGTCTGACCCTGAAGCCTTCCTGCGGGGAAGCCGCGTAGGCCTCCGCGCAGGCAAGGAGGGCTCCGGTGTGGGCGTCGTGGCCGCAGGCGTGCATCATCCCGTGGTGCGCGCTCGCGAACGGCAGGCCTGAGTCCTCGGTGACCGGCAGGCCGTCCATGTCGGCGCGTATGGCGACGAGCGGACCTTCGCGGCCGATGTCGACGATGAGCCCTCCTCCGCAGAGTTGAGCCTCGAACCCGGCATTCCCTATCGCCTGCCTGACGTAGGCAAGGGTATCGGGCAGGTCAAGCCCCACCTCGGGGATGGCGTGCAGTGCCCTGCGGTGCGTCATGGCGCGTTCGGCTATCTGCCGGTCATTCATGCGGCTCACGGTGCCTCCTCGTCGTCGTCGTCATGCTCACGCACAGGATACTCCGGGGAGGGGGCGACAGGCTACGTGGAAGCAGCGTGTCCATCAAACGGACGCAAGCCGTTTCTTCTTCCCCTCCGTCTCGAGAGGATGATTGCCGCGACTACGCAGAGGTAGAGGCCATAGGCAAGGGCCATCGAAAGCGAAGGCGACGCGCTGTAGCCAAAGAGGCTCCGGAGGGTTGATCCTATCAGACCCTTTTCATGCAGGACCGGATAGGCGGCGCCGACCAGCGGCGGATTAAGGTTCCAGAGCCGCTCGACGATGGGAGGCAGGACCCCGGCCTCGCCGAACTCCCCCGCGGCCCTGCCCACGAGTCCCGCGGCAAAGAGGACGAGGAGAATGTTCGTAGCCGCGAAAAAACGGCGCAAACCTGCGCGGGAGCCGACCGAGTAAACGACGAAACCGATGGCTATCGCGGCCGCCATGCCGGCAAGCGCTGCCATCGCTCCCGGAAATCCAGAAGTACGCAACGAGGCGCCGATAAAAATCACCGTCTCGACGCCTTCGCGGAAAACGGAAATGAACGCCATGAGGGCGACGTTACGCAAGCCTCCTTTTTCGGTGCGCATCGCCGCCTTTTCCTCGAGCGACGTACGAAGGTCGGCATGGTCTATCCAGAGGATGAGGACGGTGACGAGTATCGCCCCCGCCAGCATGACCGAGCCTTCGAACAGCTGTTCCGCCCGGCCTTCGAATCCGCCGAATACGGCGAGGAAGAGAAAAGCGGTTCCGACGCTTGCGACGATCGCAGCGATGGCGCCTGCCCATAGCCCGGAAACGAGGCGGTCAAGGCCAGTCCGGCGAAGATAGGCCAGCAGGATGCCGATGACAAGAGCGGCTTCCAGGCTTTCCCTGAATACAACCAGCAAAATCGCGCCCATGACCGCTCCTTCCCTGCAATACAAGGTGGCTCCGACGACCCGGAAAACCTTGATGCCCTTACAGGCCGGATCCTGTCATTTCAAAGTAGTCAGACGGGTACCTGAAGGCAAGTCGATTGAGGGACGGCATGGATATGGTTCTGGAAAGCGCTCTGACCCTTGGGTCAACACTTGCCGCTTCCGTGCGCGTGGCGATGGTGGATATCGGAAACGTGCGAGTGTTCATGCATGACCGCCTCATGGCGGTGCCCGTGGCTGTGCCCGAACAATTTACCGAGGAATCCCAATGCCGGGTGTTCATGGCCATGGTGTCCGTCGCCATGCCGGTGCCAGTGTGTATGCTCTCCGGCGGGGTGCGCATGCCCGTGTCCGTGGCGCTCTGAAAAGAGCAGCAGGTAGGAAAGCGCCATGACGAGAAACGCCGCGACCTGTGCCGCAGAGATGGCCTCGCCGAGCATGATCGCCGCGATGAAAATGCCGAAGACAGGTGATGACGAGAAGAAGAGCTGGGCCCGCGAAGCGCCGAGTCCCTGCGCGGCGGAGATGTACAGGACTATGCTCAGCCCGTAGGAAAGGGAGCCCATGACCAGCGCCAGGACCGAAGCGGACAGGGAGACGTTAAGGCCGCCTGAAACTGCGATGCCGACGAGGAGGTTGGTCGTCCCGGCGGCGATTCCTTTGAGGAAGGTGCTTTCCGTTGGCTTGAGACCGTCTATCAGGGCGGTGAAATGGTTGTCGAAACCCCAGGCGAGGCATGCGGCCCCGACGAGGAGGCCACCGCCGACACTCGCCTGTCCGCCTTCGAATGACAGCAGTATCGAGGCTCCGAGAATGCCAGCGGTCGCGCCGGCGCTCGTGCGCGTCATTCGATCCTGGAACAGCAGGTGCCCTGTCACGGCGGTGGCGACGAGTTCCAGGTTGAGCCAGAGGGAGACCGATGCGGATTTGGCCATCCTGAGTCCGAAAAGGAGGAGGACGGGTCCGAGCATTCCTCCGGATACTATCGAACCAAGGACATACCGCGCATTCTTCGGGTTCAGCGTCCGTATCTTGCCGTAGAGCCCGCCGCGCAATGCCTTGGGAGCGAGCGCCAGACCTGCGCCGAGGTACAACAAGCCGGCCAGCAAAAAAGGATTGACCGAGCCCAGCAGGTATTTGCTGAAGGGGGTGGCCGCACCGAAAAGCGCGGCAGCGGCGAGCGCAAGGAATACTGGAACGTACATGGGAGACATCCTAGCGCAACGGCGGCTCTTTGTCCGGGCACACTGCAGGATTTGGCTTCCGGTCGCAGCGGTGAGCCTGGCTTGATCGCCAAAGAGGCTTTGCCGCAACGCCCGCCTGGCGGCGGGCGCGCTACAGGATTTGCCTTCCGGCACTCGGCATCCTGCCTCGTGCCTGCAGGCCGCCTCGCTCGCTGTCGTGCCCATCCATGGGCGCTTTTCGCCGCATCCGCGGCGCGGTACAACAGGAAGGGGGATACCCCCTCGAGAGAGCAGAAGTATCTGCTCTCTCTCACCCCTGCGCTGCTGCGAGTCTCGCAGCGCACGGTTCAAATCCTGTAGCGCCATAATATAAAAACCCGCACGGCCTGCGGCCGTACGGGTTTTTATGGGCGCTACAGGATTTGAACCTGTGACATCCTGGGTGTAAACCAGGCGCTCTGACCAGCTGAGCCAAGCGCCCTGGAGCAGTTACGATATCACGCCGGGCGAAGGCGGGTCAAGAAGAGCCAATACTCGGCGCGTTGACGCTTCCCGTGGCGGGCTTTGTTTCTTCATGATAGAATATGGGGGGTTTTTCAAAATGCAGACGCATTTTGAAAAAGCTTCAATAACAATATGCGGATTTCGCAACATTTCTTGCTATTTGCAAGAAATGCGAGAAACCGCTGAGCCAATTTCAAAAGTAACAGACTTTTGAAATTGGCTCTAAGACATGAAGAAGGTGTTGCGATGAGACTGGCCTGCGTGGGCAATGCGCTTTGGGACATCGTCTCCTTCGTGGGCGAGGATTTCGCGTCGAGTCTCGGGTATCACGGCGGATCCACCACCCACGCCGACATCGCCGACCTGGAGCCGGTCATCGCCGACCTGCCCGGCTCGTACCGTTGCGCGGGAGGAGGAGCGGCGAACGCTGCCCGGGTCTTCGCGTCGCTCGGCCACGACGCCGCGTTCGCCGGCATGATTGGCCCGGACGAGACGGGAAAGCTGTTCGGGGCGGACATCGCGGGCTCCGGCATAGAGCCGTTCCTGCAACTTTCATCCAAACCCACCGGGGTGTTCTGCGCGATGATAGCTCCCGACGGCACCCACACCGTGCTCGTAGCGCCGGGGGCGGCTCCGTGCCTCGACGCCTCCGCGGTGCCCGATGCCTTCTTCCTTCCAGGTTCTACGCTCTACATCGACGGTTTCCTCGCTGCGTCTCCCGAGACCATCGAGTTGCTCGTGCGCCGCGCGAAGACAGCAGGCATGACCATCGCCCTCGACGTGGCAGGTTCCAGGATCGCGACCAGGAACCGGGACTTCTTCATCGGCCTTATCCGCGAGTCGTGTTCCTGGACGTTCATGAATGAGGACGAGTTCATTGCGCTCGCCGATTCCGGGGTCGACGATGCCCTTGCCCGGTTCTCTGCGGACGTTCCTGGCGTCGTCGTCGTCAAGCGTGCGGAGATAGGCGCGGTATGCGTCAGCGACGGCTCCATCGTCGAGAGCGCCGTCAGGCCGATACGTGCGACTGATACTACCGGAGCCGGGGACGCGTTCGCCGCGGGTTTTCTGTCGGCGGCGCTTCTGGGTTCGCCGCTGGCGCGCTGCCTCAGGCTAGGCAACCGCGTGGCGGAGCACGCCATACAGGTCCCCGGCATGGCCATAGACGTCGCCTGCCTCAGGCGTGCCGCCGACGCCGTGTCATGAGCGATAACCGGCAATAAGATAGAAATACTATCCAAAGCGCATCCTTGAACCATCAAAAGCCTTGCCCAAAGGGGTAAAACCTCTATATTTTATATCAAAACCTAGAGAAAGGATGCCGCATTATGTCCAGCAACGAGATCGTACCTATCGACATGCTTCTTCCCAACAAGATTCCAATAATTCCGCTCAACGGCAAGCCAATATTCCCCGGCATCTTTACCCCGCTGATGCTCGGCAGCCAGGATGACATCCAGACCGTGGACGAGGCGATGCAGACCGACGGCATGGTCGGCCTCGTCCTCGTGCGCGACGACACAGAGAAGCCAAAGGCTAGCGACCTGCACGCTGTGGGCACCCTGGCCAAGATAGTCAAGCGCATCAACCTGCCCGACGGTTCGGTGAACATCTTCATTTCCACGCTCAAGCGCTTCAGGATAAAGAAGGCCCTGTCAAAGGAGCAGCCGATAATCGCCGCGGTCGAATACATCGAGGACCTGGGCGAGGGGCCAGACGAGATCAAGGCGCTGACCCGGGCGCTCCTGTCTGAAATGAAGCAGGTTTCGGAGAACAATCCGCTGTTCTCCGAAGAGATGCGCCTCAACATGATCAACATCGACCATCCGGGCAAGATAGCCGACTTCATCGCGAGCATCCTCAACATCGACAAGGACGAGCAGCAGAAGATCCTCGAGCTGTTCGACATCAGAGAACGCATGGAGCGCGTCCTCATGTCAATCAAGCGGGAGCAGGAACTCCTCAAGATCCAGAAGCGCATCCAGGGCGAAATCAACGAGAAGGTCGAGAAGAGCCAGCGCGAATACTTTCTCCGCGAGGAGCTCAAGGCCATAAAGCAGGAGCTCGGCATGCCGGCCGACGCCAAGGGCTCAGACCACCAACGCTTCAAGGAAAAGCTTGACTCGTTCGCCTTCTCAGGCGAGGTCAAGGAACTCGTCGAGCAGGAGCTGGAGAAATTCGGCCTCATGGATCCCAACTCCAGCGAATTCATCGTCACGCGCAACTGGCTGGACCTGGTCAGCAACCTGCCGTGGAAAGCGGAAACAGGCAAGGACTTCGACCTGAAGGCCGCCCGCGACATCCTGGAAAACGACCACTACGGCCTTAAGGACGTCAAGGACCGCATAGTCGAGTACCTGGCCGTACGCAAGCTCAAGCGCGACTCCAAGGGTTCGATCCTGTGTCTTGTCGGCCCTCCGGGCGTCGGCAAGACAAGCGTGGGCAGGTCGATAGCGCGGGCTCTCGGCAAGGACTTCTTCCGTTTCTCGGTGGGAGGCATGCGCGACGAGGCCGAGATCA
>CAZNXK010000048.1:0-15573 GCA_964576835.1 uncultured Treponemataceae bacterium | reverse complement strand
GCGCTGCCAGGCAAGATAATCCAGGGGCTCAAGATAACGAAGAGCCGCGATCCCGTATTCATGATAGACGAGATAGACAAGATGGGCTCGAGCTACCAGGGCGACCCGTCGAGCGCGCTTCTCGAGGTGCTCGACCCCGAACAGAATTTCTCGTTCCGCGACCATTACCTCGATCTGCCCTTCGACGTGTCGAGCGTCTTCTTCATCGTCACCGCCAACACGCTCGATACTATTCCGGCGCCGCTCCGCGACAGGATGGAAATCATCCAGCTCTCGGGCTACGTCGATTCCGAGAAGCTCGAGATCGCCAAGCGCTACCTGATACCCAAGAGCCTCGACAAGGCGGGCCTCAAGAAAGCCAGGGTCAAGTACACCCGCGACGCGCTGACCGCGATAGCCGAAGGCTACGCCCGCGAGGCCGGCGTCCGCAACTTCGAGAAATTCCTCGACCGCATCCACCGGAAGATAGCCCTGCAGGTCGTCACCTCCCAGGAAGCGGGCGAGGAGCCCAAGAAATTCGAGGTGGACAAACCGTCTCTCGAGAAATATCTGGGTCAGCCCCGCTTCGACTCCGATGAGATAAAGCGGGCCACGCTGCCGGGCATGACGGTGGGCCTGGCCTGGACGAGCATGGGCGGCGACACGCTCATCATCGAGGCGGTCGCCAATCCCGGCAAGGAAGGTTTCAAGCTCACGGGGCAGATGGGTTCGGTGATGCAGGAATCGGCGGGCATAGCCTACACCTGGGTGCGCCACCACGCGGCCGACGCCTTCCAGATTCCAGCGACGTACTTCGAGGAACGGCAGATACACCTGCACATTCCCGAAGGCGCAACGCCCAAGGATGGCCCGAGCGCTGGCGTAACGATGGCCACGGCCCTTATGTCGCTGGTCTTGGGCAGGCAGGTCAGGGACAGGCTGGCGATGACCGGCGAACTGTCGCTTACCGGCCAGGTCCTCCCCATAGGCGGCCTCCGCGAAAAAACCGTCGCCGCCAAGCGCAACAAGATCCGCGACATCATCATACCCAAGGGCAACGAGAAGGACCTGGACGAGATTCCGGAGCACGTCAAGAAGGGCATCACGTTCCACCCCGTCGAGCGTATGGAAGAAGTGCTGGCGATAGCGTTGCCGTGAACGACGGCGGTGCTAGCTCCTATGCCGGCTGCCACCGTCCGTCAATCAGCCGCAGCCCGCATTGCTGCCCGAGCACCGAGTAGAGGCCTTCCGACATCATCCTCGCGGTCGCCGCTACGTCGGCAGGCAGGCGGGAGGTTTCCGCGCTAGCGGCGACAGCTCCGCTGGCGGCGACAGCTCCGCTGGCGAGAATCGTTTCGGCGAGCAGCTTGGCGGCTATGAAACGCTCGCCTTTCTCCACCGCGAATCCGAGCGGCTTTTCGATCAGGCCGACGACTTCCCAGGTCGACTGCTCGGCCTGGCTGTACCTGCCAGCGTCCTTGTCCTGGTCGGATATGCGTACGGGCAAGCCACTGGCTATCTCGTCGAGGCGGGGCACGAGGCTTGCAAGGTCGAAGAGCCCGGTCGCGCAGTTGAACAGCACCTTTTCTCCGGCCGCCTCGAGTTCCAACACCCGTGAGAAGGAAATTGCCTGCCCGATGTCGGCTACCGTCCGCCTTCCCGCCTTCGTCGTCACGAGGATGCCGCCCTTGACGTCGACGGGCGTCCGGTACGCGAACTCGAAGGCTGCCCGGGCTCCGGACAACGCCATCACCGCGAGCTGGGCCGCGTCGGGGAAGTATCCTATATTGTCGACGTTGCCAAGCCAGACGTAGCGGTAGCCGTCGGCAAGCAGGCCGCGGTAGAGGTCGGCCATGAACGTGAAGCCCTGTCCGTGTCCGCCTGGCAGGGCGATGGCGCTGTCCGGCTTGCCGTAAGCCCGGTCGAAGATACGGCGCGGTTTGCCTTCGCTGGAGTGCGTGAAAGCGGCGAGCAAGGGTTGTTTCGCGGAGCGCGGCTTCGTCGGGTCGGTGCCGCTCAAGGCGATAAGCGGCGCTATCCACGGATGTCTGGCGTACTCCGCGTACGCCTGTGCGAGCTGCGCGTCCGTTCCGTCGCTCGTCATCTGGAAGAACGGCAGCACCTGCCTGTCCGGCCTGCCGAAGCGTTCAACGCAGCGGACGGCGCGCAGGAGGGCGGCGCGCATCTTCAGCATGAGGAAACTCTCCCCGGGGCTCCCGTCGGGATTGATGTAGGCGGGCGTCGCGCCTTTTGGCCTTCCTTCGCACAGCGGCGACAGCAGTTCAAAGCCGTCACGCACCGCGTCGAAGACACCCGGGCCCAGGGAATCGTTCTTCTTGCGGTCGGCGTAGCTTGTCGCCGAGCCACCGTTGAGCACGCCCCAGGCTGTCATGCCGTACAGCCGCTCTCCAAGGTCGACAAGTGCGGCCCGTTCGAACCGCGCCATGCCGTCCGCGCTGACGGAAGCCCGTGGCAGGTCGAGCCCGACCGAAGCCAGACGCTTACGCGCTTCGGTGGCTAGCAGCGAGAACCGCATGGAATCGCCGACTGGAACTATGGACGTTCCATCGACAGGCGGCACGCCGGCGACTTCGACTGCCGTGAACCCGTCAAACCTTCCGGCGTTCAGCTCGCCGAGTATCGAGAGGGTGAGGTCTACGTCGATGCCCTTGGCACGCATGTCGGCGAGCAACGCGGGGTTTGGCCCTGCTCCCATGGCAGCTAGCGCTCTCCCATCATGGTGGCGGCCGCGTTGGCCGCTCCGTATATCGATATGGCGTAATCCCTGACGACGAATACAGGCGTGCGGGCCGCGATCTCCCGGATGTGCGCCCGGTAGCCCAGGCCGAAGTTTTCCATGAATCGGTCGCCTTCTGTAAAGAAGCCCAGGTTCTTGGAGGCGATGCCTCCGGCCAGGTATATGCCGCCCGAAGGGATGAAGGTCGCCGCGGCGTCTGCGGCCACGCGGGCGTAGAGCCTGACGAACATCGCCATGGCACGGCGGCACAGCTCGTCGCCGGCGGACGCCGCCTCGGCGATGCCTGCCGGCCTCTGGTGATCCGGCGTCCCCAGGATGCGACTCACCGCTGCCGACTGCGATGTTGAAACTGAAACCATGAACTCGAAGATGTGGCCGATGCCCTGCCCGGAGACGCCGGCCTCGGCGCCCGCCGCGAATCCGTAGCGATTCTCAAGCCAGCGGGAGAATGCGCGCGACTCGTCGTCATAGACCGGCAGGCAGACATGGCCGCCTTCGGATGGATATACCCGCGTCGCGCCGCCGTCGCGGAGCACGAAGCCGAAGCCGAGGCCGGTTCCGGCTCCAATAACGACGACGGGTCCGTCGGCCGATGGCGCCGCCGCCTTGCCGTCCGGGGAGCGCAGCTGCACGAGTTCCTCGGGGTTTGCGGGATCGAGGAGGAGTATTCCCCACGCTATTGCGCTGAAATCGTTGATGACGAAGGTTGGCATGCCGAAGCGGGACTCGAGGTCGTCGCCTTTTATTCCCCATGGAGCGTTGGTCAGCGTTATTGATCGGCCGACGACAGGTCCCGCTCCGCTGACGCACAGCAGCCCGGGTGACGGGACTCCGGCGGCGGCGGCCTCGTCGATGAAGCGGCCGAGCGGCGCGACGAGCGAGGGTTCGGCCTTGGTGGAATAGCGGCGCTCGAAACACGTCTCGAACGATCCGCCGCCGACCATGACGATGGCGCAGCTGGTATTGGTGCCGCCGACATCGACGGCCAGGACAGTCGCGGCGGGCAGGTTCGTGGTTGCGTGCATTACCCGCATAGTAGCGCGGGGCAGTCCAGCCTGTGAAGTACCGGGGCAACATGGCTGTTTTCAGCGCGAGTCGAAGCGCAGCATGAGCAGGGCGTCAACCGTCCCGAAGGCGAGCGACAGGCCAGCAGCCGTGAGGATGCTCAGTACCTGCTCGTCGTCGCTTGGTTCGTACGAATTCTCGTTCCTGAACGGCCACGGGGCATAGGTCGACTCGAAACCGTAGTTCACGTAACGCCGCAGGTCGAAGGCCAGCCTCGTGTAAAAGAGGAGTATCGGGAAGGCGCCGAGGCTGATGATCTCGAAGCGGCGCGCGCCCGAGAGCCAGGAGGGAAACTCGTCCTTGCGGTATGGCTCCGGCAAGGCGCTTACAGCGCTCGGGGCGGCGGTGCCCGCCTGCGGCCAGGCGACGGGGGCTGCGGCCAGGACCATAGCCAGGGCCGCGGTCGCGCGCAGAAGCCTCACGGGTAGGACCTGCTTCCGAATATGGCCGTCCCGACGCGCACCATCGTCGATCCTTCCTCGATGGCGAGTTCGAGGTCGTTGGTCATGCCCATCGACAGGGTATCGAACGATGGCAGGGCGAAAAGATGCCTCGCTTTCCCGAAAGCGCCGGCGCATGAACGGAACGATGCGCGGATTGCGGCTACATCGTCGGTGTAGGGAGCCATCGTCATGAGCCCGCGGATAACGAGGGCAGGCAGGACAGCGACGACCTCGATGGCACGGAACAGTTCGTCAGGCTTTGCGAATCCGCTCTTCGATTCCTCGCCGGTGTGCAGCTCGAACAGCAGGTCGAGCGTCCGGCCGGCTTCCACGGCGCGACGGGAAAGTTCCACTGCTATCGCGGCGGAATCGACGGACTGCACGCAGTCGAAGAGCGTGGCCGCCTTCCTGGCCTTGTTGCCCTGCAGGTGGCCAAGGAAGTGGAGCGTCGCGCCGGGAATGGCGCCCGCGAGCGAGCCGAATTTCGCGTCGGCTTCCTGGACGCGGTTCTCCCCGAATGACCGTACCCCCGCCGCGTACGCCGCCAGGACTGCCTCGGCCGGGTTGAACTTGGTAACGGCTAGAAGCTCGACCGCGTCGGCGCGCCGTCCCGAGCGTCCACAGGCAGCGGCCATGCGCTCCCTGACGCCCGTGACGGCGGCGGACACCGCAGCAATGTACGCGGTGCTCCCCGGAATTTCGTCACGGGCGGGTGGCCGAGGGGACAGGGCGCCTTGAGGAACCGGGCCTTCGTCGTTCACAGGAAATCCCTCAGGGATTCGTCGATGCCCTTGCGGACCTCGAACCAGAAATCGAGGGCGGCCGCGGCCGGATCGGCGTCGAAGGCGGCTATCCACATGGCCAGTTCGGGATCGGTCGAGCCATCGACATCACGGACCCGCTTCAGGAACGAACGTACGAACTCAACATCGAGGGCGCTTTCCCAATAGACCCCGGCATTGCGGCTGTTTATGCGGCTCGCCGCTACGGTGACCGACCGGAGATACGCGTCACGGCAGCCGTACAGCGCTTCCATGGCTTCGGGCACCATATCCTCGGCCCAGCCCCGGTGGAACCGGCAGATGCCGGCGTTGTCCATCACCAGTTCTTTCTTGAGCCGCTCGGCGCACGCGCGACCGAGCTTCCTTGGCGGCAAGAAATCAGTGCCGTAATGCATGTAGTATTTGCCCATGATGGCCATCGGGGCGAGCACGCCAGGCGTCCAGTACTGGTTGGGCACCATCCAGCCCTTGCGGCCATGGGCGGTATAGACGAACCTGTCGAGTACGCGGACGCCGCTTGCGGACCTGACCCGCCTTCCCCACTTCCTCGCGCCTTCCGAGAAATCGACAATGCCGCGCCTACCTACGATTGAATCGAGAAGCTCGACACCGAGCTCGGCGTTATGCAGTGAATCCGCGGCCACATCGAAACGCCCGAGATCCCAGCGCGGCTTCCGCGTCACGCCGAGGTTTTCAGTACTCAGGGTGCCGGAATCGAGGCAGTCCATAAGCCAGGCGACGACGCCCCCGACGGATATGGCGTCGAAACCCGCGGAATCGGAAGCCCGGTTGAGAAGCTCGGCAGCGCGCTGGTCGAAGATGCCGCAGAGTGGACCGAGCGCCTGGTACGGCTCGTAATCCTTCTTGTATTCGCCGCGCATCTTCTTGCAGACCGCCGAGCATGGCTCCCCGCAGGTTGACTGGCTCTTCGTCGCTATCGTCTCCTCGTTGAACTGTTTGAGGTAGTGCTCGGTCACGAGCCGCCGGTGTATGTCCAGCCGCTCCGCCTCTGTCCATCCGACGCTCCTGTAGTTGAGCGCGATGAAACGGCCTCCGACGGTCGCGTAGTTTACGCCCAGCGTACCGCCCGTCTCGAACTTTGGATCGAAGCGGTATTTGGTTGTTGCCTCGAAATCCTTGACGGCAAGGTTCTTCTTGTACTTGTCCTCGAACCAGGCGTCCGCCACCTTTCGGTCGCGGAAGTCCTCGTCGACTACGGTGCCGCCGAAAATGACGGCCGCTATGCCGTGGTCGGTGAACATGGTCGAGCCCATGCCGCCTCGGCCTGCCCAGGTGTCCACATCAGTCGCCTTGCCGTCCGCGACCGGCGCGGAGAGGATGCCGCCGAAATCGGTAGCCTCGGCCGCGGGCCCCACGGCGAGGGCGCGGTACTCGCCGGAATATCTCCCCCCGAAGCGGGAAAGCGCCTCGTCGAGCATGGCGTACGCTCCGGTCCTCTCCCCGCCGCCGGCCCAGACCGCGCGGTGGTCGACAGGAAGGATCTCGACTTCCACTTCCTCGCCATGCTCGCGGTTGAGGTACAGGATCGAAGGCACGGGTGCCTTGCCGACCAGGGACACCATGTTGATGCCGAGGTTGTCGAAGACCAGCCCCCCCCCTCCCATGCTCGAGACATAGAAGCCGCGCCAGCACGAAGAGAAGCCGTTGACGGACAGCCTGTTCGAGCCAGGCAGTATGGAGCCGGCAAACAGGCCGGTGCCGATGTTGAGGCACTGGGCGCGTCCTGAAAGATGGAGCCCGAGGTCTACCGGGCCGAAGTAATCGCGGAGCGGATAGCGCTTCATGCGGTAGAATCCGGTGGACGCGTCGACGGACAGGACTTTCTGGCAGGTTTCCATGTTGTCTCCCTTCATGCCGGCTGTTCGAGTCTGGCTCGAAGCACCATCACGTCGCCCCAGCCCAGCCGCTTGGCCGCCGCGTCGACGGGTTTCTTGAAAGAGCCCGGGCGCATGCCGGCCGGCCAGCCGCCCCAGGTGCCGAGGTACTCGACCGCAAATCCTTCCGAAGCGAGCATAGCCCGCAGGGTCCGTGCAGAAAACAGGTAGAGATGGTCGCGTATGGCGCTTCTCCATCTGGAAGCCATGAGTCGTGCCTGCAGTCCGTCGGCGTTGGGCGTCACGAGATACATCCGCCCGTCCTTCCTCATGACCCTGCGCACCTCCCGGAGGAAGGATCGCGGATCGTTGAGGTGCTCGATGAGGTGGGTCGCCACCACGGCGTCGAAAGCATCACCGCTCAAGGCAGCCGTCTCGATGGTCCCTGCGATGACATCCAGGTCGAAGTTCGAACGCGCATAGGCGGCCATCGAAGGCCCGGCCTCTACGCCCTTCGCGTCCCAGCCAGCCTGCGCGAAGGCGGACAACAGAGCGCCCGTCGCGCATCCAACTTCCAGCATCGAACGCCGCCCGGTGACCGTTGCCGTTGCGTCGCCGGGACGGAGGCCGGCCTCGCCCAGGCTCTGCAACGCTATCGAACGGTATTCGATATGACGTGCCGTTTCGTATGCAAGGTAATCGTCGCCGTACCGTGCGACTATCGCTTCAGGAAGGGGTTGCGGATCCTGGCGCCTGAGCCCGCATTCGAGGCAGCGCGTGAACGCCACGCCTTCCGCTTTCCAGGGCTTGCCCGCGCGGCTGGACCCGCACAGCGGACACGGCAGCTCGCGGGTCGCCTCCGGTCTCCCTTTGGGATCCGCCCTGGTCGAGAATGTCCTCAGTACCGCATCAACGGACCGTGATTGAATAGCTCTGCTCCCGCCTGTTGCCTGCATAATCAGATACTATGACAGCAACAATGACCCGGCCCCGCGCGAAGGCATAGGGACCGAACCTGATCCGTCCATCGTTCGTCACATATGATTTCTCGATGATGCTCTTTGTGCCGAAGAGCGATGACACGCCGCCAGAAGCCCAGGCTGCGTCGTAGACGACGCGGGCGCGCTCCGAGCCGTCTATGATGACGCGGATGTCATACGGGGCGCTTGGAGCCCCCGTGGGGGAGGCGTCATACGAGTCGAGGAGCAGGTCGTACGAGCCTTGCCTGACCGAGGCCGATTGGTCCATAGCAGTTTCGGCCCCGTCCGCGGACAGCGCGGCGGACTTGATCACCGGGGGCTTGCTGTCTGGCTGGGCGGGCATGATTATCAGCGGATTGATGTAGCGCCGCTGCTTGGCATCGAAGGCGTAGACGCTGGTTCCGCGGCCGACCTTGATTTCAGGCGAGCGGCCGAGCACATCACCCCGCCGGACATTCTTGAGATATGAGGAAATCGATCCTCGCTCCATGCCGACGTAAATCGTCGACATTTCGGAGACGTGCGCAAGGACCAGAATCGAATTTCCCGACAGGGGATAGCCGCCTGGAAGCCGCAGGCCATCGGAGACGAAGGCAAGTTCTCCATCGTCCGCCGCGCGGACGAGTCCATCGTCCGAACCGAATTCCATGCCCCGGAGGAAACCTCCGCGGGGCGTCCCGAAGCCGAACCTGAACTTCCCGCCGTCGATCGGCCAGTCGAAAGCGGTTGCGGCGAAAATGGCGGCAGTCGAAATGGCCAAGGCCGCGATGGTTGATCGGCGCACGCTAGTCCTCCACGAAATCGAACCTGGCAAGCCATGCCTTGTCGCCAACATAGGCGGAAGAACCGACGAACCGTACAAACTCGCTCGAATCAGGCAGGGAGATGCGCCCAAGCAGCGTCGCGGGGAGGCGGAAGACGATGATTTCGGATTTGTGTCCGCGCCGCGCGACAAGGTACGCAATGCCCCGCTCCTCGTCCAAATGGATATCGAAATCATCCGCCTTGACGGGAAGCACTTCGTCGACCTTGCCGTCGACCGACCAGATACCAATGCCATCGGGACGCCTGTACAGCACATGGCGGTCATCGCTCATCATGATGACCCTGACCGGTTCACGATAATCCGAATCGAGGTAGCGATGGCTCGTCACGCGGAAATCGGTGCCCCCCCTGCCGAGCACTACGAGGCGCTGGCGATCGATCCCCGATATGGCTGCTATCCAGTCACCCGACCGTGAAACGCCGAGACCAAGTATGACCGGGAGCCTGGACCCGCCAGGCGCGATTGAGAATGCTTTCCTGCCGTCCGTCGTGACGCCCTCGAGCCAGCCATCGACGGTGCCGCCGACAGCCAGCGCACCACCGGCGGAGAATGCGCTCAACTGGCAGGGAAACGTGTACGACCACAGTTTGAGCCCCGCCTCGTCCCAGGCGGCGAAACCCGTCCCGTCCGCCTCGGCTGAGTATAGTTTGCCGGAAGCGAAGAATGGCAGTGAGGATGCGATTGGCAGTTCCGCTGATACCCCTGGAACCTTGAGGACCGACCCCGTCCCGTCCCGGGCGGATATCACGTATGACTTGTCGGAGATTGCGGCGGGAACATCGGCCATGAAGGCTATCCGGCCGTCAGGCCAGAAATAGCCATGGCGGGAATCCGTTGAATACGACAAAAGGTCATCGGCGCTTTTGTCAGCGGGGAGCTTGCTGCCTGCGGTCGCGGCGATGTCGACACGCCACCTGGGAACAGCTGACAATTCCGTTGTAAGCGGCTCTGCGCAAACGAAAAAATACGCGAGGATCATAACGACTATTGTGAGAACGGCGACAATGGCCCGCCGTCCCTTCCCATCGCTCATGCTGCCCCCGCGATCTTGCCGATTGGCGTTTGACTCCAGATGGGATATAGTATCATCCCATTCCGTAAAAATGAAGCGGGTCGTCGTCTAGGTCACGGCCAGCCGTGGGAGAAAGCAGCTACACATGGACAGCACCGAGCTATTCGAACTGGCAACGAAAGCGGCGGAAAGGTCATACTCGCCCTATTCAAGGTTCAGGGTAGGCGCGGCCCTGCTATGCGAGGATGGCTCGGTAGTGACGGCGGCGAACGTGGAAAATCGGTCCTATGGACTCGCCATATGCGCCGAACGTTCCGCCCTGGTTTCCGCGATTGCCCAGGGCAAGACAAAATTCAGGGCCATCGCCGTATCGTGCCCCGATGCCGGCTACCCCGTCAGCCCCTGCGGCGCATGCAGACAGTTCATCAGCGAGTTCGTCGGACCGGAATTTCCCATACGGTTCGGGGGAGCCGACGGGCGCGTCGTCGATACGACTATGGGAGAGCTTCTTCCGCACGACGCGCTGCACGAACTCGCCGACAGGCGGTAGAGTGGCCTGTCTCCGCCCTGTCAGCGCGGCGGACGGGCTCAGCGTTTCCTGGATTCCTCTTCTCTCTTTTTGATGTCGTTCTCGAGCTTCGCCGACCATATTTCTATTTTTTTCTTGAGCTCGTCGGCCTCGTTCCGTTCTGCGAAAACGACATGTATCCGCCTGAGCGCGTTTAGGAACAGTATCGCCTGCTTGAAGTCGTCCATCTTCATGGACGATACTTCGTATTTCTCCCGGTAACGGTCGGCCGTGGTCTGGAGCAGTTTTTTGATGAACCCGATGTACGACAGAACGATCATCCTGTTCGGCGAGACGAGATCCATGTCCAGAAATGCGCGCTTCAGGTCGAGACTGTTTTTGGCGACGGTCGCCAGCTTTCCCCACATCTCGACAAATGACCATTTCCACTTGGAGTTGGCTCCGTAACCTTCCTCGATTTCCCGTATCGCAAAGCCTATCTTGCGAAGGAGCGCGTAGCGTTCTTCGTAGGAGACTTCCGCTATTTCCGCGAGGTTGGTTTCGTATTCCGAAAATGCGGCATCGACGAATCCGGTAACGATATCCTCGAGATACTTGATGCTGCGTCCGATGCTTTTCCTGGCTTCGGCCAGGGCATCCTCGTTCTTGATGCCGAGCAGGGAAAGCGAAAGGCTGTTTATCAGGACATGGTAGGACGTCAGCGCGAGCGTCTCGCCGGCAAGCTTGATGCGCGCATACCCGGCACCCTGGCCGCCTGGTTGCTTGAGCAGGTTTAAAAGCGATTGCTCCTTGCCAAGGATGGCGTCTATCGAGGCCTTGTATTCCTTGACTTTGGCTGCGTACCGGTTCCGTTGTTCTTGCGTTATTTTCGACATCATGTCCCTCGTGAGCTACCGAGCTTGGCCACCAGATCGGCCGCATGGTCGAGCGATGCCCGTGACAGTGGATCGCCGGACAGCATCCTGGCTATCTCCCTGACGCGATCGTCGCCTGCGAGCCGTGAGACCCTGGTCACGGTCCGCTCGCCTTCGACACGCTTCTCTACCATAAGATGATTATCGGCGCGTGCGGCTATCGAGGCGAGATGGGTAATGCAGAGGACCTGCCTGGACTTTGCCAAGCCCGCCAGATGGAGTCCCACGCCAAGAGCCACCTCTCCGCCGATACCCGTATCGATTTCGTCGAACACCATGGTCGGGGCGCCGGCATCCTCGGCCAGAGCAGTCTTCAACGCCAGCATGACGCGCGACAGCTCTCCGCCCGAGGCCACCTCCGCCAAGGGCCTCAAGGGTTCTCCCTTGTTGGCTGAAACGTAGAATTCGAGGTCATCGGCGCCGGTCGGACCTACGACGATCTTGCCGTTTAAAGGAGGTATCCGCTCGATGCGGATGACGAAGCGGGCGTTCGGCATGCCGAGAGTCGAGATGATGGCGCGCACCGACTCCTCCAGCTTGAGTCCGGCAGCCATTCGAGCGGCGGTCAGTTTCTCCGCCCGGGCAAAAACCGCGGTTTCGAGTTCAGCAACCTGCTTTTCGAGTCCCGCCCTGTCCTCTTCCCAGTTCTCGAGTCCGGCCAGCTTTTCCGCCGCTTCCGTACGGTAAGCGATGACCTGCACCAGGTCTGGCCCGTATTTGCGCTTGAGTTTCTGCAGTGTCGCCAGCCTCGACTCGATTTCCTCGAGCCTGCCCGGATCGAAAAGCAGGTGGTCGGAGTAGGAAGACAGAAACTCGCCCAGGTCTTCGATTTCGTAGTAAGCGTCGTCGAGACGGCGGGACGTGTCGGCCAGCTTCTGGTCGATGGCACCGGCTGCCTCGAGCTGTGCGCGGGCCTTCCTGATCCTGGCTATCGCCCCGTCTGTATCGCCCAGGAGCTCGCGCGACTGCGCAACGGCGGCGAAAAGTTTTTCGTGCTGCGACAGACGCCGCTCCTCGTCGGCCAGCTCGTCTTCCTCGCCAAGGCGCGGAACTGCCGCGTCTATCTCTTCGACCGCGAATCGCAGGAGTTCGATCTCACGGGTGCGTTCGACTTCCGAGCTCGCCATCGTTTCCAGAGCCTTGCGCCTCGAACCGAGCTCGGAATACAGGCTCCCGTAAGCCGCCATGTCTGCCTCGAGCCCGGCGAAGCGATCCACCAGCGCACGATGGCGGTCTTTCCTGAGCAGGGCGTGCCCCTCGCGCTGGCCATGGACTTCGACAAGCGCCGACGAGAAATCTTCCAGGTCCTGCCTGGTGACGGGCACGTTCTGGATATACATCGCGCCACGCCCGTTCCGCTTCAGGCCACGCCGGATTATGACCGATCCATCCTCGGCTTCGATGCCATGCTCGGCGATCCAGGCCTGTGCATCATGGTTGTCATCTACCGTGACGACACCGGTGACAAGCGTCTCGTCGGTACCCGCCCGGATTATGCCCGTATCCGCCTTGGCGCCCAGGATGAAGCCCATGGCACCGATCAGTATCGATTTGCCGGCACCAGTCTCGCCGGTGAGCAGATTGAGTCCGCGCTCGAAACGCACCGACAGCCTGTCGATTATGGCAAAATCCCTGATGGACAGTTCTTCAAGCATCAGGGCCTCCGGACCAGTTGAGCTTCGATCTCAGGACCTGGAAGAAGGCACCGCGTTCCCCGCGGAAGAGCCGTGCCTTGAAAGCCGAGCGCCGGAAGAACACCCGGTCACCCTCTTCCAGGTCGAAGAAATCCTGGCCGTCGACGGTCAACATGGTATTCTCCCGCTGGCCCGGCTCGACGAACAGCTCTATCGTCTCGCCGCCAGGCATGACGAAAGGACGGTTAGACAGGGTGAACGGCGAAATTGGCGTGAAGGTCATCGCTTCCATGTCGGGATCGAGTACCGGACCGCCGGCCGCCAGGGAATATGCCGTGGAACCGGTCGGCGTCGACACTATCAACCCGTCCGAGCGGTATCGCCCCAATGGCGACCCGTTGATGAAAATACTCTGCGTCACGATCTTGGCGGGACCGGCACCCGAAACAACGCCATCGTTGAGGGCGCTGAAACCGGCCACCAGCTTGCCTTCCCTCTCGACCGAGATGTCGAGCATGAACCGCTCCGATATTGCGAGCCGCCCGGAAACAGCTTCATCGAATCGCACCTGCCATTCATCGCGCTTGACCCAGGCTATGAAACCCAGGGTTCCAAGATTGATTGGCAGTATGGGAACGCCGAACGGAGCCGCCACGCGTGCGGCATACAGCACCGTTCCGTCGCCTCCCAGGCTCACGAGAATATCGGCATCCTCGATGGGGGAAACTGCTCCCCGTATTTGCCCGAACGGTATGAGGGAACATATCCAGCCAGAAGCGGACAGGGTTGATTCCATCACCCTTGACAAGCGCTCCGCATCGTCCTTGAGGATGTTGACTAAAATGGCCACGTGGCCGCGAGTCGCGTTCAAGGCGTCCCTCCCGACTACGGCAAGGTAGCTAATACCTTGGCGATCTTCTGAGCTGCGCTTTTCCCGATCCGCTGGTTGAGGGGGAACGCGACGGTGCGATTGACGAGTGAAGCGGCGAGTGGGCACAGCCCTTCGGGCACGACCCCGTGGGCCGAGCAGGTACCATCGAAGGCCATGACAGTATCGACGTCCTTCTTTTTGGCATAGGCCCGGACATCCTTTATCCCCGATTCAAGGACGACGACGCAGCCGAAGTGGGACGGCTCGCAATCGCAGGTTGATGCCAACGGTCTCTTATGCGACCTCGCCAGCGACTGGGCATAAAGGTCTGCGAGCTCGCGCCTCTTTTCAAGGAACCTCTCGATGTCCCTGACCTGTGACAGCGCAAGCGCGGCATTCATGTCGCCCATCCGCTCTTCGTCGAGGAGATCTTCAGAGACGTTCCGTAGCGCCTGGGCTTCTCGCCTGGCGGGCGCGAACAACAACGCTCCGCCGCCAGCGGTGATGGAGCACGCGTGTTCGAGCCCCATGATGGCAAGGGCACCGAGGAAACCTGCCTTGGCTTCTCCCGTGCTCGCGCCGATGGAATAGGTAGCATCCTCGATAACGGGTATTCCGAGGTCGGCAAGTATCGCCGGGTCCGGCATGATGCCCCAGGGTTCGGCCAGGAACAGGGCTTTGACCGGTTCGGCAGCAAGACGCTCCAAGGACAGTGCCGACAGCGAAGCGCTGGCCGTATCGACATCGAGCCATACCGGCACCAGGCCCCGTGCCGTTACCACCTTGAAAGCCCAGGCGGGAGACAAGGCGGATAGCGCGATGGAATCGCCCGGTATCATTCCGAGGCAATCCAGAGCCACCTCGAGCGCCACCATCGTGCTCCTGAGGGCGATTCCATATTCGAAACCGAGCCGTTCCCTTGCGATTTTTAGGAATTTATCGGTAAATTCACCGGGACCGAGTCGGTCCGTGACGAGGCAGTTGAGGACCGAATCCATATCCTTCCGGCGGATATACGAACTACGAGCGGGAATTTCCATGAATACAGAGCCTACTTCCGGATCTCTTCGATTTTTTGAAGTTCCTTGGCATTGAACAGCTTCCTGATATCGAGAATGATGAGGTAGCCGTTCTTCTGGTTGACGACACCCTGTATATACTCTGCCCCGATACCGGCAATCATCTGCGGCGGAGGTTGTATATCTTTGTAGTCAATAGAAATAACGCGCTCGACTTTGTCTATTATAACGCCAAGCTTCATGCCGCCGACGTCAAGGATGATGAAGCCCGACAACAGGGTTTCATCGTCTCCAAGCTGTGCCCGCCTGAGATGGAAGCGCTTGTGGAGGTTGATTATCGGGATAATCTCTCCACGCAGGTTATAGAGGCCTTCTACAAACGATGGCGCGTTGGGTATCGTCCGTATTTCCTGGAGTGTGACTATTTCCTTGACTTCCATGATGTCGATACCGTACATCTCTTCGCTGAGTTGGAACGTCACTAGCTGCAGTAAAGCATCCCTCTCGACCATGCGGCCCTCCGCCTACGCTTTTCATGGATTACGACAGCGGAAGTCTAGCATCTTTCGAGCCTGCGAGCAAGACTAGTCCCGGTTTTGACCTCCTGTCAAAACCGGGACATCGCAGTTCCGCGGTAGCGGAACCGCGGGTGGCCAACGCGTTCGCCAGGTGACGCTTCGCTCCGCATACCCCAAGGAATTGTCTTGCCGTGCCGCGCCTCAAGCGCGCACACCTGAGCCAAGCTCCCCCCCACAAAGCCGCAGCGCCTTCGGGCGCGCACCTCGGTCAGGCCTCACGCCCAGCCCGTGCCGCGCCTCGAGCGCGCACACCTGAGCCAAGCTCCCCCCCGCAAAGCCGCAGCGCCTTCGGACGCGCACCTCGGTCAGGCCTCACGCCCAGCCCGTGCCGCGCCTCGAGCGCGCACA